>JAJFTY010000208.1 GCA_021372695.1 Deltaproteobacteria bacterium
CAGCAATACCGAAAGGAAAGCCAAAAGGGCAAAGACGTTCTTGATGATGATCTCCCTGATCCGGCGCGTCAGGGCCTTTTTCCCGGTTTCCATAAGCCTTTGCTCACCCTCACCCCTCTATTTCTTCCTGGCCACCGGGACAAACCCCTCTTTCTTCACGAGGGCCTGGCCGGCCGGGCTCAGGACGAACCTGAGGAACTTCGCCGCCTCCCCTTTCGGCTCGCCGTTGGTCATCATATACAGGAACCGGGAGACTGGATATTCCCTGGAAAGGGCCGTCTTCTCCGAAGGTTGAATGCGATTGACCGTCAGCGCCTTCACCGACTTGTCCACGTACCCCAGGCCGATGTAACCCAGGGCGTAGCGGTTCTTCGACACCACCTGGACGATCGCCCCGTTGGAGGCCTGCAGCTGCGCCCGCGGCGCCACCTTCGCCCCCCTGAGAACCAGCTCGCCCCAGGCCTCGAAGGTGCCCGAGCTGCTGTCCCGGGAGATCACCACGATCTGCAGGTTCTCTCCTCCCACCTCTTTCCAGTTCGTGATCTTTCCCTGGTAGATCTGGCTCAACTGATCGACGGTCAGATTGGCCACCCCGTTTCTCGGATTCACGATCGGGACGATGGCGTCGATCGCGACCGCGGTCTCCACCGGCCGGATGCCTTTCGATTTGGCGAGTTCCACTTCGGTCTTCTTGATCTCCCGCGATGAGGTCGCGATGTCCACCGAGCCGTCGATGAGCGCCTTGATCCCCTCCCCCGATCCGCCGCCGGAAAGGGAGATGGTCGCCCCCGGATTGGCCTTCATGTAAGCCTCCAGGGTCGTCTGGGCGATCGGCAGGACCGTGGTCGACCCCTTGATCACGATATTCTCCGCAAAGGCCGATCCGGCTGCGATCAGGAAGCACGAAACCATCAGAATCATCTGTTTGAAATATCGGTTCATCTCTTTCCTCCTTCAGGAATTTTGGAGGCAGTATAGGGCGCTTTTGTTACAGGATCGTGACAGCCTGGTGAATATCGCGTGAAATCGGGGATGGCGCGAAAGAAGGACGGCGCCATCACCGTCACGCCGCCTCCCCGTCCGCAAATTTGTAGCCGATACCGCGCACGGTCAGGATGAAGCGGGGGTTCTCCTTGTCCGCTTCGATCGCTCCCCGGAGACGGCTGATGTGGACATCGACGGTCCGCGGCTCCACGAAGGCCTCGTCTCCCCAGACGCGGTCCAGCAGCTGCTCCCGGCTGTAGACCCGGCCGGGATGGGTGATCAGGAATCGGAGCAGTTGGAATTCGCGGGCGCTGAGTTGAACGGGCCGACCTCCGACCGTGACCCGATAGGATGGAAAATCGACATGGAGCCCCCCGAAGTCGAACGACCCCGGCTTTTCGTCGTCAGGCCGCGGTTCGGAACGCCGCAGCACCGCGCGGACACGGGCGACCAGTTCCCGGACGTGGAACGGCTTGGTCTGGTAGTCGTCCGCCCCGATCTCCAGGCCGAGAATCCGGTCCAGAGGCTCGGATTTTGCGGTCAGCATGATGATGGGAATGGCGGCCGTGTCGGGGTGGCTGCGGATCATCCGGCACACCTCGGTGCCCGAAAGCTCCGGCATCATCAGGTCGAGAATGATGAGGTCCGGCCTCTCCTTCCGGGCCATCTCCCAGGCCTTCCTCCCGTCAGAGGCCTTGAGGACGGCAAACCCCTCCCTCTCCAGGTTGTACGCCACCAGCTCGACGATGTCCTTTTCGTCGTCGGCTATGATGATCTTCCTGGGCGCCATCCTGCATCCTCCTCCTTCGGCGGCCGGCTCGTTCTACGGGACCATCCGGGATGACTTCCAGAATATCCAGGAGACGGAAAATCCGCACATCCAGGAGGATTCGGTCTTGACCAGGGGGCTGTCCGCGAATACCGCCCCCTTGAGATAATCCCAGCTGACGAAGGCGTTCAGGACCAATGGGTCCCATTTCTTGTTCAGGCCGGCCGAGACGGACGTTCCGCTGTACCCGCCCCCCGCATCGTAGGCCGGGCGCGCCGCGGTGGCGTAGGCCGCATCGACGGTGTAGAAGTAGCGGTGATAACCCCGGTCGGCGAACATGGGGCCTGCGGAAAGCCCCAGATTCACCCCCGAGCCGGGGATGATGTCGCTCTTTTCGAAATTGAGACGCGGATGGAACACCCATCCCTCGTGGCGAACCGATGTGAAGTCGGTCGAAAAGGCGGCCCGGATGGGCAGGCTCAGTTTCAGCTTGTAGCCCTCCTGCCGTCGCTCCCACAGCGTGATGTCGAGGGAGGGACCCACTTCGAAGGTCGGATCCAGATCGGGCATCCCGCGGCGGTCCGGATTGTCATCATTTTTCACGGGCACGGAGCCGAAGAGGCTCACGTCGAGCAGAACCCGGTCCGTCTCGAAGATGCGCCCGGTGATGCGCTCCCGTTCGACCCGCAGGATGTCGCCCCGATAGATCAGGTAGGGATAGGGCAGCAGGTAATTGTGGTACACGTCGGAGCCGCGGTAATCGGGCAGCCGCAGGGCGGCTACCCCCACGCCGACTTCCCAGAGCGGTTTCTCTGCGCCCTGGGCTCCGGCCGGCACCCAGAAAATCCAGAGAATGAGCAGCATCACCCAGGAACGTCGGATCTGCATCCCTGCCTCCTCATCATCCGGACGGAGCAACCGCCCGGGACCAACGGGTCGACCCGGGATCCGGAGTTCCCGGATGACCCGGCTGCCGCATGGACCTCCCGGCATGCGCGGAGGCGCCTCATGCCGCTGGCGCGGGTCAAAGGGCCTGCCCTACCGATTCGGCTGGATGGCCGCCAGGTACTCGGCCACCATCACCCCCAGATCCGTGGGCAGCGACCGGTCGCTGCTCCCCCACGTCCAGGAGGCGGCCCAGGGGTTGTTGTTCGTCGAAAGCTCCTTTTCCCTGACCACCGCCCCGGTCGCCGCGTCCACGAGCTTCATCTGCAGGCTCATGTCCGAGGCGCCGGCCCACGGGCCGGCCCAGAAGCGGGCCGCGCCGGTGACGATCCTCAGATTGGTCACCCTGGTTTTGATCAGCAGCGTGCCCGCACTCTTTGCCGAAGAGCCCTCCCGCTCGGCGGAGGAGAAGATCTTCTTGGCGTTGGTGGCGTCGAGGGCGCTCTTTTCACATTCGGCCACGGCGCCCGGGTAATCCTTCTCGACCTGCGGGTCGTACTCGAACTTCTGGAAAACGACCCGGTCATACCTCTTTCCCAGAGGGGTCTCCTTGACCGTGACCTCCGGAGCCGTCTTCGCGGCGGGCGCCGCGGTCGAAGCTGCCGGGGCCGTGGTGGTCGAAGCGGCGGGGGCCGTATCGGATTTGACGGCCTGGCGTCCTCGGCACGCCGATAGGGCGAACATCAGGAAGAGGATTGAAGCCAGCAGCGCAAGCGTCGTGAACGTGGATCTCGATCTCATTGGTAAAGCTCCTCTGATTTGCCCGGACCCCCAGGATTCCCGCGGCCGGTCCAGGATTTGAAGCCGCCCTTATCACGGGCGGGGTTTCACGGCAGTGAAACGGTCGGTTGTCGTTGCGCACCCCGTCCCGTCTGCCGGGGGTACGGGGGCGCTCCCTCAAGATTCCGGCCCGGCGCTTGTCCGGGCCGCGTAAAATATAGTGGCTCCCTCCCTGCCGTGTCAACGACATTTTGACACGGCCTTTTTGCCGAGAAGCCCTCATGACTCCGGCAATGGAATGCGTCCGACATCGGGAGATTTCGTGGGATTCCCGCTTCAGCGTCTCGTCCGTGACACCGGCGGAAGCCCATGTCCAGTGTGATCCGACGGCCTACACGGAAACAGCGCGGGGGGCCTTTCGGATGGTGAAGAGATAAGCCAGCACCGGGGCGACCGTCGCGGCGGCGATGATCAGATAGAGCGTCAGCAGGTTCGAGCCCGCCAGGACGAAGGTCGCCAAGAGCGGCCCCACACCCATTCCGGCGAAGCGCGCCGAATTGAGGAAACCGATTTCCGTTCCGCCCAGCCGGGAACCGAAGCTGGCCATCACCAGCGGGAGCACGGCCGCCACCGCCCCGGTCTGGAGCATGCGGATCACCGTGAAGCTGACCACTCCCTGGGAGAAATAGAGCAGAACCTGAAAAAACGAGGCAGCCAGACAGGCGGCGACGATGACCCCGGTCAGCTTCGCTTTGGGGGTCAGGCGGCTGATGGCGTAGCTGCCGATGATCGCCGTCGCCGTATAGCCCATCATGATGAATCCGGCCGCCTTCAGCGCATCCTTCTCCGCGAGATTGAATCCCTGGAGCACGTGGGGCAGAATGCTCGGCAGAAAAATCAGGTGGGCGGTCGCGATGAAGCTCAACACCCAACCCCACTTCACCTCCCGGCTGAAGGAGCTCTTTCCGCTCCGGTCCGTCTCCTTCTTGCCGATCTCGGCCACGTAGACGTGGCAGAGCAGCAGGAAGACGCCGATCATCGCGGCCGAGACGATGAAGGGGGTGAGGTATCCCAGGTGCGCGACGAGATAGGCCCCGACAGGCGGACCCAGCAGCCCGCCTGCGGTCATGGAATTCTGGTAGAGGCTCAGATTTCCGGCCAGGCGCTCTTTGGCCGACAGTTGCGTGATCATGAAAAGGCCCGCCGTGGAGGCGCCCCCGAGCCCCCCCTGGAACAGGCGCAGAATCAGCAGAATCGGCAGGCTTTCGGTGAACCCCATCAGCAGGAAAATGATCCCGTTCGCCAGAAAGGCGGATTCGAAGAGCCATTTCGGGTTGAACTTCGCGGTCAGGCTTCCCCAGAGGGTGGCTGTCCCGGCGCCGACGAAGGAGTTCAGCCCCATGATCAGGCCGATCCAGATCGTCGTGTCGTGCGGGTTGTAGGTGCTGACCCTGATGATATAGAAGGGCATGAACGACATGACGACGTTGAAGCTGAACGCCAGCCCGAACTGGGACAGGAGGATGAAATGGATCCCCTTGTCCCGGTCCGGGGTCGGCATCATTTTTTGGAGCCGGAGCAGGAGGCCCATTCAGCCTCTCCCGGGGACGGGAATCTTCGCCTCGCAGGGGACTCCGGTCTGGCAGAGACCGCAGCCGTGCGCCTTGAACCCGAAGCGGGACTGGATGAATGGGATCGTCACCTCATCGATGTAGGCTAGACACTTCCGCTTGTCATGACCCTCCGGGGTGATCGCACCGGCCGGGCAGCGCTTGATGCATTTGCCGCAGCTGCCGTTGAAGTAGTGGAGGCAGTAGGCGTGGTGGTCTTCGTAGGGCCTCTCCGTCGCGGGAACCGCGACCCTGGCGACCACGGAGCCGCAGCGTATCGCCTTTCCCAGCGGCGTGATCAGGCCGTCGCAGAGCCCGAAGGTGCCCAGGCCCGCAGCATACGCCGCGTGCCTCTCCGACCAGGTGGAGGCGAAATCGTAGCGGGCGGATTTTTCCTGCCGCCAGAGGGGCGATTTCAAGGGCGCAACCGCTTCGTGACCGGCTGCCCGGAGCTCTGCCGCCAGATGATCCCGCAGCTTCATGTTGAACGCCTCACCGAAGTTCCGGGACCTCGACCATCGCTCTGAAGGCAGCGTTTTCTCACGGCTGTGGTCTGCCCGGGTCTTTTCCGTGTGCCGCAGGATCCAGCTGATCACGGTCAACTCGCCCGCCGCGGCCTTTGCGTCGGGAAACGATCCGGCAAAGATCTCCAGGGGGGTCAGGTAGAACGGCCCGATGTCCTCCTTGAACCATTTATAGAGCGGGTCGTCGCCCCGGGAGAAGCCGACGAGCGGCTCCTCCCACGCCTTCTCGCGCCCACCTTCGGGATAGAGGCTGTTGGCCTCCGACGCCGTGAACCGGACAATGCAATCCCGGATCAGCATCTCCGGCCCGTTCACTGCATTTGGCTTTTCTGTCATATTGTTCCTCCTTGATTTTCCGAATCTTCTTCGGGCCGGGCGTCCGACCGAGCGGAGCGCCGATCCCCTCTTTTCATGCGGCGGGCGACACTGGGCACGGCAATGGCCCCACCCGAAACCATGACCAGGGCGTTGATCCAGAAGACGGGCGCAATCCCGAATGCCGTTCCGATCATCCCGAACACCACGGGACCGATCATCCGCGTCAGATGGTTCGCGGTGACGCGCAGCCCGAGCGCCTCGCCGGAGCGCCCCTGCGCCGAACCGGTGAACGTCATCATCATGGTGATCGGCTGGCCGCAGCCCATCCCCAGACCGAAGGCAAACGACGCCAGCCCGAGCGCGACGACGTTTTCGAACAAAGGCACGGCGATCAGACCCGCGGCACCCAGGAGGAAGGCGAAAGCGAGCAGCTTCGCCTCGCCCAGCCGCTCGATCAGCCGCGGCAGGACTGCCCGCACGATGAAAGCCGCCGCCGCGAAAACCGCCAGGATGACGCCGATCGCCGACGCCGAGAGCCCGATGCCATGGGCGTAGACCGGCAGGTAGTACTGATACAGGGCGATTCCCGTGACCACGAGGCTGCTCGTCGCCAGCACGCGCCACAACCCCGAGTCCATGAGCAGATCGCGGACGCCTCCCGACGGTTTGATGTCCCGCGAGGCCGCGGGGAGAAGGCTGCCCCAGACGGCAAGCATTCCGACCGGCACGAACGCAATCACCGCAAAAGAGAGCGAGGCGGCGGCCGGCCCGGCCAGATCGATCGCGAATCCGGCAAACAGGGGGCCGGCCAGGTTGGCGGCCGAGGCCATGAGGCTGAAGTTACTGAAATTTTTCGAGAGATCCTCACGCGCACTCAGGAGGCCTACCAGGTTCTGCAGGGAGACCCCGCAGAAGGCGAGCAGGAGGCCGTTCGTCACGGCGGCGACGTAAAGCGCCGGCAGCCCCGGCCAGAAATAGGGCGCGAGCATGCCCACGGAGCCGACGGCCGCGCCGAGCATCAGGGGCAGGCGGGAGCCGAAACGGTCGGTGAGCCTGCCGACCTGCCAGGAGAGCAGCGTCGGAAACACGGAAAACATCGCGGCCAGGGTGCCCACGACGAAGGGGCCCGCACCGAGTTTCAGCGCATAGAGCGAGATCAGGACCCGGCCGCCCTGCACCGTGGTAAGGTTCGATAGGGCAAGGGCAAAGGTCAGATAGATGGACATCGGATTCAAGGGTTTCTAAGCTTTCATTTTTGTACTGAACGGCGAGTGTAGGAGGACGGCGGCCCGGTGTCAACATAAATCCCGGGAAGGTCAAGAGGCCGCGTCGGAGGCGCGGCGCGCCGAAAACGTCACACCGCCTCCGGTGGGCTTCAGGGGCGGAATGCCCGAGCCGGGTCAGGGAATACGGCGGAGAAAGACGAGATGGGATCCACGGCTTAAACGCCGAGACCCCGGTCAGCGCGGACGAGCCAAGACAATTCTACAGGCTGTCTTCCTCGAATACGTTGGCGATGCAGCAGAGGAACGTCAGCGGCTCCGTGTCGCTTTCATTCTTCAGGCTGTGCACTTCCATGGTGGGGATGAAGATGAAGTCATTGGGACCGATGACCCTGTCCGCCACGACCTGATCCGTGTTGGGATCATGCTGGAAACAGTGCATCTTGCCGCTGAGGACATACATCGTCTGGTAATACAAATGGTTATGGAGAGGGATTTCCCCGCCGGGCCCTACGGTGAAAAACCGCAGCCCGTATTCGACCGAATCCTTCGTGCCCGCCTGAGAAAGCCACCGGATCCACACCTTCTTCACCTCAAGGGGCTTCCCCTTGTAAGGGAAGGTTTCGATCTTCTGGTCTGGTTTATCGTTGACGTTCATCACGATCATGGCTTTCCTCCTTTGGAATGCGTGCGAAAACAAAAAGGGCGGCAACATCAATGATGCATAGAGACCTTTGAAAAGCTCCCCCTTGATGTCACCCCGGCGAACCCCGGATCGGAGTCCGGGGCAGGCGCCGGGGTCCAGGAGATCTTGAAAAGACTGGATGCCGGCTTTCGCCGGCATGACGATTTACCAGCTTCCGATAAGAATCAAAAGGTCTCGCACAATGTCGTTTCGCTTTAGACCCAAATTGATTTGACGTGTCAAGAAATATCTTCAGGATGGCGAGGTGAGCGTGGATCGATCAAGGCGGGCGTCCGGCCGCCGGCCGCCGGGTCTCTGGCGAGCACGGCATGAGCGGCACGGCCCCGGACGCCCGCAAGCGGGTGTGAATCGAGGTGGTGGCCCCGGATCCCGGTTCTCAGGCGGCAATCCCGATCGAGGCCATCTCATCGCTCCTCATGACCCTGTCGATGTCGAGGAGGATTTTGACCCCCTGCTCCGACTTGGCCATGCCCAGGATGCAGGAGGTGTCGAGACTGGCTCCGAAGCTGGGGGCGTCTTCGATGTCGCCGCCCTTGATGCTCAGAACCTCGGACACGGAATCCACGACGATCCCCATGGCAATCTTCCTGTCGCCGCACTTGATCTCCATGACGATGATGCAGGTTCGCTCCGTGTATTCCGCCGCGTCCATGCCGAATTTAAGACGCAGATCGATGACGGGAATCACCTTTCCGCGCAGGTTGATGACGCCCTTGACGTATCGCGGCGCCTGGGGAACGGCGGTCACCGTCATCAGGCCGATGATCTCCCTCACCTTCAGGATGCCGATCCCGTACTCTTCTCCCGCAAGGCTGAAGGTGAGATACTTCCCTTCCCGATCTCCTGTGGTAGTGACGGGATTGATGGCCTCCGTTGTGATTGCTTCCATCTGCATAAGCCTCCATTCAATATTTTTTGTGAAGCGGCCCTTGAGCCGGATATCGCTGGGCGGAGGCACCCCCTATGAGTGCCTCTGCCCAGGTTTGCGTGCGTTCAAAAATCGGCAAACTCGCTTTTCTCCAGGGGAATCAGCTTCTCCGGCCTGACCCTCATCGCCGCCTTGGGAGCGCATGCTGTTGCAGCCGGGCTCTCTCTTTCCCTTCGCGGCCTCCGCCGATCCTCTTTTGAGCGCCCAGGGAAACGAGGTTTGCGCCATCCAGTTGGCTCCCGCCGATGATCGCGGCGAGGGCGAAAGAGACCTGTTTCATCTGCTCGGCCTGGGCATTCAGTTCTTCGGACGCGGAGGCCGATTCTTCAGCACTCGCCGCCGTCGACTGGATCACCTTGTCCATCTCGGAAACGGCCTTGTTGATCTGGTCGATGCCGCGGGACTGCTCCTCGCATGCCGCCGCAATCTCGCCGACCAGTCCGCCGACCTTGGATGCGCTTGTCGAGACGTTGGCAAACGCCTGATTGGTCTTCACCACCAGTTCCGAGCCTCCCCTGATCTTGGTGACCGTGCCCTCGATCAGGCCCGAGGTGTTCTTCGCCGCGTCGGCCGCGCGGATGGCCAGATTCCTCACTTCGTCGGCCACGACGGCAAAACCCGCGCCCGCCTCTCCGGCACGCGCCGCCTCGACTGCGGCGTTGAGGGCCAGGAGATTGGTTTGAAATGCGATCTCGTCGATGGTCTTGATGATCTTCGACGTCTCTTCACTGGCCGTGGATATTTCCAGCATCGATTTCGTCAGGCTGTCCATCGACTGTTTGGCGTTCTCGATCACCTTGTTGGCCTCCCTCATCAGGCCGTCGGCCTCACCGGCATTTCCCGCATTCTGTTTCGTCATCGAAGACATCTCTTCCAGGGACGACGACGTCTCTTCGATGGCCGATGCCTGCTCCGACGCTCCTTCTGCCAGGGACTGGCTGGAAGAGGCGACCTCGCTCGCCGCGCAAGTCACCTGGCTCGCCGCTTCCCCCATCTCCTGGACTGCGTTCTTGATGGGCAAGGTGATCGTCCGGGAGAAGAAGGTTATGGCAACGATCGTCAGGGCCAGACAGATGAGGCCGACGATGAGAATGAAGTTGCGGATCGAATGGACCGCCGCAAGGAATTCGTCGTCGTTCTGGGTGAAAGCGATGCTCCAGTTCGTATGCTGAACCGGGGCATATCCGGCGATCTTCGGTACGCCCTGGAAAATGTAATTCTCCACACCCGACTGCCGCGCAGCCATTTTGACCGCGATCTCCTTCATCCCGTCCATGTTGGCGACATTCGTGTTCGGGTCCAGGATGAGCTCTTTTTTCGGGTGGGAGATGAGCAGCCCTTCTTTATTCCTCATCCAACCGTATCCGCTCTTGCCCATCTTGACGGACTGGATCTTTTCGCCGAGGAAATCGATCTTCAACCCGGTCACCACGGCGCCGACGTACTCTCCGTTTCTGTAAATGGGCGCGCCGATGGGGACGACGGGATTCCCGGTAAATCGGGACTTCGTCACGGTTCCAACGTTGGCTTTGCCCGCCTTCGCATTCTTGATGTAATCGCGATCCCCCATGGCCGTGCCCTTTGTCTTGCCGCCGGTCGCGTCGGCGAAAACAACCCCTTGGGCATCGGTGAGGAATATCGTCTCATAGTCGTTCCCGCCCTGTTTTACGAGTCTCGCCAGTTCCGCCGAGGCCTTCTCGATTCCGGCGCCATTCTTGTCGCCTTCACTCGCCGCCTTGGACGCGGCTTCGATGATGTCCGGCCGACCGGCGAGGTCGGCGGCAATCTTGACCTCCGCCTTGATGGCGACTTCCACCATATCCGCCATATTCTTGGCAATCTGGCTCGCCTGGCCTTTCGCCATCTCCTGCAGGGCTGACGAGGCCGTGAACAACGAAAAACTTCCGACAATTGCCAGGGGGATCACCATCGCCAGTATCCCGCCCAGCGTGAGTTTGAAACCCAAAGTCCTCTTCGCCATACCCGTTCCCTCCTTTTTTTCAGTTTGAAATGCTGCCGGCTTTGATCTAATTATCGGTAATGACTATGAGAACCTTGATGGAGGGGGAATTGGGTATGATTTGGAGGATATTTTTAAGACGAGATTAAAATCAGGAGAGGGATTGCAGGTAGGATTGCAGATTGATTTTGCGACTCTTCAGCCCCAGTTTCTTCCGGATGTGAAACCGGTGGATGTCGATCGTGAAATGAGAAACAGCCATCATTTCGGCGATCTCTTTTATGGACTTGCCCTCCTTGACCAGGTTGGCAACCTTGATCTCCGTCGGGGTCAGGTTCATGTATTGCGATGAGAGTCTTTGGGAAAAAGAGGATGTGACCTTCTGCAGGTTTCCCTCGAGAACTTCGAGGAGGATCCTGCTCTCCTTATCCCTGATCTTGGTCTTCAGCGCTTCGACGTGCGGGAAGACGAGGTGCTTCAGATTGGCCATGACTTTATCTTCCAGATCCGTCCTGTCTCCCTCCCGCTTGTCCAGGAGGACCTTCAGCGCCACGTTGAACTCCTCAAGTTTGGCCGTATGCCGTTCCAACTCCCTGGTTTTCCTCCGCAGGGCGGTTTCTGCGCGTTTGCGTTCCCGGATCTCCTGAACGAGCTGTTCGTTCTTGGCGTAGAGCTCGGCCGTGCGCTCCGTCACCATCCTCTCCAGCGATTCCTCGGCCCGCTTGCTTTCGGTAATGTCGCGGGCCACATGGACGCATCCCGCAGGCTGTCCCTGAGCGTCATGAAGAGGCGAGGCGCTGATGCGGTACGTGCCGCCCCAGCGCTCGACGTACACCTCCGCAGCGTGCTCTTTCCCGTCCTTCAGGAATTGGGCGTGGGGGCAGGATGACGGCGGTTCATCCGTACCGTGGATGCAGGTGTGGCATTTCAGCCCCACGGCCTGCTGCGGCAGAAGGCCCATTTTCGCGGCCATGGCCTTGTTCAACCGTACGATCCGATTCCCGGAATCGATGATGGAGATAAGATCCGGCACGGCATCGAAGGTCTGTTCCCATTCGTTCTTGGCCCGGATCAGCGCCTCCCGGATCCGGTCCTTTTCACGGATTTCCTGCTCCAGCTTTTCGTTGACCCGGCGAAGGTCGGCCGTGCGCTCGGCCACGAGTTCTTCCAGATGCGCCTTGCTTTCCTTCAGCAAGTCCTCGGCGCGCTTGCGCTCCGTGATGTCGAGCGCCGTCCCGATCGCCGCCCGTTTCCCCTCGAAAAGGGTTGCGGAGCCGTAGACCTCCAGATGGATGATTTCGCCCGACTTCCTGCATGCCCGGAGTTCGCTTCGGTAAGTCTCCGTCGTGCCCGCGATCGCGTCGAGGATTACCTTCTCCACCAGGGGCCAATCGTCGGGGTGGGCAACATCTTCGGGGCCTATCCTGTCGGTCATCTCGGCGATCGAATAGCCGTGCATCTCGGCAAATCTGGCATTGATGTAACGGAATTTCCCCCCTTGCAGGATATAGATGCCGACCGGCGACTTTTCTGCCAGATCCTTGAACTTCTGATCCGATTCCCGCCTCGCGCTCTTGTGAACTTCCCACTCGGTGACGTCGCGGACGTTCATGACAAAGCCCTGGACGGCCGGGTCCTCCAGCAGATTGGTGCCGACCCCCTCCAGGATTCGCTCCGAACCGTCGCGGTGCCTGACATGAAAGGCGTTGGGGATGACCTTTCCCGCGGTCGTCGCGACGGCTTCCGCAAAGTCGCGGATGGCGCGCGGCAGGTCGGCGGGGGCGATCAGATCGAAAGCGCTTTTCCCGATCAGCTCCGCAAGGGAATAGCCGAGGAAACGCTCCGCCGATGGGTTCGCGTAGGTGATCGTTCCCTCCCTGTCCACCACGAATACGATGTCCGAGGACTGATGGGTGATCGCCCGGAAATAGGCGTCGCTGTTCCGCAACGGCTCGGCCATGCCGCTCCGTTCGGCCGAAGGGCCAAGTTCGTTCCAGGCGGCCGGATCGATATCATTCAGGGGTTGCTGGGGATGCGGTTGCGGCTCCGCCGGGGGGGGTGGGTCCGATGGATCGGGTCTACGGGTCGCTGCCGGTGCCATAGGGTCTTTCTTTGTCCATGCCGGGAAAAGTGAATACATCCTGGAAGATCCTGGCATGTAGTGTGAAGATATACCCAATGCAGGCAGTGTCAAGGAAAAGTTTCATTAAATAGTCTCATGATTTCGATGAGTATCGCGGATATCCGGGGACATTCCCGCGGCAGCCGTAAAATACCCTTGACATCTTCCCTCCTTTTTCTGTAATCTCCATCAAACGATTGAATCATAGGCTGGAAGGCACCGATGAGCACCCCCCTCGAAAAGGCCCGGAAGGACCCCGAATCGATGAAGGCCCGCATCCTGGCCGTCGCCCGCCGGATCTTCGGCGAGTACGGCTTCCACGGCACGACGACCCGGATGATCGCCCAGGAGGTGGGGATCGACATCTCCACGCTCCACTATCACTGGGGCGGGAAAAAGGACCTTTACGAGTCCGTCGTAGTCGATATCAACAAGGACCTCGGCCAGAAGCTCATCGAGGCGGAGCAGGCGATCCACGGCCTGCCGCTCGCCGAACGGCTGGCCATCGCCATCGACATGATGACCGACTATCTCTTCGCCAACCCCGACATCTCCAATATGATCCTCTTCCGCTACTTCGGAAAGACCCGCTACGCAGGAAACCTCGACTTCAGCGTTCCCGAGTTCACCGCCGACATCGCCCGCTCCATGGGACTTGCCCGGGACAAGAAGAACGTCCCGCCCGAGACCATGATGAAGGTTCTGGCGGTCATGAACTCGATCCATGCCTTTATTTCGGGTGAAAACTTCTTTTGTCCCATGGTGAAGGTGGACCGGGAGCGGTACATCGCCCTGGTGAAGGAGACCCTGAAGTTCATCCATATCCCCGCTTTCACGCAGAACGAAGCAAAATAGAACCGGCGTAGGTCCGCCGTCCAGAAGTTCAAAGGTCTCAATCCTAGTCCAAGGAGGGAACCAATGGCACTCAACATGGATGCAATCGGCAAAAAGCTCGGCCTCATGAAGAAGGACTACACCTGGAAGGACGTGGTCCTCTACGCGATGGGGGTGGGGGCCGGGGTCGAGGAGTTGGAGTACACCTACGAGAAGAACCTCAAGGTGATCCCCACCTTCTCCATCGCGGCGGTCTTCGACTTTCTGAGCCAGATCGCCGCCGCCTCCAACATGAACCTGGCGGGAATCCTCCACGGCGAGCAGGAGCTCATCTTCCACCGGCCCATCCCCACCTCGGGGACGCTCACCACGGAGGGGAAGATCACCCACTACTACGACAAGGGGCCCAAGGGCGCGCTCGTCCTGGCCGAAAGCGACACCGTCGACGCCAAAGGCGCCAAGCTCTTCACGAGCATCGTCACGGTCTTCTCCCGGCTGGACGGCGGTTTCGGCGGTGAGAACGCCGCGCCGAATATCGTCGAATTCCCGGAAAGGGAACCCGATTTTGTCGTGGACGCCCAGCCCTCCCCGAACCAGCCGCTCCTCTACCGGCTCTCCGGGGATGTGTTTCAGCTCCACGTCGATCCCGAGTTCGCAAAGATGGTCGGATTCGAGAAGCCGATCATGCACGGCCTCTGCACCCTGGGCTTTGCCTGCCGCGCCCTGATGACGAGCCTCACGCCCGGGAAGCCGGAGCTGGTGCGCCGCCTGGCCTGCCGCTTCTCGAAGACCCTCTACCCCGGCGACCCGATCCGGACCCTGATCTGGAAGACCGGCGACGGGAAAGCGGTCTGGCGGACGATCAACACCAAAACCAATGAGACGGTCATCGACAATGGCGTCTTCGAATACGGCGAGATTCCGAAGGACGAGGTCAGGTTCGACGGGCGGGTGGCCGTGATCACCGGCGCCGGCGGCGGCCTCGGCCGCGTCTACGCGCTGGAGCTCGCCAGGCGCGGGGCGAAGATCGTCGTGAACGACTTCGGCGGTAGCCGGGACGGCGCCGGCGGCGGCTCGGCGACGCCGGCCCAGAAGGTCGTGGAGGAGATCAAGGCCGCGGGCGGCGAGGCGGTCGCCAACTACGACAACGTTGCCACCCCGGAGGGGGGAGAGAAGATCGTCAAGGCTGCCCTCGACGCCTACGGGACGGTCGATATCCTGATCAACAACGCGGGAATCCTCCGCGACAAGAGCATCCTCAAGATGGAGCCCGAAACCTGGCAGGCGGTGCTCGACGTCCACCTCCACGGCGCCTTCCACGTGACGAAGCCGGCCTTCGCCGTCATGAAGGAAAAGGGCTACGGCCGGATCATCATGACCACGTCCGCGGCCGGCCTCTACGGGAACTTCGGCCAGACCAATTACAGCTCGGCGAAGATGGGGCTCGTCGGCTTCATGAACACCCTCAAGCTCGAAGGGGCCAAGTACAATATCCTCGTGAACACGGTCGCCCCGGTCGCGGCCTCACGGCTGATGGCCGACATCATCCCACCCGACCTCCTGGAGAAGATGAAGCCGGAGTTCGTGGCACCGCTGGTCCTCTACCTCTGCTCGGAGAAGTGCCCGGTGACCGGCCGGATCTACAACGCCGGGGTCGGGTTCTACAACCGGGCCGCCGTGATGACGAGCCCCGGAACCGTGATCGGCGATGGGAAGAAGGTCCCCACGGTCGAAGAGGTGGGGGCGGCCTGGGAGCGGATCATGAGCCTGAAGGGGGCCAAGGAGCTCTACCAGCTGAACGACCTGATGGGCGACATGCTCGCCGCCTTCGCGAAGAAGCCGGAGCCGGCGGCAGCCGCGGCGGCGCCGGCCGAAGCCAAGGCCGGCGGCATCGCCTCCGTGAAGGCGGTCTTCGAGAAGATGCCATCCGCTTTCCGGCCGGAAAAGGCCGCGGGCGTGAGCGTCGTCTTCCAGTACACCATCTCCGGCGAAGGCGGCGGGGATTGGTTCGCCGAGATCAAGGAGGGAACCTGCAAGGTGGAGGCCGGGAAGCACGCGACCCCGACCTGCACCCTCGCGATCGCTTCCGGCGATTTCCTCGACCTGATGAACGGGAAGCTCCCGGCGATGCAGGCCTACACCTCGGGAAAGCTCAAGATCGGCGGCGACCTCATGAAATCGCAACTGATCGGCAAGCTCTTTAAGATGTGAGAACAACGTGAGGCCTTTGGAAGCCATGGTCCCTCCGCGCGCTGGACATTTTTCGACCCTGCATCTCCTCGCTTCGCTGCCGGGGAAAAACTCGCGCCTTTGGCGCTCAGACAGTTTTCCCGGCGTTCGCTCCGCTACGGAGGCAGGGTGCCCCGAAAAATCTCCAATGCGCGCTTCCGGGACAGGCATCTCAAAGGCTCAAGGGACTTCAATGGACACGAAATAGGAGGGACTAGAGATGATCGGAATCACTTCCTTCGGCGCCTACATCCCCCGTCTCCGGCTCGACCGGATGGCGATCTTCCAGGCGATGGGCTGGTTCGCCCCGGCCATCGTCATGGTGGCCCAGGGGGAACGCTCCATGTGCAACCACGATGAGGACGCGCTCACCATGGCGGTTGCCGCCGCGCGGGACTGCCTCATCGGGAAGGAGAAGAAAGCGATCGACGGCGGCTACCTCTGCTCGACGACGCTCCCCTTCGCCGACCGCCAGAACGCGGGCATCCTGAAGACGGCCCTGAACCTCCGGGACGACATGATCACCGCGGACTTCACCGCATCGCTCCGCGCCGGCACCACCGGGCTTCTGACCGCCCTCGAGGTGGTGCAGGGGGGAAGCCGGAAGAGCATCCTGGTCACCGCCGCGGACAAACGGGAGACGAAGCCCGCCTACTTCTACGAGATGTGGTTCGGCGACGGCGCGGCCGCCCTTCTCGTGGGCGACCAGGACGTGGTCGCCGAGTTCAAGGGGGCCTACACGGTCTCCTACGACTTCGTCGACCATTACCGCGGCGCCGGCCGGAACTACGACTACATGTGGGAGGAGCGGTGGCTCCGCGAGGAGGGCTACTCGAAATTCATCCCCGAGGCGGTCTCCGGCCTGTTCAAGAAGATCGGCATTACCATGAACGACGTGCAGAAGGTGGTCTTCCCCTGCCTCTTCAAGGCGGAGCACAAGGCGATCGCCAAGAAGCTCGGCGCCACGCCGGAGAAGGTGATCGACACCATGCACGACGTGTGCGGGGAGACCGGGGCGGCCCATCCGCTTCTGATGCTCGTCGCGGCCATGGAGCAGTCGAAGCCGGGCGACGGCATCCTGCTCGCCGGGTTCGGCCAGGGGTGCGATGCGCTTTATTTCAAGGTAACCGAGGCGATCACGAAGCTCGCCCCGCGCATGGGGTTCAAGGGCTCGCTCGAAAACAAGAAGACCATCGACAACTACATGAAGTTCCTGAAATTCCGCGACCTGATCCACCCGGAGATGGGGATCCGGGCCGAGGCCCCGGTCCAGACGGCGATGACGACCCTCTGGCGGAGGCGCAAGATGCTCACGGGCCTCGTCGGCGGGAAGTGCCGGGACTGCGGCACGGCCCAGTTCCCGCTCATGGACGTCTGCGTGAACCCGAAGTGCAACCACGTGGGCACCCAGGAGGACTTCGAGTTCGCCGATCAGCCCGCCCGGATCAAGACCTTCACGGGCGACCTGCTGGCCGTTTCGGTCGATCCGCCCGCGATCTACGGGATGGTCCAGTTCGACGGGGGCGGCCGGTTCATGGCGGACTTCACCGACTGCGAGCTTAAGGACTGCAAGGTGGGGCTTCCGGTGAAGATGGTCTTCCGCAAAAGGCTCTTTGACAACGAGCGCGGCTTTTCCGGCTACTTCTGGAAGGCGGTCCCCCAGCCCGGCGGCGCTGAGGCGCTTCCCGAGATCCGGTTCGACGGCCGCGTGGCGATCGTCACGGGCGCCGGGGCCGGCCTCGGCCGGACCTACGCAATGGAGCTCGCCCGGCGGGGCGCCAAGGTCGTCATCAACGACTTCGGCGGCGCCCGCGACGGCGCCGGCACCGGTTCCAGCAGCCCGGCCGACAAGGTCGTGTCCGAGATCAAGGCCGCGGGCGGCGAAGCGGTCGCGAACTATGACAACGTCGCCACGCCCGAAGGGGGCGAGGGGATCGTGAAGACGGCGGTCGACGCCTTTGGCAAGGTGGACATCCTGATCAACAACGCGGGCATCCTCCGCGACAAGAGTTTCCTCAAGATGGACCCGGAGAACTGGAACGCGGTCCTCGCCGTCCACCTGAATGGCGCCTACAACGTCTCCCGGCCGGCCTTCGCCGTGATGCGGGAGAAGGGCTACGGCCGGATCGTGATGACCACCTCCGCGGCCGGCCTCTACGGGAACTTCGGCCAGACCAACTACAGCTCGGCGAAGCTGGGGCTCGTGGGCTTCATGAACACGCTGAAACTTGAAGGCGCCAAGTACAACATCAAGGTGAACACGATCGCTCCGGTCGCCGCCTCGCGCCTCACCGAGGACGTCATGCCGCCCGATATGTTCGAACGGATGCAGCCCGACTTCGTCGCCGGGATCGTCTGCTACCTCTGCTCCGAGAACTGCGCGGAGAGCGGCGACGTCTTCAACGCGGCGGCCGGCTTCTACAGCCGCGCGGCGATCATGACCGGGCCGGGCGAGGTGCTGAGCGACGGGAAGACGATCCCGACGCCCGAAGAGATCCGCGACCACTGGGATAGGATCAACAGCCTCGAAGGGGCGAGGGAGATCGGCGACGCGAACACCGCGATCATGTCTTTCATGACCCCGCCCGCCCCGAAGGCGGAGGCGGCTGCGGCGGCCGGCGGCGGAGGCGCGGCCGACGTGAAAGGGATCTTCGCGAAGATGCCGGCCGCCTTCCAGCCGGACAAGGCGGCGGGAAAGGATGTCGTCTTCCAGTTCTCCATCTCCGGCCCCGGCGGCGGCGACTGGGTCGTCGTGATCAAGGACGGGACCTGCAAAATCGATGCGGGCAAGACCGAGAAGCCGACGACCACGATCAAGATGTCCGACGCCGATTTCGTGGCGCTCATCGCCGGCAAGCTGGACGGGATGCAGGCCTACACCTCGGGAAAGCTCAAGGTGGAGGGGGACATCATGAAGTCCCAGCTCATCGGCAGGCTCTTTAAATTCGGAAAGTAGGGAGTGGGGAGAAGGGAAATCGTGATCCCTTCGCGCGCTGGATATTTCCCGACCCTGTAACTGCTCGCTGCGCTGCCGGGAAAGAACTCGCGCTTCGCGCTCAGACAGCTTTCCCGGCGGGCGCTCCGCTGCGCGAACAGGGTACCCCGGAAAATCTCCAATGCGCGCTTTCAGGGATCAAGGATTTCCCTGTGGAGGTGAGTGGATAGGGAAACGGGACGGATTCAAAAGCTGTCCCCAGAATCTGGATAAGGATGGATAGATGAGATGATTTTTCTGCCCGGCCGGCCGCGTCCCGGTTAAGGAGGGGGGACATGGCCGGGCCGGCGCGGGGAATTTACCCTGACGGATCAAGGAGGGACGAATCATGGCTTCTGGAATCAGGGACAAGGTGGCGATTCTCGGAATGGGTTGCAGCCGCTTCGGGGAGCGGTGGGACATGGGGGCCGAAGAGCTTATGGTCGAGGCCTTCCAGGAGTGCCTTGCCGACGCGGGCGTCGAGAAGGACCGGATCGAGGCCGCCTGGTACGGCCACTGCATCGAGGAGATCGGCCTCGGCAAATCGGCCACGCCCTGCGGGGTGGCCCTGCGCTTGCCGCACATCCCGATCACGCGGACGGAGAATTACTGCGCCACCGGCACCGAGGCTTTCCGGGGGGCGGTCTACGGCGTCGCCTCGGGCGCCTACGATATTGCGCTCGCGATCGGCGTGGAGAAGCTGAAGGATACGGGCTACGGCGGGCTGCCGAACATCGGCTCCGGCTTCGGCTCGCTCGCCTGGCAGTGGTTCCCCGACGCCTCAGCCCCGGGCCTCTTCGCCCAGCTTGCGTCGGCCTATGCAGCCAAGTTCAAGGTCAAGGACGCAGACCTGAAAAAGGCGATCGCCCACGTCTCGATGAAGAGCCACGCAAACGGCGCCTTGAACCCCAAGGCCCACCTGCGGAAGGCCGTGTCGATGGACCAGATCCTGGCCGCCCCGATCATCGCCCATCCGCTCGGGCTCTTCGACTGCTGCGGGGTCTCCGACGGTTCGGCCTGCGCCATCGTGACCACGCCGGAAATCGCCCGGTCCATGGGAAAGAAGGATCTCGTCTCGGTGAAGGCGATCCAGCTTGCGGTGTCGAGCGGCTATGAGGGGGGGTTCAACGAGTGGGACGGCGAGCACTTCTACACCACGAGCAAGTGCAGCACCAAGGCCTACGCCGAGGCAGGAATTCAGAACCCGCGCGAGGAGATCAGCATGATGGAGCTCCACGACTGCTTCTCGATCACGGAGCTCGTCACCTACGAGGATCTCCACATCTCCGAGCGGGGCCACGCCTGGAAGGATGCGCTCGACGGCTTCTACGACCGGGACGGCAAGGTGCCGGCCCAGGTCGACGGCGGCCTCAAGTGCTTCGGCCACCCGATCGGCGCCTCGGGCCTCCGGATGATCTACGAGATGTACCTCCAGCTTCTGGGCAGGGCCGGCGCACGGCAGCTGAAGAACCCGCGCTACGGGCTCACGCACAACCTGGGCGGCTTCCCGCACCAGAACGTCTGCGCGATCTCGATCGTGGGGCGGTACGAGAACTAGCAGCCGTCTCCATTGCCCCTGCGTGGTTTCTCCCTCTCCCTCGACGGGAGAGCGTCGGGGTGAGGGTGACGGGAGGGTAAAAGAACAGAGTAAAGGACAAGGGGGACAGCGCCCCTGTCGGTTTAAAACCGATCTTTTCCATCCATAGCGTATTCAGCCGGGCAAAGGGCCCCGTCTCTCAAGCCTGTCGGGGATCGGGGGCCGGCAATCGGCTGTCATGGCGGGTCCGGCAGGCGCTCGATATCCGGCCCGCCGCGGCATTGTCCGGCAGACAGGGGCGCTGTTTCTTTACTTATTACGGCGGCAATCAAAAATAGATAGAACGTCATGCCGGACCCCGTATCAGGTACGGGGTGTCCGAGGCAGGCTCTGATCCGGCATCCAGTCGAATTAATCCTGGATTCCGGCTTTCGCCGGAATGACGATTTTGAGGCGTATTATTGACGGAGTAATATCATCGCCGCTCCGGTGCGGGAGCAGCCGCGATGACGGGGCGGTGAACCTTTCACGGCAGACCAAGGAGAAGACCATGGAGATACTGAAATATACCGAAGAACACCGGATGTTCCGGGATGCGCTCCGCCGCTTCCTCGCCCGGGAAATCGTCCCCCACATCGAGGAGTGGGAAGAGGCCGGGATCGTCCCCCGCGAGGCCTGGAAGAAGATGGGCGAGCAGGGCTTCCTCTGCATGAGCGTTCCGGAGGCGTACGGCGGCCTGGGGGCCGACTTCCTCTACTCGGTCATCGTCACCGAGGAGATGATCAAGACGAACTCTTCGGGCCTTGCCGCCGCGCTCCACAGCGACATCATCGTCCCGTACATCACCGCCTTCGCGACCGAGGAGCAGAAGCACAAGTACCTGCCCGGCTGCATCTCCGGCGACATCATCACGGCGATCGCCATGACGGAGCCGAACGCCGGGAGCGACCTCGCCGGCATGAAGACGACGGCGGTCGAGCAGGGTGACGAAATCGTGATCAACGGCCAGAAGACCTTCATCAGCAACGGGATCAACTGCGACCTCCTGGTGCTGGCCGCCCGCGACCCGGCAGCGGAGAATCCGCATGCCGCGGTCGACCTCTTCCTGGTCGAGGCGGGCACCCCCGGCTTCGAGAAGGGGAAGCAGATCAAGAAGATCGGCTGGCACAGCCAGGACACGGCGGAGCTCTACTTCACCGACTGCCGGATCCCGAAGGCGAACCGCATGGGCGACAAGGGGTCGGGCTTCCTGAAGCTCATGATAAAGCTCGCGCAGGAGCGGCTCGTCTGCGCGATCGGCGCCGTGGCCGCGGCCGAATACATGCTGGAGATCACGATCCAGTACTGCAAGGAGCGGACCGCCTTCGGACGGCCGATCAGCAAATTCCAGAACACCCAGTTCGAGATCGTCGAGATGGCCACCGAGGTGCGGCTCGGCCGGACCTTCGTGGACAAGCTGATCGCGGACCACATGGAGGGGCAGAACATCGTCGTCGACGTGTCGATGGCCAAGTACTGGACCACCGACATGGCCTCCCGCGTGGCCGACCGCTGCATGCAGCTCTTCGGCGGCTACGGCTACTGCGAGGAGTATCCGATCGCCCGGGCCTGGCGCGACATCCGGGTGACCCGGATCTTCGCCGGCACCAACGAGATCATGAAGACCATCGCCGCCCGGTTCATGGGGCTGTAGGGACCGGATGAGCGCTCTTTTCAAGAAATAGATCCGGTCGCCTGAACGCCACTGCGGCAATCGGCTTTGGGTGCGTTCGGGGGCGTCCCGGCTTGACAAGGTGCGGCAGAAGTGCTACACCGACTCCAAAAGGAGAAGGAGTCATGCCTGCCAAGAATCCGAGAGTGAACGTTGTGGTCGAGCCGCCGCTTTTCAGCGCCATGCGCGAGATCGCCGCCAGAGAGGGGGTCTCGATGTCCACCCTGGCGCGCGACCTCATCCGGGAGGCCATCGAATTGCGGGAAGACGTTGCCCTTGCGGACGTTGCCGAAACGCGGATGAGGACATTCGATCGGAAAACGGCGCTTTCCCACGAAGATGTGTGGAAATGAGCCATGCATTTTGCGCTGCGCTACCATCCGGCTGTCCGTGATGAGGATTTGCCGCTGATCGACAAAAAGACAAGGGTCAGGATCCGCAAGGCCATCGAAGAACGTTTGCAGACTGCGCCCCACGAGTATGGCGCGCCTCTGCGAAAATCCCTGAAGGGATACTGGAAACTCAGGGTGGGCGACTATCGGATCGTGTTCAAAGTGATCGAAGCGGAGGTGTGGATTCTCGCTATCCGGCATCGGAAGTCGGTTTACGAAGATCTCGGCACAAGGGTTCAATAGCTGGACATCCTTCAACGGATCTTCCCCAGGACTCACGCACCGGGGTCTCGTTCGCAACCGGAGGACGAGGATCTTTTCAATCGGCGTGCAACGTTCCGATTGAAAATCCTGAACGAATGGCGTACGTTCCATCAACGGGCCGGATGAGACATCTCCTTTCATCCCGGATTCGTCAGTGCCGCCATTTCGCATATGCAAAGGAGACAGGGTCATGCTGAAGAACGTCCGGAAGTATGAACGCGTCCCGGCCCCCAAAGGCACCTTCGTCCTCGTGTCGCCCGGCGCGGATAATGAGCGAAAGGTCCAACTCATCGACATCAGCCAGGGCGGCGCAGCCTTCATCTACCAGGGCTCCAAAGAGGACCTCGACGAATCGGGCATCCTCAAACTGCTCGTCAAGGATGCGGATCTCGAACCCGTGAGTTTCGAAACGGTCTCCGATCAGCCGGCCGCTTGTTCTCAGGATGAGCCCTTGCCCGCCCGCCGCCGCGGCGTGAAGTTCAAATGGATGGGAGTCCTGAAGGAAGAAGATCTGAAGGACTTCGTCAAGAACATCAGCAGCCAGGGGCTGGGCATTTTCGGTCGAAAATGCTAAGACCCGTCGTTAATACAATAATTATATCGAATAGATAAGCCGTATCAGCGCGCCGATATTTTTCTGGAAAGGCTGGCTGCGGGACCGGAGCGGAAGGGTGGGAATCCATCCTCCCCGGACACCCGGGTGTGTACCTGAACGCGATGGTGGACTCCAAGGCTTCGTCAAGAACACCGGCTACCGCGAGTGGGATTTCGAAGACTAAAATGATTTCGCCCATCGTCAATATCTCAATTGCATCGTATAGATAAGTCTTCATCCAGCGTGCATATTATTTCGAGATAGCGGACAAACCAGGGCTTCGATATGGCAAGGAAGTGTATATCAGCGGTGCACCCGGTGCATATTTGGAGGAGCTGCCGAACGAGCTCACGCTGCCCCAGTCTCGCATGGCCAAGGACATTAGCGTGCCGACCAGGCGTATCCATGATGTCGTGAGCGCCAGGCGTTTGCCAATCGGACCAAACCATGACCGAACCTGTCGATTGAGTCGGATGGGCAACCACGCTATCAAGTTGCCCGACGTTTCCTATGGTCTGTCGGCCGCGTGGGTGCTCACCGCCCCAATCTTTGTTGAGGTTAGCTAATAATCGGAGCAAAGACGTATGAAAATCAAATGGAAAAAGTTAACACCAGAAGGCTTTGAGATGTTTTGCTATCGTATATTAGAACTGAATAATTTTTCAAATATCCAGTGGTACGGTAAATCAGGAGGAGACAAGGGTCGAGATTTAGTCGCCACAAAGATTGAATCGCCTCTACCGTCCATCGAGAAGTCTTCATCATGGATTATACAATGTAAGAGATTTGTAACCAAACCGCCCACAAAAGATGAAATTTCTTCCTTTCTTAGCAGTGCCAGAGAATTCAAACCAGACAATGTTCTCTTAATAATTACGAACACACTTACAGCCAATGTAAAAGATTGGTTAAAATCTATTGATAACGAATATCGGTTCAATATCTATGTATGGGAAGAACAAGATTTGATGACGCAAGTAATTCGTCACAGAGATACTCTTTCTGAATATTTTCCTGATAATGATGACTTTGGAAAGCAAGTTTTATTTTATAAAATTGGTTTGAATGAGATTAGATTAGGCTGTAACGAGTTTCAAGACGTTGAACTCTGTTGCGTAAATGTTTCAAATTACGAACAAGCAAAGGAAAAAGTAACTGAATATATAAAGTTTATCAAGGAACACAATATTATCTTGGAATGAAAACTTGACAAGCCACTTGAACAGATCGCTATTTGGCACCTTGTAGCTGGGGCGCTGATACGATGGAGTCGATAGAATGCATTTGAAACGATCACTGACCGCCGCCAGACTTTTCCTGGCCCTTCTGCTGCTGGTCTGGGTGGCGGGGTGCACCGGCCACCTGCCCGGCGCGGGCGGGCAGCCGGCGCCGGTTACCGTAACGATCCTGTTTTTCAACGATCTACACGGGAACCTGCTACCCTTTGAAATCAAGAGCGGGGATAAAAAGCAGGAAGTGGGCGGCATCGCCCGCATGGCCGCCTTGGTTCGCGACATCCGCGCGGAGAATAGCCGCAGGGATGTCCGTACCCTGGTGCTGGTGGCCGGCGACATCCTGCAGGGCACGCCCATGTCCACGGTGTTCCGCGGCGAACCGGACATCGAATGCCTGAATGCGATGGGCGTGGACGCCATGACCGTCGGCAACCACGAGTTCGACTTCGGCCTGGAAAACTTCATCAAGCTCCGGGAGCGGGCCGCCTTTCCATTCCTGAGCGCCAATATCCTGGAAAAGGAGAGCGGCCGTGCGCTCTGCCCGCCTCTCCTGACCATCCCCCTGAGGGACGGCCTCGCCCTGACCGTGATCGGCGTGACCACCGAGGAGTTCCTCAGCATCACCGAACCTGGCAATGTCGCCAGGCTGGGGGTCACCGGGGCGCTCTCTGCCGTGCGGCAGGCTTATGAGCAGGTCCACACCCGGGGGCCGGTCGTGATTCTCTCCCACAACAAGCACCGGATCGACCGGGAGATCGCCGCGGCCCTACCGGACCTTGCCGCCATCATCGGCGGCCATGACCAGGTTCTCCTATCGCCCTACGAACAGGTGGGCTCCGTCCCGATCTTCCAGGCCTTCGAAAGAGGGATCTACCTGGGCCGGATCGATCTGCGGATCGACCCCGCTTCCGGGAAGGTCAGCCTCGTGAATTACGCCTACCTGCCGATCACCGCCGAGATCGCGCCGGACCCGCAGGTGGCCGCCATCGTGGCCGCTTATCAGGAGAAGCTGGGCAGCCGGTTCCGGGAGGTGATCGGCCGGGCAGAAACCCTCCTGAACGGCGAACGGGGGAAGATCCGCTACGAGGAGACGGCGCTCGGCGATTTCGTGGCCGACATCATGGCGTCCCATACGGGCGCCCCGATCGCCCTGGTCAATGCCGGAGCGATGCGCACCAGCATCCAGAAGGGTCCGGTGACCGTCGAGGACGTCTTCAGGACCGTACCCTTCCCCAATGAGCTCGTGGTGATCGAGCTTACCGGGACCGAGATCGAACAGGCCCTGCAAAGGGCGGTCAGCGGCTCGCGGCCGGACGAGGACGGCGGCTTCCTGCAGGTCTCGGGCATCGCCTTCGAGGTCAAGGGCCGCACCGCGGTCAACATCCGGGTCGGAGCGGACCAACAGCCGCTGCAACCCCGCACCGTGTACCGGGTCGCCGTCCCCGATTTCCTGGCGAACGGAGGAGACAGGTACACGCTGTTCAAAGGGAAGGAGCAGATCAAGACGGGTCTGCCGCTCCGAGAGCTGATCGTCGATACCATCCGGCGCCGCGGGGTGATCACGGCCCGGGAAGAGGGGCGCATCCGGCGGCTTGAATAATCCGGCACTCTGCCGGTTCGAAAAAAGGGGGGAAACAATGTCCGGACCGCTGAAAGGTTTGAAGATCCTCGACTTCACCACGCTCTTGCCCGGGCCGTACGCGACGATGACGCTTTCGGACCTGGGGGCCGATGTGCTGCGGGTCGTCTCCGGCTCGCGGCCGGATTTGGCCGCCTTCCTGCCCCCCTTCCTCCCCGGCACGAACCTCTCCTGCGCCATCGCCTACCTCGGCCGGGGGAAGCGCTGCATGGCGCTCAACCTCAAGGATTCCCGGGCCATCGCCATCGTCCGGCGCCTCGTGGCCGAACACGACATCGTGATCGAGCAGTTCCGGCCGGGCGTCATGGCGAAGCTGGGGCTCGACTACGAGAGCCTGAAGGCGGCGAACCCCGGCCTGATCTACTGCTCGCTCACCGGCTACGGCCAGACCGGCCCGATGCGGAACCGGGCGGGCCACGACATCAACTACCTCGCCCGCGCCGGGATCATCTCCTACTCGGGCAGGAAGGCCACCGGCCCCTGCCTCTCGGGGATCCAGATTGCCGACGTCGCCTCCGGGTCGAACCACGCGGTGATCGGCATCCTCGCGGCGGTGGTCCACAGGCAGGCAACCGGCGAGGGGCAGTACGTCGACGTCTCGATGACCGATGGCGCGGTCGCCTTCAACGCCCTCTTCGCCGCGGCCTATCTGGTGGACGGAACCGAGACCTGCTGCGAGGAGGGGGTCCTGAACGGCGGCTCGCTCTACGATTTTTACGAGGCGAAGGACGGAAAATTCCTCAGCTTCGGCGGCCTGGAGCCGCAGTTCTTCGCCGCCTTCTGCGAGACGATCGGCCGGCCCGACCTGATCGCGGGCGGCGTGATCCCGCCGGACCTGCCCCGCGTCAAGGAGAAGATCCGGGAGGTCATGAAATCGAAGACCCGGGACGAATGGATCGCCCTCTTCGCCAAGGTGGACGCCTGCGTGGAGCCGGTCCTCTCCCTCGGTGAGGCGCTTCGGGACGCACAGGTCGAGGCGCGGGGCATGGTCGTGGAGGTGGAGGCCCCCGGGTGCGGCACGGTCCGGCAGCCCGGCCACCCGATCAGCTATTCGGCCACGCCGCCCGCGTACGGCCCGGCCGGAGTCGCCTCGGGGGTGCATACCCGGGAGGTTCTCCTCGGCCTCGGTTACCGGGAGGCCGAGATCGACGAGTTCGAAAAGACAGGGCTGTTTGGCTGATTCCGGTCAAATACGTAGCAAGAGAATCGATTTTCCGTTTGTTGCATCGGCAACCAGACAGATCAAGCGTCATGCCGGACCCCGGCTTTCGCCGGGGCGACGTCTGGATTCCGGCCTTCGCCGGAATGACGGTCTTGGACATATTATCGCAACATTAGTCCGGGATAACGAGAGAAAGACAACTAAATCCCCTGAGGAGGAGACGTAAATCATGGAAAGCAGCTTCAAGATCGAGAAAGAGGGAAACGTGGCTTGGCTGGTCCTGAACCGGCCGGAGAAGCGGAATTCGATGACCTGGGAGTTCTTCGCGGAGTTGGAGGATCAGTTCGGGTGCCTCGACGAAGACGCGGAAGTCCGGGTGGTCGTCCTCCGGGCGGAGGGGAAGATGTTCACCGCGGGCCTTGACCTGGTCGCCGCGAGTTCGCTCCTCGGCGACGGCTCGACGCCCTACCGGGAGTGGCTCCGGAAGAAGGTCCTCCAACTCCAGGACGGAATCAGCGCCGCCGAGCGGTGCCGGAAGCCGGTCATCGCCGCGGTCCACGGCTACTGCATCGGCGGCGGGGTGGATCTCCTCTCCGCGTGCGACATCCGGCTCGCCACGGCCGACGCGGTCTTCTCGATCCGGGAGACGCGGCTCGGGATCGTCGCCGACATCGGCACCCTCCAGCGGCTACCCACGATCATCGGCCATGGCTGGTGCCGCGAGCTCGCCCTCACCGGCCGGGACTTCACGGCCGAAGAGGCGCTGAAGATGGGGTTCATCACCCACCTCCTGCCGGACCGGGAGGCGCTCCTCCAGGAGGCGAAGAAGCTCGCCGAAGAGATCGCCGGCCTCCCGCCGCTCGCCGTCCAGGGGGCAAAGGATGCCATCGTCCAGAGCCGCGACAACGGCGTCTATCCGGGGCTCGCCTACGTCGCCCAGAAGAACGCCGCGCTCATCCCCAACGAGGACATGCTGGAGGCGGTCGGCGCCTTCCTGGAGAAGCGCAAGCCCGTGTTCAAGGGGCGGTAAAAACCGGGACAACGTCTCTGCCTATCTTTGAGCTTGCCATTTATAAAACAGCAGCTTAGAGTCACATCTCTATCTTTGCAGCATCGGACGGATATACGCTGACAGACGCAATCGCGAGAGCGGTGCCATGAAAAACCGGACAAAGATCATTATCGTTTTATCCATGATGTTTTTGGTCATCTCCGTCACCGCGGTTTCAAACGCCGTGGTTGTCAAATTCCTGAATCTGACCCAGTTGACCAGCCAGGCGGATCTGATCTTTCACGGAAGGGTCACTGCGGTTCATGCAAGCTGGGACGACTCTCGAACAGCCATATGGACGTCCGTCACATTCGCCGTGGATGAGGTCATCAAAGGCGACCTTGCAGAGAACGTCATTACCCTCAGACTCCCCGGCGGGGCCATCGAGGCGGACGATATCCGGATGGAAGTCGATGGCGTGCCCAAATTCCGGCCGGGGGAGGAAACGGTCATCTTTTGCAGTCGTGACTCTCAAATGAGGAATCCCATCATCGGCTGGCATCAGGGGCAGTTCAAGATCCGGGATGACAAGCTTACGGGGGGAAAGCTCATCGATGACAAGAGGGCTTCGCGGCTGATGACTCCGGCGCGCACTCCGGCTTCGTCCGGCGCGGTTGCCCCGGGAACACCCTTGAAGAGCTTTATCGAAGAGATCAAGAGGATCAAAAACCTTCCACTGCCCGATTAGACCCTATGGTTACGGCAATAAAAAGAGCTCTGATCTCCCTCATCATTCTGCTGCTCGCGGCGGCCCTGATCGCTTCGACAGGATCCGCTTTCGAATACAGCGGCTACAAATGGGAAGACAACAAGCTTCCCCTGAAGTACCGGATCAACGGCGCAAATCGGCCCTACTGGCTGCCGCAGGAAACTTTCGTTTCCACCGTTCAGCAGGGATTCCAGGCCTGGAACGACGCGAGCTGTTCCGACATGGAATTCCGGTATGACGGAGAGACCGGCAGCGTGGAATCCCGGGATGAGGTGAACAGCGTCTTCTGGAATTCGACCGGTGCGGGTATGGACAATGCTCTCGCCATTACCACAAGCTGGCTCAATTTCAACGGCGATCGCATGTACGACGCCGATCTTGAGATCAACGGCTCAGTTTCCTGGTCGGTTTCGGGCGGAGCAGCGGGATTTGACCTTCAGAGCGTGATCACCCACGAAGCGGGCCATTTTCTCTCTCTGAGCGACCTTTATACGGAAGCGGACAGAGGAAAGACGATGTACGGGTACCTGTATGAAGGCGATACGTCCCCCCGCACATTGGATGGCGACGATATCGCAGGCATCTGCTCGATCTATCCGGCCAACGAGTTGGCCATCCTGACGGTCAGCCTTCCGAAGTCTTTTGTGAACGTACCCTACTTTCAGCAGTTGCAGGCGGGCGGCGGAACGGCGCCTTATACCTGGCACGTCACCGAAGGCGCGCTCCCGCAGGGGCTCTTTTTACACGGCGATACGGGCATCATCGACGGGACGCCTGAAACCGAAGGGATCTATTCCTTCACGATTCAGGCCTGGGATGCACGAAACGCCTCCCATTCACGCAGTTTTTCCATTCAGACCGCAACGAGCCGTCAACCCGACATATTCGGCGTCGAGATCGGAAACAGATTGACGGTTCAGGGCACATCGTCAACTGAGGGGTCTTACACGGATGTCAATGAAATTACCGGTATCGATCAAAGCACATTTCCGGTAGCTACTTATATGCAGGAGGGAAGAAGGAACGGTCTTCTGAACTACAGGGGTTGGGTTCAAAGAACCTCCGATGAGTTCAGACTGTGGGGGGTTCAGGAGGGAGCGGGTGGAGATGTCTATAAATTTTTCTCCGGCTTGGTTTACGCCTGGTACCCTATGGCGATCGGCGACCATCGCTTCACGTCGACCACCTTTCAGGTCGTCGGACTACCGGGATATGTTTTCAATGCCAGCCTGAATGCGGATGTGCTGAGCCAGGAATACGTGGCAACCCCGTTTGGGACGATGAACGCCTACAAGGTGCGGCATCAGCTTCGCATGTGGGCAGCAGGCATCGATCGTACCACCACATCGTACGATTGGCTCGTTCCTTACCTCGGTTCCATCAAGTATTCCAGCGACACCTCCCAGGAATCTCTCGTCTCCTTCATGATCGGCGGGGGGACGATCACGCCGGAAACCGATGCCGATGGAGACGGGTTGAAAGACTACCAGGAGCTGATCCTCAATCAAACCGATTGGCTGCTGCCGGATACGGATCATGACGGTCTGTCGGACTCGGAAGAGCTCGCCAGGGAAACCGATCCGACAAAGGACGATACGGACGGCGACGGCCTCAAAGACGGCTGGGAAGTTCGGTACGGGTTCAATCCCTTCGTCGTCGACGACCCCGGCCAGGATCCGGATGGAGACGGACTCTCCAACCTGACGGAACAGAGTCTCGGCACGAACCCCAAGCTGGCGGACACGGATCAGGACGGTCTTTCGGACTCTGAAGAACTCATCAAGGGTACTGATCCGACAAAGGACGATACGGATGGCGACGGCCTGAAGGACGGTTGGGAGGTCCGATACGGATTCGATCCCGCGCGCATCAACGAGGGCCAGCAGGATCCGGATGGAGACGGACTCTCCAACCTGACGGAACAGAGTCTCGGCACCCACCCCAAGCTGGCGGACATGGATGGAGACGGCTGTCTCGACGGCGCCGAGGTATTGGGAGGACGGAATCCCAAAGTCGCGGATCCCCAAGGGGACATCAACAACGATTGCGCGGTCAACGTCACAGACGCGATATTGGTTTTCCAGATCCTCACCCGTGCGGACACCACCGGAAATAACATAGACACCGGCTCAGATTCGAATGGAGACGGAAGAATCGGCCTGCCCGAGACGATCTTCATCCTCCAGAAAGCAGCGGGCATGAGATAGAAAAAGAATCGACCTGTCGCCCTGCCGGGGGGGAGACATTATCAAAAAAAAATAAAGATGATCGCGTTTGAAAAACAGCCGGTCACGGGCAGGCCCTCACAGACCTGAAACGGAGATAGAACAAGGAGGAGTTATGGCACCATCGAAGATCTGGTTCATGAATGCGCGGGCGAAACGGTTTCTGGAATCGACGGCGATCAAGGCCAGGCAGATGATCGAGCAGGCGGGCTGGCCGGACAATCTCAAGCGGGGCGACATCGTGGCCATCAAGACCCACATGGGTGAGGCCTACAACGTGGGCTACCTGCGGCCGGTGATCGTCAGCACGCTGGTCACCATGCTCCAGGAGAAGGGGACTCGGCCCTTCGTCACCGACACGACGACCATGCCGTACCACCCCTGGATCAGCCGGACCCTGGCCATGGACCACCTCGAAACGGCGAACCGAAACGGCTTCAACCAGGGTACGGTCGGCTGC
>JAJFTY010000225.1 GCA_021372695.1 Deltaproteobacteria bacterium
AGCGACGTGTGGATGACCTTCACGCGGGTCCTGGCGATGCCGTTTTAATTCCCCCTGCCTCTGTACATTCCCCCGATCGACCCATTGCCGAGAAGCATAAAAGGGATTGCTGTTACCATGCGTGATCCCTGCCCGCCTCTACACACAATCAGTAACGGCTGAACAAATCGTTGACAAAACCGCCAGGAAAAGAGTAAAAGATAACAATTATTGTTTAATAAACGTTTTCTTCAGATAGGTCTTGGGCATGCAATACAGGGACTCCACGGAACCTCAAAAACGCGTCGAGGAGATGCTTTCCAAGCTGAAAAGTCGCGATTTCCGCATTACGCCCCAGCGCCTGGCCGTTCTCAAAATTCTGGCCGGAAGCGATCATCACCCGAGTGTTGACGACATTTATCAGGAAGTGAAAGCCGAATTCCCCACAACAAGCCTTGCCACAGTGTACAAAACGGTTTCTCTTCTCAAGGAATTGAACGAGGTCCTGGAGCTGGGCTTCCCCGACGGAAGCAATCGCTACGACGGTTACAATCCGGCACCTCACCCTCACGCGATCTGCATGAAGTGCAAGAAGATCATGGATCCGGAACTCATGAACCTTGATGAACTCAGCGAGGAGATGAGCAAAAAGACGGGGTACAAAATCTTCCATCACCGCCTGGATTTCTTCGGTCTCTGCCCAGATTGTCAGCAGAAAAATTAGCCGAGATGCGCCTTTTATTGCGCTCCTGTAATTGCCTCTTCACGAATAATCGTTCTTTATAAATACAGATGATCGAAACCATGAACTCAAATATAGATTTGGCGGTAACAAAAAACACTGAATTGAGACAAAGTGAAAAGAAAGAAGGGGCAAAAACGACTCCAGGGGTCCAACGAAGGTGTCAGATGAGCACAAAACACACAGGGCATGTAACCGCAGCCCTGTTCAACAAGTCACACAGCGAAAGGAGGATACATTATGACTGAAGACAGCAAGTGCCCGGTGACGGGCAAGACAATCAAATCCATTGCCGGCGGCGGCAAGTCGACTCGGGACTGGTGGCCGAACCAGCTGAACCTCAGGATTCTTCATCAGCACTCCGACCTGAGCAATCCGATGGGCGAGGCGTTCAACTACGCCGAGGAGTTCAAGAAACTCGACCTTAAGGCCGTCAAGAAGGACCTCTATGCGCTGATGACCGACTCGCAGGACTGGTGGCCGGCCGACTGGGGTCACTACGGGGGGCTCTTCATCCGGATGGCGTGGCACAGCGCAGGCACCTACCGCATGGGAGACGGCCGCGGAGGCGCGGGGACCGGCTCCCAACGCCTGGCGCCCCTCAACAGCTGGCCCGACAACGTGAACCTCGACAAGGCGCGCCGCCTGCTCTGGCCGATCAAGCAGAAATACGGCAGGAAAATCTCCTGGGCCGACCTGATGATCCTCGCCGGCAACTGCGCGCTGGAGTCGATGGGCTTCAAGACCTTCGGCTTCGGCGGAGGGCGCGGGGACGTCTGGGAGCCGGAGGAGGACGTTTATTGGGGTTCCGAAGAGGAATGGCTGGCTACAAGCGACAAGCCCAAGAGCCGTTACACCGGCGACCGGGATCTGGAAAACCCGCTGGCGGCCGTGCAGATGGGCCTGATCTACGTGAACCCGGAAGGCCCGGACGGCAACCCCGACCCGGTCGCCTCCGGCCGCGACGTCCGGGAGACCTTCGCACGGATGGCGATGAACGACGAAGAGACCGTCGCGCTCGTCGCCGGCGGGCACACCTTCGGCAAATGCCACGGCGCCGGCCCCGCGACCCATGTGGGTCCTGAGCCCGAAGGCGCCGGCCTGGAAGAGCAGGGCCTCGGCTGGAAGAGCAGCTTCGGCAGCGGCAAAGGCGGCGATGCGATCAGCAGCGGCATCGAGGGCGCCTGGAAGCCCAACCCGACCCAATGGGACATGGGCTATCTGAAAGTGCTGTTCAAATACGAGTGGGAGCTGGTCAAGAGCCCGGCCGGCGCGAATCAGTGGCTCGCCAGGGACGTGGCCGAAGAGGACATGGTGGTTGACGCGCACGACCCGTCCAAGAAGCGCCGGCCGATGATGACCACGGCGGACCTCTCGCTGCGCTTCGACCCGATCTACGAGCCGATCGCGCGGCGCTACC
>JAJFTY010000239.1 GCA_021372695.1 Deltaproteobacteria bacterium
GGGTACCTGCCGGAGGTCCTGGCCGGGGTCGAAGAGGACCGGACCGTGCCGCCGGTCTCTCTCGTCCTCCAGCTCAGCCGCGTCCTGAAGCTCAACATGGACGAGCTCGAGGCCCAGGAGGATGTGGCGGCGTCGAGGCGCCGCTCCAAGAGCCACAAGAAGCGGGTCGATTCCTACGCCTACACGCCGCTCAGCAAACCGGGACCGGACAAGCACCTGCGTGGCTATCTGGTCACGATCGACGCCATGACCGAGCACCGGGGGGTCGAGTTCCACCACGAGGGAGAGGAGTTCGACTTTGTCCTCAAGGGGGGAATCACCATCCAGATCGGTGAGAACGTCACGCGGCTCGCCCGGGGTCAGAGCATCCATTTCAATTCCGCCCTTCACCACAAGCTGAGCAACCCGCATGCGGAGCCCGCGGAGTTGCTGGTCGTCGTCTACGTTCCCTGAAAGGAGAGAGCGATGGCTTTTCAACTGACCCCGGAGCAGGAGATGATCCGGCTGATGGCCCGGGACTTTGCAAAGCGGGAGTTGGAGCCTTTTGCCGGAAAATGGGACCGGGAGGAGACCTTCCCGCAGGAGGCGATCCGGAAGATGGGCGGCCTCGGGCTCATGGGAATGATGATCCCCGCCGAAGCCGGCGGCGTCGGAGCGGGAGCGGTCAGCTACTCGCTCGCCCTCCAGGAGATCGCCTACGCCTGCGCCTCGACTGCGGTGACGATGTCGGTCACGAATCTCTCCTCCGACCCGATCCTCAAGTTCGGAAACGACGAGCAGAAGCGGCGCTGGCTGGTGCCGCTCGCCAAAGGCGAGATGCTGGGGGCCTTCGCCATCACCGAGCCCGAGGCCGGGTCCGACCCCGGAAGCATGACCACACGGGCCGAGGATCGGGGGGACCACTACCTGGTCAACGGCTCCAAGCTCTTCATCACCAACGGCAGCCGGGCGGATGTGATCGTCCTGATCACCCGCACCGGGAAGGAGAAAGGCCATCGGGGCCTCTCCGCCCTCCTGCTGCCCAAGGGGACGCCCGGATTTCGGATCGGCCGCCGCGAGGAGAAAATGGGGCTCCGCGCCTCTGACACGGTCGAGCTCCTGTTCGACGACTGCCGGATCCCGAAGGAGAACCTGCTCGGCCGGGAGGGGGCCGGCTTCACGACTGCGATGGTCGCCCTGGACAGCGGCCGGATCGGGATCGCGTCCCAGTCCCTCGGCATTGCCCGCGCCTGCCTCGACGAGACGATCCGGTACGCCAAGGCGCGCCGGCAGTTCGGGAAGAGCATCGGCTCCTTCCAGGCGATCCAGTGGATGATCGCCGATATGGCCGCGGAGATCGAGGCGGCCAGCGCGCTCACGCTGGCGGCGGCCGATCGGAAGGATCAGGGGCTCCCCTTCACGAAAGAGGCATCGATGGCGAAACTCATCTCCTCCGAAATGGCGAACCGTGCGGCCTACCGGGCGGTTCAGGTTCACGGCGGCTATGGCTACATGAAGGAGTTCAAGGTGGAGCGGCTCTACCGGGACGTCCGCGTCACGACGATTTATGAGGGGACCTCCGAGGTGCAACGGATCGTCATCGCCCGCGAGGTGATGCAGGATTGAGCTCCATGACGTGGAACCCGCTGAGTCTGCCCCCCGAAACGGACCGGATCGCGATCATCGGACCGGGGCGTCTGGGGACGGCCTTCGCCTACAAGTTCGGCCGCGAAAACAAGAAGGTCATCATCTACTACCATGACCTTGACGTCTGCCGGGAGATCAACCGGGAGCACCTGAACCCGCGGCATCTGACGGGCGACCTGGCGCGGCGCCTGGGGGGGATCGACAAGGTTCCGCGCCTCTCCCCGAAGGTCTATGCGACCAATGACCTCGACCGGGTCGTCGAAGAGAACGATTACATCTTTCTTTCCGTCACGATGGACCGGCTTCCCGAGATCCTGAACCGGATCGAGCCGATTCTCCGGCGCAAGTTCACGCGCACCTGCTTCATCTCGGCGATCAAGGGGCTCACCGCCGACGAGATCACCCGCCGGCTCGTCACCCCCTCCCGGATGATCCGGAACCATTTCCTGAAGTTGCCGGACCGCTACGACATCGTCTCCATCGGCGGCCCCTTCTTCGATGTCGACGTCGCCCTGGGGAATCCCGTCTGCCTCACCGTGGCGGGCAGCAAACGGATCTGCCGGACGGTGCGGAAGGAGTACATCGACGCCAACCGGCGGGAACTCACCTCCTACTACAACTTCGACGCCTTCGGGGTGGAGGCGTGCGGCGCCCTGAAGAACATCGTGGCCAACGTCAAGGGATTGATGGACTGCGTGAACCTCGGCGATTCGATCCCCGGCACTCTTTTCTCCCGCGCCGGGGTGGAGGTGCGGTCGATCTCCCGGATCCTCGGCGGGAGCTTCCAGGCCTTCCAGAGCCAGGCCGGCGTGGGCGACATGTACGTCACCCTCTCCTCGGACGCGAGCAAGAACCACCGCTACGGCCGCCACTTCTATGAACTCTTCACCGGCAATTCCGTCGAGACCCATCTCAAGGCGCTGGGAAAGATCGACGGGAAGCCGGAAGGGCCCAACACCATCCAGAACGTTCACAAGTTCCTGGAAAAGCGGAACATGTACAGCCCGATCTTCCACTGCGCCTACAAGATCTTCAACGAGGTGCGGAGCCGGGAGGAGATCCGGGAGCAGATTCTCCGGGCGACGCAGTTCGACCGCCGGAGCCGCGAGTACATCGGACCGGCATCGAGGCTCCTCTACCGCCTCCTCCCGAACCTGTGGTACCGGCGGTACCGGGGATTCCTGGCCCATCCCTGAAGCGATCCACGGGAAACCCATGAAGAATCGCTTGACATGGGATTTTTCCCTGTGCTACGAAAATAGCCAAGTCAATCGGGAGCGAAGCCGTGAAGAAGGGTTTGGAGATCATATCGCTGTTCTGGTGGTGGCAGACCTCAAAAGTCTGCCCACACAAGCTCTGAAGCAGTGAGCCGTGGGCGGGGCAAACCCTCCCATGTCTCCTGGACGAAGCAGCCGAAGCCATGGGAAGCCCCCATGGCTTTTTTGTTTTTCATTCCACGCCATCAAAAAGGAGAGGGATTATGGAAGAGACCAAGGTAGTTCTGGCGGATCACGAGATTCCGAGGCAGTGGTACAACATCCAGGCCGATTTGCCCAAACCCATGAGCCCCCCGCTCCATCCGGGCACGGGGAAGCCGGTTTCGGCGGAAGATCTGGCGCCGATCTTCCCGATGAACCTGATCGAGCAGGAGGTGAGCCAGGAGCGGTGGATCGACATCCCCGGAGAGGTCCTCGACAAATATCTGATCTGGCGTCCGAGCCCCCTCTGCCGGGCGCGGAATTTCGAGAAGCTTCTCGACGCCCCCGTGAAGATTTACTACAAGAACGAGGGGGCGAGCCCGGCCGGCTCGCACAAGCCGAACACCGCCATTGCGCAGGCCTATTACAACAAGGCCTTCGGCGTGAAGCGCATCTCCACCGAGACCGGGGCCGGCCAGTGGGGGAGCGCGCTCGCGATGGCCTGCCAGATGTTCGGCCTGGAGTGCAGGGTTTTCATGGTCCGGGTGAGCTATGAGCAGAAGCCCTACCGGCGGATGATGATGAACACCTGGGGCGCCGAGTGCATCCCGAGCCCGAGCAACCGGACCGAGGCGGGGCGCCAGGTCCTGGCCGCACACCCCGATTCCCCGGGGAGCCTGGGAATCGCGATCAGCGAGGCCGTGGAGGATGCCGTCTCCCGTGAAAACTCGCGCTACTCCCTGGGAAGCGTCCTGAACCACGTCCTCCTGCACCAGACGGTCATCGGCCTGGAGGCGGAAAAGCAGTTGGAGAAGATCGGTGTTTATCCCGACGTGGTGATCGGCTGCGCAGGCGGCGGGAGCAATTTCGCGGGGATCGCGCTTCCCTTCGTCCGTGACAAGATCCACGGGAAGCAGGTACGGATCCTGGGGGCGGAGCCCGCCTCCTGCCCGACGATGACGCGGGGATTCTTTGCCTATGATTTCGGCGACCTGGCCAAGAAGACGCCGCTTCTGCCGATGTTCACGCTCGGCCACGATTACGTGCCCGCGCCGATCCATGCCGGGGGGCTTCGCTACCACGGGATGGCGCCGATCATCAGCCACCTCGTCCATGAGGGGCTGGTCGAGGCGGCGGCCTACCATCAGCTCGAAACCTTCGATGCCGGGGTCAAGTGGGCACGGACCGAGGGGTTCATCCCCGCCCCGGAGACCAACCATGCCATCGCCGCAGTCGTCGCGGAGGCGCGGCGCGCAAAAGCGGAGGGCAAGGAGCGGACGATCCTCTTCAACTTCAGCGGCCACGGGATGGTCGATATGGCCGCCTACGACGCCTTCCTTGCCGGAAAGCTCACCCCCCACGAGCTTCCCGATGAGGAGATCCAGCGGGCGCTCCGGGCGATCGACCGTTTCCCGAAGCCGTAGATTCCTGGCTCACCATTTGATCTGGATCGGGAGCGCCCGGGCCGGAGCGCTCCCGATCATTCCCCTTGCAACCGCATGTTCGGTCCGATAGAATCGCACCCCATGGAGGCCGATCCATGCCGCACCATTTCCCGAGATACTGCCGTGCCATTCTATCGCAGATTCTGCTGGGATGCGTCCTGCTGTCCCTCGCGGTGCCGCTCCATGCGGCCGCCGAGGCGGAGGCGGTCGCCCGGAATTTCCTGAAGTTCCTCCGCAGCGACAAGGTGATTGTCGCCTCCGAATCTCTCCAGGGCAACCTCCTGGATCAGGCGCTTGCCCCGGTTACCCTGGGTTATCTCTTCCATCTCTCCGGCGGCGGCTATCTCCTGGTTTCCTCCTGCCGGAGCATCTCTCCCGTCAAGGCCTATTCCCTCATCGATGACTTTTCCGGCCTCCCGGAACCTTACCGCAAGGCCCTTTTGGAAGAGCTGGAGCTCCGGGCGCGCGTTGCGCTGGAAGATGCGGGACGGATGCCGCTCGACGCCGGGATCTCCGAGACCGCGGCGCGCTGGGATTTCCTGCTCGGGTTCGAGCCCGGGAGGATGCCGCTGGCTTATGTGCCGGGGACCTTCTTGCTGAAAACCCGCTGGAACCAGGGGTATCCCTACAACAAATTTCTTCCGCAGGTTGGCGGCCAAACTGTCGTAGCTGGCTGCGTGAACATTGCCGTGGCACAGGTGATGCGCTACCACGGATATCCCGCATCGGCCAAGGGGGTGGCCTCCTATCTCTGGGACGCCCCCCCCTCACAGGTTCTTGAGACGATTCTTTATCGCAGCATCAACTGGACAAGCATGCCTGAAGCCGTCGATGCAGCCACACCCGAATTCCAGGCTGACGAGGTGGCACTTCTCATCCGGGACATCGGTATTGCGAACCATACCGATTTCGATTTCGGCGGGTCGTCGACGTCGCTGAATTCGCAAGCCCTTACGGAGAGCTTCGGTTATTCGACCGGCCTCTCCGAGAAGGGGAACGGTCCCGATCAGGCCGCGTTCGATGCTTTTCTGGCTGCGCTTAAGAGCGAGATCAATGCAGAACGGCCCGTTCTGTTGACGTTTCCAGGGCATATGACGGTTGCAGATGGTTACTCGGCAGACGAGTCCGGGCGGAAAGTTCATGTCAACATGGGTTGGGGAGGGAGTGCGGATGACTTCTACTTCCTCGATGAGCCGGTTCAATATGCCGAGAATCGTAGCTTCCGAACGGATCCGGGATGGCTTACGATCCATTACAACATCAAACCCTGCAACGAGGTTGAGGGCGACTGCACGGTCAACCTTGAGCCGGGTGATGTGGCTGACAATCTCGTAATGACGGGAAATTTCAATCAGGCCGGCGATACGGATCTCTACGATGTCTACTTGAATGGGACGACAACGATCCGTGGAACCAGAGGTTACAGCAATGTCGCATTTAACATCTCTGTATTAAATGCGGCGGATGGGAGTGAGGTTTTTGCGCTTTCTGATCCTTTCAATGCCCAAAGCAATGAGGTGTTCAATGTGGGCAGTCCGGTGGAAGGCGTGCCTGCGGGAAAATACATCGTGCGCATCTCCCTGTGCAATGCGGAAAATACATTCTGTTACCTCCTCGGTCTTGATCACTATACCGTAACACTGACATCGGGAACCCTGACAACCGAAGAGAAAGCAGCGGCGGACCAAGCGGTGGAGAGGCCGCCCGTCATCGGGAGCATGCTTCCCGATCTGCTCCTGAAGGCGAACGGTGGAACGCGGAGGATCCTGATCGACGCCCGGGATCAGAACGGCGATGCCGTCACCCTGAGCGTGCAGAACAGCAATCCCGCGGCGGTGGGGGCGGTCCTGAACGGCAAGATCCTCGAACTGACGCCGACCGGGGCGGCGAAGGTATCGAGCCGGATCGCCGTGACCGCTGCGGCGAAGGGTCAGGTGGCGGAAAAGGTCTTCACGGTGATGACGGACGATGTCGAGACTGGCTTCGGCAAGTCATTTACGATCGGCGGCACCTTCAACGACCAAAATGATGTGAAGATCCACCGGGTGATCCTCGACGGTGTGTGCACGATTGCGGGGGATAGATCGGGTTACAGCAATCAGGCATTCTTTTCATCCGTCCTCGATGTTTCCGGTAATGTGGTGGCCTCTGCTGACGGTTTTGATATCAATGAGATCAGTGCCGGTTTCAGCCGGGGCATCTATCGTCTGCGAGGGGCCGTCTGTCTCGCGGGAAGTTGTTACCCTTTCACCGCTGACGATACATATGCTTTCGCAGTGAGTTGCCCCGAAGCAGATGACGATACAACAACGCTCGCCGGACTCCTGGGGATCGATCTGGCCGGAGCGAATCTCCCCTTCGACAAGCCCGGGGACGTCAACGGCGACGGCTCCGTCACCCTGGCCGATGCCGTCCTCGTCATGCGGATGCTGAGCGGCAGGGGCGTGTCTGCGGAAACGATTCTCACAGCGGGCGATGCGAACGGTGACCGGAAGATCGGGCTGGCCGAGGCGCTCTTCATCCTCCAGGGCGTGGCCGGCCTCCGCGAGTCCGGCCCCTGAGTCACGAGATGAGAAAAATCATTCCGGCAACCTTCCTGGTTGGGCTTCTTTTGATTCCCGCTGCCAATGCCGCTACCCTGGATCTGCGGACGGAAAACGACCATTTCATCATTCGCCATTCGGCGGAAGACCGGGGAGTCGCCGCGGAGCTGAACAGGGAGTCGCCCGCGATCCGGGCGCGGGTCATCGCCGACATCGGGGTGGATTTTCCGGAAAAGACGGAGATCCGCCTGGCCCCGACCCTGGAAGCCTTCCGGGCAGCGCAGCCGGGCGGAACATGGATTCCCCTCTGGGCTGCCGGGGTTGCCTATCCGGCGGAAAATGTGATCGTCCTGCGCTCGCCGCGGGCGGTCAAAGGGAGTCGGATCGATGCGGTCGACGTCTTCGCACATGAATTCAGCCATATCGCCCTGGGCCGCGCGCTTTCCGGGGCAAAGACTCCGGTCTGGCTCGACGAGGGGCTTGCGATCTACGAGGCCCGGGAGTGGACCTTCTCCCGGCTCTCGGTCCTGACCGCGGCCGCGCTGACGGACCGGTTGATCCCTCTGCCCATTCTCGCCCTCTCCTTCCCGCAGGAGGCGAAAGATGCCGAACTGGCCTACGCGGAGGGCTTCATGTTTGTCTCCTTCCTGATCAACAAGGCGGGGCGCGAGGCCTTCCACCGGATGATCCGCGACTACACCCGCGTGGGCGACCTGGAAGGGGCGCTACGGCGCGGTACCGGGATGAGCATGGCGGAGCTGGAGGAGCGGTGGCTCCTCTACCTCAAGCTCCGCGTCTCCTGGATCCCGATCATCACGAGCATCTCGACGCTCTGGTTTCTGATGGCGCTGATCTTCATCTACGGGTATATCAGGAAAAAACGGCAGGCGGAGCAACGGTTGAACGAAATGGCGGAGGAAGAGGCGCAGGAGGAAGCATGGCGTCCAAACGGCTGATCGTAGCAGGCATGACCGCCATGCTCCTCGTCATGCTGCCTTTTTTCGGCGATGCGGCCTCTGCCGCAGCCGGCCCGGAAGGGCCTGACTCAAGCGCCGGGATGACCGCGCCGCCGATGAAGATCGATCTCAAGGAGGGGCTGATTTCCATCGATGTCCGCGACGCCGAGATCGGCGCGGTTCTGCGGGCTGTCGCGGAGAGGGCCGGGATCGGCCTCACCGTGGGAAGCGGCGTCGGCGGGCGGGTCAGCATCACGCTGGCAGGGGTTTCGCTGGAGGAGGCGCTGCGGCGGCTCTGCGAAAGCCGTGCGATCCTCTATGAGTACGACCCGGAAACCCGGTCCGCCCGGATTGTCGGGGCCGGCGCCTTTGCTGGGGCTCCGAGATCGCCCTCAGGATTACGGGCGGATGCCGCCGTCCCCGCCTTGACCGCGCCAGCCCCGGCCGATAAGACTCCGAAGGAAGAGGCACCGTCGGCGGCCGGGATCTCGCCTCCGCCGGTGGGGCAGTCCCGAGGGATGGCCGGGAAAGGGAGGCTTTACGACAGCCAGGGACGCCCCCTCTACAAACCGCATGAACTCCTTGTCCGGTTCCGGCCGGAGGCGACGACGGAGCAGATCGCAGCCCTCCATCGGAGCCTGGGGAGTGTTGTCCTCAAATCGCTCGACCGCCTGAAACTCCATTGCGTCCGGCTGCGGGAGGAACTGGCCGAGGGTGAGGGAATCTCTCTTTATGCCGCTGCCGGGATCGTGGCGTCCGCCGAACGCCATGCCCTCCGCTACCCCATGCTCGTCCCGAACGATCTCTACTTCACGGACTTCCAGTGGGGGATGACCAAGATCCAGATGCCGGCCGCTTGGGAAAAATCGACGGGAAACACGAATATCGTCATCGGCGTGATCGTCATCGGCGTGATCGACACCGGCGTCGATGCGAGGCACCCCGATCTGACGGCAAACCTCCTGCCGGGGCGGGATCTGGCCGGATACGTTCGACTCGATCAGACGGACGCCGACGCCAATCCAATGGACTTAGACGGACACGGAACGCACGTCGCCGGGATCATCGCCGCCGTCGGGAACAACGGTCTCGGCGTTGCGGGGATCGGCTGGAACCTTCGGGTCATGCCGCTGAAAGTCCAGGCGGATGATGCGACCCAGAGTCGATACATGGAGACCTTCGACATCGTCGCCGCGATCGAATATGCCGTTGCGCAGCGCGTCAGGATCGTCAACTGCAGCTTCGGCGGCGAGGGAAATCCTTCGCAGGAGGAGTACAACGCTTTCAGCCGGCTCGGGATTGCCGGAATCCTGGCGATCTGCGCGGCCGGCAACGGCAACATCAACAACGATACCGATGCAAGACGGATGTATCCGGCCTCCTATGATCTGGACAACATCATCTCCGTCGCGGCGAGCAATCAAATGGACACTCTGGCTAATTCCAACTATGGGAAGACCAGCGTCGATCTGATGGCGCCGGGGGAGGACATCTACAGCACCCATCTCTGTCCCGAGAGCGTGGATAAGCCGAATTGCTGCCCGCAAGAGATCAGCGTCTGCGGCCCCTGCACGAGCCGTTCGGGGACGTCGATGGCCACCCCGCATGTCACGGGCGTGGCCGGCCTGATCCTCTCCCGGAATCCGAATCTGGGGTATGCGAGGGTGAAATCGGTGCTCCTGGAGTCGGTGGATTTGATCCCTGCGGTATCGAACCTGCTGGCCTCCGGCGGGCGGCTCAATGCCTTGAGCGCCCTCTCGCAGACCTGCCTTCCTGCCGCGGTGACGGGCGGTGAAGAGATCGGCCTTGCGGACGTGATCGCCGCCCTCCAGGTTGCCGCGAGGATGGAGACGGCCTTTCCCGTCTGCCGGACGGCCGATGTCGATGGCGACGACCGGATCGGCCTGGCCGAGGCTGTATACGGCCTGCAACTCCTCTCCGGCCTGCGCAGCGAATAGCGACCCCATCCGCGGGGAAAGGTGTGGATTCCGCTGTCATCTCAGCGAGCGCAAAAAAGGGCCTTCTCGGAATAAGAAGGCCCTTTTTGCGCATGTGGCACTTTCTGCACCGTTTCAGGCTGTGTGCCGGATCCGCCTCTTCCTGTGCCGGATGTAGATCTTGATCAGCTCCATCGCCACCGGCGAGGCGAAGAAGAACGGTGCCATGAAGAACCAGTCGCCCACTGTCAGGGGGATCGTGTCGAAGAAGGGCTGGAGGAACGGCACGTAAGTGACCAGCAGCACCAGAATGAACGAACCGCCCGCCGCCCAGACCATCCAGGGGTTGGAGAAAACGCCGATCTTGAAGATGCTGTGGTGTTCCGAGCGGGCGGTGAAGGCCCGCAGCAATTCCGAAGTGCACAGGGTGATGAAGGCCATGGTCTGCGCGGCCTCGATATGGCCGGGATGGCCCGGATAGCGCTGCATTCCCAGGTAGAAGACCAGCAGGATGGCGATGGCGTCTACGATGGAGACCGCCGCAATGCCGATGGCCATATCCGCATTGATCACGGGCTCTTTCGGCGGGCGGGGCGGTTCCTTCATGATGTCGGGTTCGCCCTTCTCCATGCCCAGGGCCAGGGCCGGAGCGCCGTCCGAAACGAGGTTCAGCCAGAGCAGCTGGATGGGTTTCAAGGGAATGGGGAGCCCCATCAGCATGGCGCCGAAGACGATCAGGATCTCTCCGACGTTGCAGGCGAGCAGGAAGTAGACGAACTTCCGGATGTTCGAATAGATGATCCTGCCCTGCTCGATGGCCGAGACGATGCTGGCAAAATTATCGTCGGTGAGGACCATGTCCGCGGACTCCTTGGAGACGTCCGTGCCCGTGATGCCCATGGCGACGCCGATATTGGCCCGCTTCAGAGCAGGCGCATCGTTCACGCCGTCGCCGGTCATCGCCACGACCTGGCCGTTCGCCTTGAGGGCGTCCACGATCTGTGTCTTGTTGGCCGGCGACACGCGGCAGCAGACATCGATCCTGTCTGCCTTGGCCGCGAGCTCCTGTTCGCTCATCCGGTCGAGCTCGGCCCCGGTCAGGACCAGGCCGCCGGGCGTCAACAGACCGATCTCACGGGCAATCGCCTCTGCTGTGTCCCGATAGTCGCCCGTCACCATGACGCTCTTGAGCCCTGCCTCCTTGGCCAGTCTCACCGCATCGAGCACCTCCGGCCGCGGGGGATCGATCATCCCGACGAGCCCGACGAAGGTCAGCTCCTTTTCGATCAATTCAGACGTACAGCTTTCCGCTTCCGGCGTACAGGGGAGCGGCCGGTAAGCGAGGCCGAGCACCCGCAGCGCGCTGCTGGCCATGTTGTGATTCTGCTCCAGAATCTCCTTACGTTTCTCCTCCGTCAGAGCGACGGCAAGGCCGTTTTGCAGCACCTGGCCGCAGAGATCCAGAATGATGTCGGGCGCGCCTTTGATGCAGGCGATGACGGGTGAACCCGAGAGCCCTTCCGAGGGAAACTGCGCATCCGTGCTGTCGCTCCGGTGGATGGTGGTCATCCTCTTGCGGTCGGAATCGAACGGAATCTCCTGCGTTCTCGGGCAGGTATGCTGCATCTCCGCACGGTGAAGGCCGGCCTTGGCTGCTGCGACGACCAGGGCGCCCTCCGTGGGGTCGCCGTGGACATGCCAGGGGCCGACTCCCGTTTCCACCGCCTTCTGCTCGATCGTGGCATCGCTGCAGAGCAGACCGCAGAGCAGGAGCGCCGAGACGTCCGGATCCTTCCGCGCATCGAAGGGCCCGCCATCCAGGATAAATTCGCCGGTGGGGTCGTAACCCTGGCCGGTGACATTGAACCTCTTCCCCCCCGCCCATCCCTGCAGCACGGTCATCTTGTTCTGGGTCAATGTCCCCGTTTTGTCGGAGCAGATCACCGTGGTGCATCCCAGGGTCTCCACGGCGGGCAGTTTGCGGATCAGCGCGTGCCGCTTGATCATCTGCTGCATCCCCAGGGCGAGGCAGATGGTAACGATGGCCGGCAGCCCCTCCGGAACGGCGGCGATTGCGAGGCTGACGGCGGTCATGAAGAGGTTGATAATGTCTTTCTTTTCGGTGGAGAGGTACTGGAGAAACCCGGTGTCTAAGATGCCCATGAGCTGGGTATCCCGGAAGAGGCCGTAGACAAAGACGACGCCGCAGATGAACAGGCAGGCCGTCCCGAGGATCTTTCCCATCTGCTCCAATTTCTTCTGGAGGGGGGTGTCCTCCTCCTCGTAAGACTGGAGCATCTCCGCGATGAGGCCGATCTGCGTGTGCATTCCCGTGCCGGCCACGATTCCCCTGCCGCGTCCGTAGGTGATGAGGGTACTCATGAAGACGGTGTTCGCCCGGTCGCCCAGCGGGATCTCCTTGTCGAGCACCACTGCCGCGTTCTTTTCGACGGGCAGCGACTCCCCCGTCAGCGAGGCCTCCTCGACCTTGAGGTTGGCGCTCTCGACGAGTCGCAAGTCAGCGGGAACATAGTTGCCGGCCTCCAGCAGGACGAGGTCGCCCACCACCAGCTCCCGGGCGGGCACGGTGAAGTGGTGACCGCCGCGGATCACCTCGACCTTGGGCGTCGCCATCTTTCTCAAAGCGGCAATCGCCTTTTCGGCCTTCGACTCCTGGATCACCCCGACCACGGAGTTGAGTGCCACGATGACCATGATCGCGATGGAATCGATATACTCGCCCAGAAGAAGGGAAACGACGGCGGCGATGATCAGGATGATCACGAGGAAGTTGTTGAACTGGTCCAGGAGCATTGCGAAGAACCCCGGCCGCGGTTTTTCGGCGAGTTCGTTGTAACCGTTTTTTTTGAGGCGCTCCTGCGCCTCCCGCTGGGTCAGGCCTTCTTCGAGGTGGGTTTGCAGTTCTTCGGCAAGCTGCTCGACGGGCTTGCCGTGACAGTATCCCGTGATCGCCATAAAAGGTTCCCTCCTTTTGGAAATATCGGCGGATTCGGTTTCTCTATTTGATTGTCTTGGGTCTTGCCTGTGTTAGAGAGCGGAGTCATCGGACCTGCATTCAGGCACAAAAAAGACCTTCATCAAGACATCCTCCTGACAAAGGTCTCGCCTGTCTGCCGACATGACCAGTGGCGCCGGGCTCTACGCCGTGTTGACGACAGCCACTGTGCAGCTACTCCCCTTCGTGCAGGTTGCGTATCAGGCAGGGAGTCTTTTGTCAATGATAATTTTCGGTCATAGCAACCATTACTGCGGCCCGGTGAGAGGTGCGTCAGACCCCCACCGCTGGGGCGATCGCCCCCCCTCCCCCCAAAAAAAGCGGCAGCGATGGTTGACTTTCCGCGGTCGGTTGGCCTAAGCTTCCGTGGCGGAAATGCCGGTCCAAGGGGCGGAATTTCCCGATCTTCGTCCCATTTCCAAAAGAGATGATAAGCAGGAGAGGAAGGACGGCGGATGGACCTTTTCGATCAGCAGGATGGACGGAGCGACAACAGGCCGCTGGCCGAGAGGATGCGGCCCCGGACGCTCGACGAATACGTGGGGCAGGGTCACCTCCTGGGCGCAGGGAGCCTCCTCCGGCAGGCTGTTGCCGGAGACCGCCTCTTCTCCGTCATCTTCTGGGGCCCCCCCGGATCGGGCAAGACCACGCTCGCGCGAATCCTGGCGCAGGAGACCAAGTCCCATTTCGTGAGCTTTTCCGCGGTGCTCTCCGGAGTGAAGGAGATCCGCGCCGTGGTCGATGAGGCGGCCGAAATGTGGCGTCTCCATCGGCGCCGGACGATCCTCTTCGTCGACGAGATCCACCGGTTCAACAAGGCCCAGCAGGATGCCTTTCTCCCCCACGTCGAGAGCGGTCTGATCACGTTGATCGGCGCCACGACGGAAAACCCCTCTTTCGAGGTGATTTCGCCGCTTCTCTCCCGGATGCGGGTCCTGACCCTCAAGCCGTTCACTGGGGAAGACCTCGCCCGGATCGTGCAAAATGCGCTGGCCGACCGCGAGCGGGGGCTGGGCTGGCTGGATCTCGAGATCGAACCGGATGCGCTGGCCCACATTGTCTGGTCGGCGGACGGCGACGCCCGCGCAGCTCTCAACAGCCTCGAAGCGGCGGCGTCTCTGGCCGGCAAGACCGTAGGGGCGGAAAGGAAGATCACCCGCGCCCAGGTCGAGGAGGCGATCCAGAAGAAGGCGCTTCAGTACGACAAAACCGGGGAGGAGCACTACAACCTCATCTCCGCCCTCCACAAGAGCCTCCGGGGGAGCGATCCCGACGCCGCCGTCTACTGGCTCGGCCGGATGCTCGCGGCCGGAGAGGACCCCCTCTACCTTGCCCGCCGCATGGTCCGCTTCGCCTCTGAGGACGTCGGGAACGCCGACCCGCGCGCGCTTTCGCTGGCCACCGATGCCCTGCGGGCCTATCAGCTCCTCGGCTCCCCCGAAGGGGAACTGGCGCTCGTCCAGGCGGCTGTCTACCTCGCCACGGCGCCCAAGAGCAACGCCCTCTACGCAGGCTATGGGGAGGCCCGGGCGGTGATCGAAAAGACCGGGACCCTGCCCGTACCCCTCCACATCAGGAATGCTCCGACGAAACTGATGAAGGAACTGGACTACGGCAAAGGCTACCGCTATGCCCATGATTTTGCCGAAGCCTATGTTCCGCAGGAGTACCTCCCGGACGATCTCCGGGGGAAGGCGGGGCGGTTCTACCGGCCGACGGATCGGGGCTACGAAAAGATCATCGGGGAGCGGCTGGAACAGTGGCGGAAGATCCGCGAGACCAAGCCTAAATAGACGCTGGCCTTCCTTTTTTCAGAGAAAGCATGAGGATGCTGACGGCAATCAGGCAGACCATGTTGGTCAGCCAGGCGTAAAAATAGGAGCCGAAGCGATCGTAGATCAGGCCGCCGAAAACGGGGCCGATGCTCCCGCCCAGGCCGACGGCCACAAAAACGACCAGCCCGTAGGCCGTGCCCATGACCTCCCGTCCGAATCGGTCCACGATCAGGATCGGCATCATCACCCCGGTGGAACCCCATCCGAAGCCGATGACCACGGAATAGAGGTAAAAGACAGTGAGGCTCTTCGCGAACAGGATGATGCCCATCCCCGCCGCCATGAAGAGGAAACCGATGCATGCCACGAGCTTGACGTCGCTGATGCGGTCACAGAGCCAGCCGAAGAAGAAGCGGCCCGCGATGCTTGCCACGCTCACGATCCCCATGGAAGAGGCGGCGGCAACGGGATTGATGCCGTACCCCTCCGCATGGGCGATCTGATGGGTAAAGGCGCACATCTCCACGGCGACGGCCACGTTGAAGCAGGAGGCGATGATCCAGAACCGGCCATCGGTCAGGAGACGACGCGTAACCGGACGGCCGGCCGCCTTCGCGTCCGGCCGGGGGGGAGCCGCCTCGGCGCCCGCTATGGGCCTGGTCTCATCCCCGTCCGGCAGCAGGCCGTAGTCTTCGGGATGGGTTCTTCCCATGAGGATCTGGGCGAGGGCCGTGCACAGCAGGAAGACGGCGATGCCGATTACGGTGAATCCCATCTGCCAGTCGAAAGACTGGACGATGATGCCGGCCAGGGGCGTGAGGATCAACATGCCGGCCCCGGCACCGTTCGTGCTGATGGCGAGCGCGATTCCGCGCTTGCGGATGAACCATTTCGCGACGGAGGAGTTTCCGACCACGACCCCGAGACAGGACGAGCCGAGCCCGAAGAGGACGCCGTAGGCAAGGTAGAACTGCAGGGGGGTGGAGACGAAACGGGTCAGGATGAAGCCCAGTCCGGCCGAGAGGGCGCCCACGGTGATGATCCGGCAGGGGGCGAAGCGGTCCAGGAGACGCCCCGACAGAATTCCGCCGATGCCGTAGAAAAGAACGCCCAGAGATGCGGCGAAGGAGACCACGGAGCGCGACCAGCCCAGATCCTCGCACATCGGTTTGAGAAAGACCCCGAAACAGTAGCGGGCGCCGTAGTTGATCACGAAGATGGTGAAGGCGCCGGCCACGACGTACCACCCCCAGAATATCTTCCGGGACGTTCTCTCCGGGGCCTCCATCAGCCACTCCTCCTGCCGTTTGCGTTTACCATAGCGGTCTGCCCTACCACAGGAGAATCGATGGATGCAAGAGGTCCGAGCATCCGTTGTTTCCGCTCCCTTGCCATCGCCCGGAAAGTGTGTCAGGATCGGTCGTCGAAAAGGATCGACAATCCGGATGGATCGGAGGAGTGGATGGGGGGATTTCATCTCGTCAGCGAGTACAAGCCGCAGGGGGACCAGCCGCGGGCGATCGCGGGTCTCGTCGCCGGGCTGCGGCAGGGCGCTCCCCACCAGGTCCTGCTCGGAGTCACCGGCTCGGGGAAGACCTTCACGATGGCGAATGTGATCGCCACCCTGGACAGGCCCGCCCTCGTCATCGCCCACAACAAGACCCTGGCCGCCCAGCTCTACGGGGAGTTCAAAGCGCTCTTTCCGGACAATGCCGTTGCCTATTTCGTCAGCTATTATGACTATTACCAGCCGGAGGCCTACATCCCCAGCACCGATACCTACATCGAGAAGGATTCTGCGATCAATGACGAGATCGACAAGCTCCGCCATGCGGCAACCCACTATCTGCTGGACCGGAGAGACGTGATCATCGTGGCCAGCGTCTCCTGCATCTACGGCCTCGGCTCTCCGGAGGCCTACCAGGGGATGCTCCTTCTCCTTGAGGTCGGGCAGGAGATCCCGCGCGACGCCATGCTCGCCCGCTTGGTCGAGATCCAGTACGAGAGGAACAATGTCGATTTCCACCGCGGCACCTTCCGGGTCCGCGGCGACGTCGTCGAGATCTTCCCCCCGTACGAGGAGGAGAAGGCGATCCGGGTGGAGTTCTTCGGCGACACGGTGGAGGCGATCTCCTGGGTCGATCCCCTCCGCGGGAAGAGGCTGGAGAAACTCGACCGGACGGCAATCTATCCCGGCAGCCACTTCGTGACCACGCAGGAGAACCTGAAAAGGGCGATCGACGCGATCCGGGAGGAACTGGGCGAGAGGCTCCGGGAGCTGAATGCGGAAAACAAGCTCCTCGAGGCACAGCGGCTGGAGCAGAGGACCCATTTCGACATCGAGATGATGGAGGAGATGGGCTACTGCTCGGGCATCGAGAACTACTCCCGCCATCTGACCGGCCGGCGGCCGGGCCAGCCCCCGCCGACGCTGATGGAATACTTCCCGAAGGATGCCCTGGTCTTCATCGACGAGAGCCACGCCACGGTTCCCCAACTCATCGGGATGTACCGCGGTGACCGGGCGCGGAAGGAGACGCTGGTCCAGTATGGTTTCCGCCTCCCTTCCGCCCTCGACAACCGGCCTCTCCGTTTCGAGGAGTTCGAAGGCTTTGCGAATCAGCGGATCTATGTTTCGGCGACACCGGCGGTGTACGAAATCGGGAAGGCGGCCGGGCAGGTCGTGGAGCAGATCATCCGGCCGACAGGGTTGATGGACCCGGAGATCATCGTGAGGCCGGTGACGCACCAGGTGGACGATCTGCTGGCGGAGATCCGGCTGCGGGCCGAACGGGGTGAGCGGGTCCTGGTCACGACCCTCACGAAACGGATGGCGGAGAACCTGACGTCCTACTACGAAGGGCTGGGGGTCCGGGTCAAGTACCTCCATTCGGACATTCACACTCTGGAGCGGGTGGAGATCATCCGCGACCTCCGGATGGGCGAGTTCGACTGCCTGGTCGGCGTGAATCTGCTGCGGGAGGGGCTGGACATCCCGGAGGTTTCCCTCGTGGCGATCCTCGACGCCGACAAGGAGGGGTTCCTCCGCTCCGCCCGTTCGCTCATGCAGACCAGCGGCCGGGCGGCACGGAACGTCGCAGGGCAGGTGATCATGTATGCCGATACCGTCACCGATGCGATCCAGGCCTGTCTGGACGAGACCCGGCGGCGCCGCCACCTGCAGGCGGAGTTCAACGAGAAGTACGGGATTACGCCCGAGACCATCAAGACGGAGATCCGCCAGATCCTGGGCTCCGTCTACGAGGCCGATTATGTGACCGTGCCGACAGTATCCGAGAAGGACGCGGCCTACGCCTCCGAAAAAGAGCTTCCCGTCGTCATCCGGAAACTGAAGGAGGAGATGAAGCAGGCGGCCAGGGAGTTGGAGTTCGAGAAGGCGGCGGAGCTGCGCGACCGGATCCGCGACCTGACGAAGCTGATGGTCGAGATGGGGGGCGAAGGATGATGCGGTGCGGCGATCCGATTCAGCCGGTCACCCCGGGGAACCCGCTTGATATTTTTTCGATTTCACGTTATTTCTACCATGACTGATCATGGGTGAGACGACCGACAAAAGGTTAATCCGCAAGAGAATCCTGTCGCTCCGGAACGGCATGGCGCCGGCGGAGATCGCGGCGAAGAGCGACCTCATCGTCCGGAATCTGACAGCTCTCCGGGATATCCGGGAGGCGTCCACGCTGATGGTTTTCTGCGGATTCGGAAGCGAGGTGCGGACCGAGGGTCTGCTGACCTGGGGCTGGGCCGCGGGGAAGCGGATGATCGTTCCCCTCTGCCGCCCCGAGAGTCGGGAACTGATCCCCTGTCTGCTCGGCAGCTTCGCGGAGCTGGAGATCGGCTGCTACGGGATCCGTGAGCCGAAGCGGGAGATGATCCGGCCCGTGCGGGCAGAAGAGATCGAAGCCGTTCTCATTCCCGCCGTGGCCTTTGACCGGCGGGGGCACCGCGTGGGCTACGGCGGCGGCTACTACGACCGTTTCCTGCCGGCGGTTCCGCGGGCAGCCAGGATCGGGGCGGCCTTCTCCTGCCAGATCGTCGACCGGGTTCCGGCAGATCCCCATGATCTTCCGGTAACTCGGATCGTGACCGAAGAGGGCGAACTGCCGATTTTTCCTTGACACCGCGCCGGGATCGGAGCAAGATGCCGCGCATTTTGATGAAACTTTGCCAGATGTTTTGAAAGGGCATCATACTTTTTTTGCATAAGGAGAACCATGGAGGAGAACGATCGGACGATGGAAGGGGAGGAAGGCGAGAAGAGTTTCGCCGAACTGCTGGACGAAAGCGGGATGGAGCAGGGGTGGCTGAAGCCGGGGCAGCGCGTGGAGGCCATGATCGTGAAGATCACCCCGGAGTGGGTTTTCATCGACGTGGGCGGGAAGCACGAAGGCTACCTGGACCGGCGGGAGTTTCTCGACAAGGAGGGGAACCTCACGGTCAAGGAGGGCGAGACCGTCAAGGCCTATTTCCTCTCCTCTCAGCACAATGAAAAGCTTTTCACGACGAAGGTCAGCGCCGGCGAAGCCAGCCGGACCTTCCTCGCGGACGCGGCGCATAACGGGATTCCCGTGGAAGGGGTGGTCGAAAGGGAGGTCAAGGGCGGCTTCGAGGTCCGCGTGGCGGGCGACGCCCGGGGCTTCTGTCCCTTCTCCCAGATGGGGCTCTTCCGCGTGGCGACGCCTGCGGACTGGATCGGGAAGCGCCTGAACTTCAAGATCATCGAGTTCGGCGAGCGCGGCAGAAACATCGTCGTCTCCCACCGGGCGATCCTGGAGGAGGAGAGGGCGAAGCAGAAAGAGGCGCTGAAGGCCTCCCTCCAGGAAGGGATGCTGGTCAAGGGGACGGTGGTCTCCCTCCAGAAATTCGGGGCCTTTGTCGATCTCGGCGGGGTGCAGGCGCTGATCCCCATCTCCGAAATCGCGTGGGAGCACATCGGCGACATCTCCGAGAAGCTGGCTTTGGGCCAGGAGGTCGAGGCGACCATCCTCAGGCTCGACTGGGAGAAGGACCGGATTTCGCTCAGCCTCCGGACGAACCTCCCCGATCCGTGGGAGCGGGTCGAGAAAGAGTTCCCCGAAGGGGCAAGCTTCACGGGAACAGTCGCCCGCCTCACCAAATTCGGCGCCTTTGTGACGCTGATCCCCGGCGTGGATGGTTTGATCCACATCTCCAAGCTGGGCCGTGGAAAACGGATCACCCATCCTTCCGAAGTCCTCACGGAGGGGCAGCAGATCCTGGTGAAGGTCGAAAAGATCGACCGGGACGCCAAGCGCATTTCACTGGCTCCCGTCGGAGACGCCGAAGAGGAGAAGGAAGAAGCGCTGGAGGATTTCCAGCAGTTCGTCGGCAAGGCCCCGAGCTCCTTCGGTTCGCTCGGCGAAGCCCTGCAGAAGAAACTGGGTGCGAAACCGAGAGGGTGACCGTCTGAAGGATCTGAAGGACATGACGGGCGATCTTTTGGAGAAGGTCCGGCACGCCCCCCGCCAGCCCGGCGTCTACCTGATGAGGGACGAGGCGGGTGAGATCCTCTACGTCGGAAAGGCGCGGGATCTGAAGGCCCGGATCAGGGCCTACTTCGCCCGCACCGATTCGCGGGCGATGATCCCCTTTCTCGTTTCCAGGGTCCGCGATCTGGAGTTCATCATCACGGAGACGGAGAAGGAGGCGCTGATCCTTGAGAACAACCTGATCAAGGAGCACCACCCCCGGTATAACGTCGATTTCAGGGACGACAAGTCCTATTACAACATCCGGATCGATCCTGCCGAGCTTTTCCCACGCTTTCATCTCGTGCGCCGTCCCAAAAAGGACGGCGCACGCTATTTTGGCCCTTATCCCTCGAGCGCTGCCGCTAAAGAGACCCTCCGCTTTCTCCAGACGATCCTCCCCCTCCGGAGTTGCCGGGACCGGGAGCTCCGGGGACGGAGGCGACCCTGCCTCGAACACGAGATCGGACGGTGCTCGGCCCCCTGCGTGGGCCGGATCGATCCCGGGGAATACAGCCATCTCGTGGATGATGCCATCGCCTTTCTCGAAGGCCGGGAAAGGGCGCTGATCGGCGACCTGCGCCTCCGGATGAACCGGGCCGCGGACGAGCTCCGCTTCGAGGAGGCGGGCTGCCTGCGCGACAGGATCGCGGCCATCGAAGAGACCCTCGAACGGCAGCGGATTGTCTCGCTGACGGGCCGGGACCGGGACGTCTTCGGTCTCTGCCGGGAGGGGGATCTGACGCAGATCGTGCTCCTCTTCGTCCGCGGCGGCCGGATGATCGGCCAGAAGATCTTCCCCCTGATCCGGCTCCGGGCGGAGACCGGCGAACTCCTCTCCAGCCTGCTGATGAGGTATTACGACGCAGCCGCGGAGATTCCTGGGGAGGTGGTCGTTCCCGTGGCGCTGGAAGACGGCGCCGTTCTCGCCGAATGGCTCGCCGAGAAGCGGGGTAGGGGGGTGGACATCGTCACGCCCAAACGGGGGGAGACGCTGGCCGTCCTCAGGATCGCGGGGCGCAATGCCGAGAACATCCTGCGCACCGCGAGGCTGGCCGCCGAGCGTCCGGAGGAGGCGCTCCGGCTCCTTCAGGAGAAACTCGGTCTCCGCAATCCCCCCCGACGGGTCGAGTGCTTCGACATCTCCAATATCGGGGGCCTTCATGCGGTCGGTTCCCTCGTCGCCTTTGCGGCCGGCGTTCCCGCCAAGGCGGGTTACCGCCGTTTCCGCATCCGGACGGTTCCCGGCGCCGACGACTATGCGATGATGTACGAGGTCCTGAAGCGGCGCTACGAGAAGCGGGAGAACCTCCCCGATCTGATCATGGTGGACGGCGGCAAGGGCCAGCTCGGCGTTGCCACGGCCCTGCTCAAGGATCTCTCCATCGAAGGGGTGGACGTGATCGGCCTGGCCAAGGAGCGGGACGAGGTCGGGGAGAGCGCGGCGGTCAGGATGCGGCCACGGCTCGGGGTGCCCGCCGCAGAGGGCGGGAAAAAGCCGGAAACGCCCGGCAAAGGGGAGGACCGCGTCTATCTCCCCGGCCGGAAGGACCCCGTCTACCTCTCACGCTGGCCCGCGGCGCTTTTCCTGCTCCAGCGGATCCGCGATGAGGCGCACCGCTTCGCCGTCACCTATCACCGGAAGGTGAGGGAAAAGGCGGAGCTGCAATCGCTCCTGGACCGGATCGACGGGATCGGCCCCAGCCGGCGGAAGGCGCTCCTGCTCTTCTTCGGAGACGTCCGGCGCATCCGGGCGGCATCGATCGCAGAGCTGCGGCAGGTCGAGGGGATCGGCGAGGAGACCGCGGCCCGCATCCATGCATTTCTCGGCGGGCCGGAGACGGCACCGACCGCCGGCGAAACCGGCAAATCGCCGGAAAGTCCTTGACTTGCCGCGGAAACCGTATTAGGGTCCGCGCTCCTGGAGGGGAGTAGCTGTCCGGGCAGGGTCAACATGCTGGCGAAAGCCTGGCCCTGCCGTTGGCCTAAGCCGATCAGCGAGACTTTCAGTGTGACGTGCGTCATGCTGAAGTTTCGCTTTTTTGTGGTAAGAGATCAATCCTGTATGAAAATATTCATGGCTTCTTTCCTGTTCGTCGTCCTGGCCGAGATGGGAGACAAGACGCAGCTCCTGGCCATGGCCTTTGCGACCCGGTTCCCGGCGAAGACGGTTCTGGCGGGCGTCCTGGTTGCCACCCTGGTCAACCACCTGCTTGCGGTCGTCGTGGGAAGCTGGCTGACCAACCTGGTTCCTCTCGCCGCCATCCAGATCGCTGCCTCCGCCTCCTTCATCCTCTTCGGCCTCTGGACCCTCCGGGGCGATCAGCTCGAAGGTGAGGACAGGAAATATAAGTTCAACCCCTTCTGGACGGTCGCGGTCGCCTTCTTCTTCGCCGAGATGGGGGACAAGACGCAGCTTGCGACGGTGGCCCTCGCCGCGAAGTACCAGGCGATTCTCCCGATCTGGATGGGAACGACGACGGCAATGCTGGTGGCCGACGCCTTCGGAATCATCGTCGGCGTCGTCCTCGGAAAGAGGATACCGGAGCGGTCCGTGAAGTGGTTCGCGGCGGTGATCTTCATCCTCTTCGGGATCGCCGGCCTCTATGAATCCCTGCCGGCACGGCTCCTGACACCGTACAGTGCAGCGGCCGGGCTCTTGCTCATCGTGGCCCTGACTGCTTTTGTGGCGTGGCGCGGCCGCCGGCCGGAGGCAGCCGTCCCGGTCGAGGCGAACGGTGAAAAGACGAAATGAACCTGTGACGGGAGGTGCGTTCATGAAGACAGATGTCTGGGTGTATGAGATCGTTCCTGCGTTCATCGGCGACGTCGGCGTCGTTCGGAGCGCTGCGGTCAGCGGTTCCCGGATCCGGCGGATCCTCCTCCCGGAAGAGGGCATTTCGATGGCCGAGCGGATCGGGCAAGAGTTTCCCGGCGCCCGGCAGGCGGCCGCAAAAGGGACGACGGTCCGGCGGTTGGAAGCTTTTCTGGGCGGGAAGGATGTTGACTTCTCCGCCGCCGACCTCGACCTGGACGGGATCGAAGGTTTCATCCGGCGCACGCTGACAGCGTGCCGCCAGATCCCGCGGGGCCGGGTCGTCACCTACGGCGGTCTTGCAGCGGCGCTGGGTGCGCCCCGCGCCGCCAGGGCCGTGGGGAACGCTATGGCCTCGAACCCCTTTGCGCTCATCATCCCCTGCCATCGCGTGGTCCGGAGTGGGGGCCACCTCGGCGGTTTCGGCGGTGGCGGCGCGGCGATGAAAAGGCGGCTCCTCGAACGTGAGGGGGTCGTTTTCGATGCCCGGGGGCGCGTCCGGCCGGATCACATCCTCGGACAGCCCTGACCGGTTTGAGGCGGCCCGATCCGGGGCATCAGGGACCCTCAATCCGTTTGCAATTGCACCATGAGTGTCTTAAAGTGCCGCCATGACCCCAGAAGACCTTGCGGAAATCCGCGGCCAGATCGAGAGGATCACCTTCACCAACGAGGAGAACGGCTTCACCATCGCCCGGGTGAAGGTCTACGGCCGCAAAGAACTGGTCACCGCCGTCGGCCATATCGCCAATCCCATCCCCGGAGAGATCGTCAACCTGAAGGGGGAGTGGGGCCGCCACCCCAAATTCGGGGAGCAGTTCAAGATCGTCTCCTGCGAATGCGCCGTCCCCGCCACGGTCCACGGCATCGAGAAGTACCTGGGGTCGGGGCTGATCCGGGGGATCGGCCCGGTCATGGCCAAGCGGATCGTCAAGCGGTTCCGGGAGGAGACCCTCGAAGTCATCGAGAAATCGATCTCCCGGCTCTCCGAGATCGAGGGGATCGGCCCCAGGCGGATCGACATGATCCGCAAGGCCTGGAGCGAACAGAAGGAGATCCGCTCCCTGATGATCTTCCTGCAGGAGCACGGCGTCGGTTCCGGCTATGCCTCCCGCATCTACCGGCAGTACGGAGACGAGTCGATCGGCGTCGTCCGGGAGAACCCCTACCGGCTCGCGACGGATGTCTTCGGGATCGGTTTTATCACCGCCGACAAGATCGCCGAAAAGCTCGGCTTTGCCCGGGATTCGGAACGCCGCGCCGAGGCCGGAATCCTCTATGTCCTCCATGAGCTGACCGGTGAAGGCCACGTCTACTATCCCTGCGAGCCGCTGCTCGACCGTTGCCGGGAGATCCTCGACATCGACCGGGGGATCATCGCACGGGCCATCGGGGTTCTCGCCGAAGGGAAACAGATCATCCTGGAAGAGCTCCCGTGCGATCCCGGCGCCCCGGGTGAAAGGCGCAAGGTGGTCTACCTGGCCGGCTATTTCCTGGCGGAGAAGCTCCTTGCCCACCACCTCCGGGTGCTGATCGAAAGCCCCAGGGCCGTCAAGAAGATCGACGCGGACAAAGCCATCCCCTGGATCCAGGAGAAGCTGGCCATCGCGCTCGCGGAAAAGCAGGTCGAGGCGGTCCGGGCCGTGGCCGACCACAAGGTGATGGTCGTGACCGGAGGACCGGGGACGGGGAAGACGACGATCATCAACGCGATGATCAGGATTTTCGCGGGGCTGCGGACGAAGATCCTGCTGGCCGCGCCGACCGGCCGGGCCGCAAAGAGAATGACTGAGGCGACCGGCCACGAAGCGAAGACGATCCATCGCCTTCTCGAATACAGTTTCCAGAAGGGCGGATTCCAGAAGGATGCCGAATCGCCGCTGGACTGCGAGCTGCTGATCGTCGACGAGGCGTCGATGATCGACACCCTGCTGATGCACCACCTGCTCAAGGCCGTGCCAACCCGGGCGACCCTGGTCCTGGTCGGGGACGTGAACCAGCTTCCCTCCGTCGGGGCGGGGAATGTTCTGAGGGAGATCATCGCCTCGCAAGCCGTCCCGGTGATCGAGCTCAACGAGATCTTCCGCCAGGCGCGGGAGAGCTCGATCATCGTCAATGCCCACCGAATCAACCAGGGGGAGATGCCCAATCTCCGGAGTTCGCAGGAGAAACTGGACGATTTCTACTTCATCGAACAGGAGGACCCCCAGCGGGTGCTGGAGCTGATCATCACGCTGGTCCGGGACAGGATCCCGAAGCGCTTCGGTTTCGATCCCCTCGACGAGATCCAGGTCCTCACGCCGATGCACCGGGGGATCGTCGGGGGGGAGAACCTCAACATCGAACTCCAGAAGGCGCTCAACCCGGGCGACCAGGGCGTGAGCCGGATGGGGAGGTGCTATCGGATCGGCGACAAGGTGATGCAGATCGCGAACAATTACGACAAGGAGATTTACAACGGCGACATCGGCCGGATCGTCGATATCGATCCGGAAGGGCAGGAGGTGCTCGTCTCCATCGACGGCCGGGAAATCCCCTACGACTTCTCAGAGCTGGACGAACTCGTCCACGCCTTCGCGGTCTCGATCCACAAGTCCCAGGGTTCGGAATACCCGGCCGTGGTGATTCCGATCCTGACCCAGCACTACATCCTCCTCCAGCGCAACCTCCTCTACACCGGCGTCACCCGGGGGAAGAAGCTCGTCGTCATCGTCGGGACGAAAAAGGCGATGGCGATCGCGATCCGGAACAACAAGACCCAGGAGCGTTACACGCTCCTGGGCGAGCGGCTGAAGGCTTTCTCTTGAGCGGGGACGACCGGAGATAATCCTTGACAGATGTTCGATGCCACCCCATGCTTTCCCCGTCAAGAGCTGCCTCTCATCAACACGGCAAACCGCGGCAGGCGATGGCGCCACATTCATTCCCTGATACGCGGTCTAATTCGGACGGGGGGATCGATGAAAGGGCTGGCCAAACCGCTGCTCCCTCTTTTCCTGCTGTTTGCCTTCTCCGGCCCGGTGCCGGCCGGCCCCACCTCTGTGACCCAGCGCGCTTCAGTCGGAGCAAATGATCTTGCAGACCGGGGCACCCCCGGCATCGCCGACACGATAGCTCCCAGCAACCCAAGCATCCCGGACGGGGCGACGGCTGTGTCCATCCGTCCGCCGTTCGCCTGGCAGGCGGTGACCGGGGCGATCGCCTACGATCTGTACCTTTGGAAAGGCGGGGAATCGAAGCCGGCAACGCCAACCGGGAAGGATATGCCCGGCGCCTCGATGACCCTCGCAGCTCCTCTCGACCCCTTGACGCTCTATCACTGGCAGGTCGCTGCCCGGAAAGCTTCCGGAATGGCGGCAGGCCCGGAATGGAGCTTTACCACGGGTTATATCCTGGCCGGAGATGTGAATGACGACAAGGCCGTCGATCTGCGGGACGGCATTCTGGTGCTGCGGACGGTCAGCGGACTGAATCCGGCCGGCATCCGGCCGGGTTACCCCCCCTGCGGCGCCGACGCGAACGGCGACGGAACGGTCGGTTTGGCCGATGCGGTCTACATCCTGCAGACCTGCGCCCAGTCGAGAGCGGACACGGTGCCTCCCAGGGTCAGTTCCACGGAACCTGCCGACAACGCAATGGGCGTGGAAGTCGATCGCACGATTACCGCAGTATTCTCCGAAGAGATGGATTCATCGACCTTGACCGCCTCCACCTTCACCTTGAATCAGGGGGAGACATACATTGCGGGAACGGTCAGCTACAATGCCGTTTCGCGGACCGCTGCCTTTACGCCTGGCGCGCCGCTCTTGGCTGCCCGTGCCTACACCGCCACGATCAGCACCGGCGCCAGGGACCTCGCCGGCAATGCACTCGCAGCGAGCCATCTTTTTGGTTTCACCACCGCCGGCCTGTCGGAGGTGGTGAGGACCTCACCCATGAATGGGGATCGTGACGTCTCCGTCGATTACCCCTGGATCCAGATCGCGTTCGCGTCGGACATGGACGGCGACAGTCTCATGGAGGCCTTCACGCTGACCGAGGCTGGCGGCGCGCCGGTCGCGGGGACCCTGACCTATTGTCCCCCCGGCGAACTGGCGATCCTCCGCTTCGTCCCGGACGCCCCGCTTTCGCCCCTCACCGCCTACACCGGCGTCCTCTCGACGTCAGCGAAGAGCGCGGGGGGCATCCCGATCGGCTCGCCCTACTCCTTCACCTTCACGACCGGGGAGCGGCCGTAGCGGAAAGGACATCGGGTTCAGGGAGTCGACCCCCGCAGAACGATCATCTCGGCAACCAGCCGAGCCCTTTGGCGTGGAGGCTCTGGATGTAGAGCCGGTCGCGGGTCTCGGTTACGGCCGTCGTCTCCGGGTAGGCGCCGCTCGGATCCTGCCGGTCAGCCACCACGTTCCCTGCTTCGGTGAAGGCGATGACGTGGCCGTAGGCCTTTGGGACCGGCCACAGCGCTCTCGGGAAGCGGAGCGTGAGCTTGCGCAGGAAAGGCTTGCCGGCCAGCCGCGTGTTCACCGCATGCGGGCCGCTGTATCCGGGAGACACGGGCGCATCCCAGCGGACCGGCTCGACCGGCACCGGCCAGAGGGTCAGATAGGCGGCCGGGCACAACAGCAGTACACCCATCGCCGCAATCCATTTTTTCATGATTCCCCCATCAATAGGGCGCGACGTTCACGACCGGCCGATACAGAAAAAGATGGGTGCGGATGAAATTGACTCTCTCCGCCATCTCTTCCAGGGAGTTGCAGACGTAAGTCGCGACCAGCTTTCCATCCCGTGCAAACTGGATGTGCTCCTTTCCCGCATAACAGAAATTGCCGCTGTCGTACTTGGGATCCGCCGGGGTCACCTCCGGTACGGGCGCCAGCAGGACCTTTGCGTCCGACCAGGGGCCCTCCAGCCTCTCGGCGGAGCGATAGAGCAGCCGGTCGCCGCGGTTCTGCGGGGAGAGGTAGACGGCAATCCACTGTTTCCGGCTTTCATGGTACCGGACGCTCAGCTCCGATACGCCGGCGTCGAGGACGATCGCGGCCTCTGCCGGATCGAATCCCCTTTGCCAGGTGTGGTCCTTCGCGTAGTACTCCATGGCCCCGGCAGGATCGTGGAGCCGATCGATCGGGACGCGGACCAGGAGGTTGCCCCAGGCTTCCGGAGCCTCTCTTGTGGGAACGCAAAACGGGTAGAAGTAGACGGCATCGCCGTGGACGACCGAGGTCGCGGCCAGTGCGGCCACCCCGGGAGGCACGGCCGCAGACCAGTCGAGATATTCCACGGACCAGCCGTCGGGATCCCGGGAGCGGTAATTCTGAATGACGGCGATCTTGTGGCCGGCGACCCGGAATTTGAATGGACCGGCCTCGTCAGGCGCCGGCTCGATCACCGCAAGGGGGATGTAGAGCCGGTCATGAACGGTAAACGGATCCTGCGGCCACATCCATTGCCCATCGCCGAAGGCCGAGATGAACCGGCCGGCGCTCTTCTTCAGGAAGTAATGGATGTCGAATTGCCCCTCGCTGTTGCACGTCGAGATCGCGAGCGTCGTCCCCAGCACGACATCCATGCCGACCCGGTCCTGCTTGCCTGCCCGGTCGGAGACGAAGGTGTCGCCGAAGAGCCAGAGCGTTCTTCCATCACCCAGCAGGATGGAGTAAGCGCCGTCGGCGCCATACCAGCCGTCGCGGTCCGGGAAGTTGGGGAGGCAACCGGCGGTCCTGCCCGATGCCGGATGGCAGCCCGCGAAGAAGAAGGGGAGCAGACAAAACAGCGCCACGATGGCCCACGACACCCCGAGCCGCCCAGATCGCTTCCGCGAGCGGTGCATGAAGGCGGTCATCGTCTTCCTTTGGTGGGATTCCATGTGAACTCCGATTCGGATCCGGGAGCGCACCGCGAGCCGTTTTATCTCGCCAGATGGCCGCAATTTCTCATGTTTTCCGTCATTTGTCAATAATCACCCCCCCCCCCCCCCGGGGAAAAATGGTTGTCGGTTCCCGGGATTTATGGTAGTACATTCCCCACGTTGTCGGTTTGTCGGCATGAAGAACGCCCTTTCAAAAACGGGAGCATCCGATGAGCGAGGAAGCGTTTCCGGGAGAATTGGAAGAGTTGCGGGCCCGGCTCCGCGAGGCTGAAGAGACCCTGGAGGCCATCCGGACCGGCGCCGTGGACGCGATCGTCGTCTCCGGAAAGGCGGGGGATCAGGTTTACACCCTGCAGGGTGCGGACCAGTCCTACCGGCTCCTCGTCGAGTCGATCAACGAGGGAACCGTCACCATCTCTGCGGACGGGACCATCCTCTACAGCAACAGACAATTTGCCGATATGCTGGGGCATCCCCTGGAAAACATCATCGGCGCCTCCCTTCCCGACCTCGTTTCCAAGGATGACCGGCATCTCGTCGTGGATGCCCTGCACAACTGTACGGACGCTGCCTCCCGGTTTCAGGTCCTCCTCAACTCCCGCGAGTGGGGCAAGATTCCCGCCCAGATCACCATGGCCAGGGCCGGCGCTTCCGGCGCCGGCATGCTGACCGCCGTCATCACGAACCTCTCGGAGCAGTTCCGCTACCGGGAAATCGTCCGGGAGGAGAAACTCTCCCGGTCGATCATGGAGAATTCGCCCAGCGGCATTGCCGTGTGCGACACGAAAGGGGTGGTGATCCGGGCAAGCCGGACCATGAATCAATTCTGCGGCCCGAGCGTCCTGATGAAACCCTTCGATCAGATCTGCGGCATCGAGATACCGGCCACGGACCGGGATGCGGAGTCCTTCCATGTGGCTGAAGTCCTGGCCGGCAAGACGGTGCAGGGGACTGAAGCGCGTCTTCGCTGTTCGGGCGGCAAGGAGTACGAGATCGTCCTCAACGCCGTGCCTCTGAGGGACGAGGATGGTGCCGTCATCGGCTGCCTGGTGACCATGAGGGACATCACCTGGCGCAAGCGGGCCGAGGCGAAGCTGAGGAGCAACGAGGCACGGTTCCGCGCCTTCTTTGAAAACGCCGATGTGGGAACGGCGGAATTGAGCCCGGACGGACATTTTATCGAGGTGAACGAACGCTTGTGCCGGATGACCGGCTACAGCGCGGCAGAATTGCGACAGATGACCCCGGCCGATCTCTCCCCTCCCGAGGAGGCCGAAGCCAACCGGAAGACATGGCATGCCTATCTCTACGGCTCCCTGCCGGTGATCGACATGGAGCGCCGTGTCCTCCGGAAGGACGGGGGGAACGTCTGGATGGAGATCACCGCGTCGATGATCCGCAGCACTGATGCGGGACACGTCTACGCAGGCGACAAGCCGGCTCTTGTCGCGATGATCGCTTACGACATCACGGAGCGGAAGAAAGCGGAAACGTTTCTGCAGGAGAGGACGAAGCAACTGGAGGATGCAAACCGGGAGTTGGAGAGCTTCAGCTATTCCGTCTCCCATGACCTCAAGACTCCCCTGCGAACCGTTGAAGGTTTCTCCCGGATGTTTCTGAAGAAATACGGCGGCGGACTGGGCGAAGACGCCGTGCGCATGCTCGGCGTCATTCACGACGGCACTGAAAGGATGGGCGTTCTGATCGACAATCTCCTCTCCTATGCCAGGGTCCTCCGAAGCGGCATGGCCGCCGCGGCGATCGATATGACACAGTGTGCCGGCGAAGTCCGGGATGAGATCCGGGCCGCTTATCCCGAGCGGGAGATGGAGATCAGGATTGCCAGACTGCTGCCCGGATATGGGGATAGAACCCTGATCCGGCAGGCGCTTCACAATCTTCTCTCCAATGCCGTCAAGTTTACCAAACACAGGAAGCCTGCCGTGATCGAAATCGGCAGCAGCGCCGAAGATGGCAGTGTCGTCTATTGCATCAAGGACAATGGGGCCGGATTCGACATGGCCTATTATCACAAGCTCTTCGGGGTTTTTCAACGGCTCCACAGCGTCGGGGAGTATGAGGGGACGGGCGTGGGGCTGGCGATCGTCCAGCGGATCGTCCAGCGGCATGGCGGCCGGGTCTGGGCGGAGGGCGAGGTGGACAAGGGAGCCTGTTTCTATTTTTCGCTGCCTGCCCCGAAGGGATGATGCATCAGGAGGGCTCATGGTAAAAAGGCGGGTGAACAAACCGGTTCGATTGGCAAAGTGCCCCACCGGCATCGCCGGTCTGGACGAAATCACCGGCGGCGGGATCCCGTTGGGCCGCCCGACCCTCGTGACGGGCAGCGCCGGCTGCGGAAAGACCCTCCTGGCCCTGGAGTTTCTCGTCCATGGCGCCGTGAAGTACGGGGAATCAGGGGTCTTCATGGCCTTCGAGGAGACGGCCGCGGAACTGGCCCAGAACGTCGCCTCCCTGGGCTTCGACCTGGAGGATCTGCAGAAGCGGAAGAAGCTTGCCATCGACTATGTCTACATCGAGCGGAGCGAGATCGAGGACACGGGGGAGTACGATCTGGAAGGGCTCTTCGTGCGCCTCGGCTACGCCATCGATTCGGTGGGGGCCAAGCGCGTGGTCCTGGACACCGTGGAGGCGCTTTTCGCGGCCCTGCCCAACGAGAACATCCTCCGCGCCGAACTGCGGCGGCTCTTCCGGTGGCTGAAGGCGCGGGGCGTCACGGCCATCATCACGGGCGAGCGGGGGGACAACCTCCTCACCCGGCACGGCCTCGAGGAGTACGTGGCCGATTGCGTGATCCTCCTCGATTTCCGGATCCGGGAGCAGATCTCCACCCGGCGGCTGCGCATCATCAAGTACCGCGGCTCGGCCCACGGCTCGGACGAGTACCCCTTCCTCATCGAAAAGACGGGAATCTCCATCCTGCCGGTCACCTCCCTGGGCCTCAACCACCGGGTCAGTTCGGAGCGCATTCCGACGGGGATTCCCCGCCTGGACAAGATGCTGGCCGGGGAGGGCTATTTCCGGGGGAGTACGATCCTCATCTCCGGATCGGCGGGGACCGGCAAATCCAGTTTCGCGGCGAAGTTCGTCGAGGCGGCCTGCAAGCGGGGCGAGCGCTGCCTCTACTTTTCCTTCGAGGAGTCGCCGAGCCAGATCACCCGCAACATGGCCTCCATCGGCATCGACCTGGCCGCCCCCGTCAAGAAAGGGCTGCTCAGGTTCCACGCGAGCCGGCCCACCCTCTACGGTCTGGAGTCGCACCTGATCACCTTCCACAACCTGATCCTCGAGTTCAACCCCCGGGTGGTCGTTGTGGACCCGGTGAGCAACCTGACGGCGGTCGGAACCTCCGCGGAGGTCAAGTCGATTCTCACGCGCCTCTTCGATTATCTGAAGATGGAGCAGGTGACGACGCTCCTCACGGACCTGGCCCACTTCGGCAACAACCTGGAGAAGACGAACGAGGAGATCTCCTCCCTGATCGATACCTGGATCCTGCTTCGGGATATCGAGATCAACGGCGAGCGGAACCGGGGTCTCTACATCCTCAAGTCCCGGGGCATGGCCCACTCCAACCAGATCCGGGAGGTCCGGCTCTCCCACCAGGGCATTGACCTGGTCGATGTCTACCTCGGACCGTCCGGGGTGCTCACGGGGAGCGCCCGGGCGGCGCAGGAGTCCAGGGAGAAGGCGGAGGCGGCCACCCACCGGAGCGTTCTGGACCAGAAGCTTCGTGAGCAGGAGCGCAAACGCCAGGCCCTGGAGGCCCGGATCGAGGCCCTGCGGGCTGAGTTCGCCGCGGAGTCGGAGGAGCTGCGGGTCATCTCTGCGGAAGAGGAGAAGCGGCAGCAGGCATTGGTCGGGGAGCGTGCCGATATGGCGCGTCTGCGGAAGGCGGATTAGAAGAGGAGAGACCGAATGGAAGAGTCGGGGAACCAGGCGGCAAAAAAAAGATCCAACGGCCGCACGAAACCGGCGGGAGAGGCAAAGGAGAACTGGGCACTCCGGCTCTACGTCGCCGGCCAGACGCCCAAATCGCTGACCGCCTTCGCGAATCTGAAGGCCATCTGCGAGAAGCATCTGGCCGGGAAGTACACGATCGAGGTGATCGATCTCCTGGTCAATCCCACGCTGGCCCGGGGGGACCAGATTGTCGCCATCCCCACCCTGGTCCGGAAACTGCCGGTACCCATCCGGAAGATCATCGGGGACCTCTCCAACACTGAACGCGTGTTGGTCGGGCTCGATCTGCGTCCCTTATAGCAACCTGAACGGAGAAGGTCCATGGTGAAGAAGAACCTGACCGGGCCCATGAAACGGATGGAAGATGCCCTGGAGAAGCGGGGGCGGGAAAAGTATATCCTGCGCCTCTACGTGGCAGGCGCGACCCCGGCTTCCACGGCGGCGATCATGAACATCAAGAAGATCTGTGAAGAGAATCTCAAAGGCCGTTACGAGCTTTCGGTCATCGATGTCTACCAGCAGCCGGTCCTCGCCCGGGATGAGCAGATTCTGGCGGCGCCGACCCTCATCAAGAAGCTGCCGGTCCCGATCCGGCGATTCATCGGCGACATGTCGAACAGGGAGCGCATCCTTCTCGGTCTCGACCTGCGGCCGAAGGAGACTCCGGTGAAGAAGAGATCCGTCGCCAAGCGTCCGGACGCCGGCTGAAGATGTCCCGCCGCGTTTTTCCTTGGCTGCAAAAACGCCTCGCGTGGCGCGATCTAAAGATTTTTCGGGTCGAAAAATAGCTGAGCGCAAGTCGAGGCTGGTCCTTGCGGTTGAAACTGAGTCACCACCTGCCGGCCGGGATCGATCTCTGCCAGGCTCCGGATATTTCGCAGCGATGACCGGGCCGATCCGATCGATATCCAATCTCATCACGAGCCCGCCGCTATCCTCCATCCGAAATAAATCGATGCCCAGCGAAAGGGATTCATGGTATAGCTCCCGCCGAAAAAAAGGAACGGGTCGACCGCCCGCCGCGGCAAGGCCAATCAAGCGGCGTCCGGGGGATCGGCCCGTGGGCAGGTGAGATGATGAAAGAGAGGTTGATTCCATCCGCGCAGGCGCCTTCCGCCAAAACTGAGCCGGCCTGGTGGTTCGTATTTGCGGCGCACAAGATGCTGGTCCGGGAAGAGGGAGAGTCGATGTCGGTTCCCCTGGTGATCGATCCGGCCTCCCTCGGCCTTGCGCCGGTCCGGGAGCGGTATCTGGGAACCCTGGCGGGACGCCCCTGCTATTGCGCCGAGGTTCCGGAAACCGACCCCGTTCCGCCGGAAATGGGCTTTTACGGATTGCGGTACCTGTATGAGCGCCTTGACGAACCGATGCTGGCGATTGCCATGAAGGCCGTACATCTGACCGAGTGGGCCGAAAAGAGCCGTTACTGCGGCCGCTGCGGCCGGGAAATGGCCCCTTCGGCGAAGGAGATGAATGCCCTCGAATGCCCGGGCTGCGGCATGCTGGTTTTCCCCCGCATATCGCCCGCGGTGATCGTCCTCGTGGAAAGGGAGGGCCGGCTCCTTCTGGCCCGATCCGTCCGGTTCACCGCGAATTTTTTCAGCACCCTGGCCGGTTTTGTGGAGCCGGGCGAGACGCTGGAGGATGCGATTCACCGCGAGATCGCAGAAGAGGTGGGCATCCGGGTCCGGAATATCCGCTATTTCGGCAGCCAGGCCTGGCCGTTTCCCGACTCCCTGATGATCGGTTTCACCGCAGAATATGAAAGCGGTGAGATCCAGATCGACCGGACCGAGATTGCCGAGGCGGGATGGTTCGCGCCGGACGGATTGCCCAACCTGCCCGGGAAGATCAGCATCGCCCGGAAGTTGATCGACGGATTCCTCGAACGCACGCTGCGGGGAAAGGCGCCGGGAGGGAGTAGGGCGGAGAGGCGCTACGAGCCCGGAGAATAGGCTGGAGCCGTCGATCATCGGCGGCGGGCCGCGTGGTGGCTCACCGCCTCGAGTACCCGCTCGCCGTCGGCTTCGATTTCGGTGCGAACCACCGAGATGGTGCGGCCGGCATGCAGGATGCGGGAGCGGATAACGAGCCGCTTTCCCTGCGCCGGCCTGAGGTACCACGCCGAAATGGCGGAGAGCATCACGGACGCCGGCACGGCCGCGCAGGCCGTGGTCGCGGCGAGGGCCAACAGGAGGCCTCCCTGAACATGGCCGACGCGGTTGCCGATGTGGGGCCCGATCGCCACGCGGTTGGTCGCGCCCTGCGCGCTTCGGCGCGGCTCGCCACCCCAGAGGCGCTCGATAAAGGCGGCCTGTGGTGAAGCCTTGGCGAGCGCTGCTTCGCATGTTTGCAGGATTGCGGCCTCATCCGGTTCGAGCTCGTCCACCCCGACCGGCACAACGGATGGGGGCTCCGCACGCTCCCAGGGCAGCGGACTCATGGTGACCCCCTGCGGGGGGTCGAGCAGCACGAATTCGCCGTGAATGTGGGCGATCGTCCGACCTCGCGCACGGAGGGTTCCCGACGACAGAGAGGTCCGCAGCTTTGCCCCCTCGCTGTAACCCAGCAGAACAGTTTCGGCCTCAACATCTCCGGCGGCCGGCACCCCGGTGAAGTGGAGGTGCAGATGGACCGTTCCCAGACGCGCGCCGAGCGGAATTCCGCTCCGCCCGGAAGCGGCGAGCGCAAAGTCGGCCATGAGCCCCAAAGGCATCAGATTCATCGTCCCGTCCGCGTTGCCGCAGTGGGGTCCGATCTCGAGGGTTCCGTCGACGGCGCCCCCTGCGACGGATCGCCATTGAATGTCGAGGAAGTGGCCTGCAAAGTGGAGGCCGGGGGTTCGATTGGCGGCGATCGCGCGGAGCACGCGGGCGCGGATCGTCTCCGCATCGGAATGCGGCGAGAGGGGAAGTCTGGCGGTCATATCCTTACCGGGTCTATTTCCTTGAGCGACGCGACGATACGCGGAAGGGGCGGCTCATGTCAAGGGAACTTTTCCGGATCACCGGATCAGCTTTTGATCGCCCAGCGCGGAGAGTACCGTCCGAACGAATCGGCTGATCTCGCCCGCGCCGGACGGATTGGTCGCCTCGATGGTGGCGCGCCAGACCAGTTTGGCGGATTTGCCGTCGTAGAGGAGGGTTTCCAGCGTCGCCACCTCGCTCTTCTTCTGCATCGACGGGTCAGGGCTTCCCCAGAGCTGCGTGTTCATCATGGTGTCCACGCCGTAGCTCCCCGTGGCCGGCGGACTGTAATACCCCCGGTAGGATTCGATCTTGACCTCCGACCGCAGCACGATGACCATGAGATAGGCTTCGATCCCCATTCCCGTTCCGACCTTCACGAGCTCCTCCCGGCTGATCTTGTCGAGATCGGGGATGCACATGTAGCACGCCGAGGCGTCGCCGCCGCGCTCCTGGATCTGCCGGGCAAACTCATCTTCCATGGGCTGTCTCAGGTCGGGACGCTTGCTCATGACGACGACCATGATCTTCCTGTAGGGCGGCGCCTCGAAGCCCCTGTCCCTCCATTCATCGGTCAGGCGCATGGAGGCGCAGGAAAGGGTCGACAGCACCGCCGCCAGGAGCAGCGCCCCTGTGATTCCGATTCTCGTCCTGTCCATGGCCATCATTCCCTCCGGTCGGTCCGCTATTTCACCAGACTTTCGACCCGTTGCCGGAATTCCGCCTCGGTCAACTCTCCGGTGGAACGCTCCACGAGGTTGCCCGCCCTGTCGACGAAGATCATGATGGGTAAGACCTTGACGCCATAGAGCGTGCCGATCTCTCCGGTATCGTGTCCGGCCGGAAAGGTGAGCTTGTACCTTTGCACGAACTCACGGGCAGGCTGTTCCTGGTCCTGGCTGATGCTCACCCCGAGAATGACCAACCCGCGGTCCTGATACTTCTCGTACACTGCCTCGATAACGGGAGCCTCCCGTTGGCAGTGGGGTCACCCCGAACGCCAGAAATTGATGACGACCGAATGACCCCGGAAGCTCTTGAGGGAGACTTTCTCTCCGCTGAACAGCGTCAAGTCGAAATCGGGAGCCGGCTGGCCGACGCTGAGTTCCGCCGGCTGATCGGGCGGTGCGGCGGTAACGGTCGCCGCCGGGATGGCGATCGCCCATGCCGCGACCGCCAGGATGGCCAGGATGCGCCGGAGATTCATTTTCACCGCTGGACCTCCTTTCTGCTTCCCCTCGTAATGGTTTGATTCCCTTCCTGCGCTTTCCGAATAACGATATTCGGGATCATGGCCTTGAAGCAACGATGATCAAATAGAGGGTTAATGATAGGTGAATACTACCGGCGGAGAGAGCTCGAATGAGGCTCGGGATGCTCCTTGGCGGAATTTCCGGATCCATGACGGCTTCCGCGGGTCATCCCCCTGCGAAAGATCGTCCAGCAGAGGAAAACAATCGCGCTACGTGTGGCCTCTCTGCATCAGGCTGATACAAACTGATGTACTGCCTTGCAGGGGAAGGATGCCCTTCGGCGGGAACGGGGATGCCTCTCCCAAAAATCGATGCCGGACGAATGGATTCATGGTATAGTCCCCCAAAACAGCCGGGAGGTTTGAAGCGGTGGCCGATCTTCTTGATGTCTGGCGGAAGCGTTATCCGGAGAAATTCGCACCGGAGGAGAAGGTGTTCGGCCGCATCCGCCGGGGCAACCGGATTTTCATCAGTACGGGCTGCGGCGAGCCCCAATATCTGGTTGCCGCGCTGATCGACTACGTCGAATCCCATCCCACCGCCTTCTTCGACGCCGAGGTGCTCCAGGTCTGGACGCTCGGGGTCGCCCCCTACACCGACGTGAAGTTCAAGCAGAACTTCCGTCACAACTCCTTCTTCATCGGCAACACGACCCGAGAGGCGGTGAAAAGGGGACTCGCCGACTACTCCCCCGTCTTCCTCTCCCAGGTTCCGGACCTGATGCGCCGGGGCATGGTGCCGATCGACGTCGCGCTGATCCAGACCTCGCTTCCTGACAAACACGGCTGCCTGAGCCTCGGCGTCAGCGTGGACATCGTCAAGGCGGCGACGGAGGCGGCCTCGCTCGTCATCGTCCAGGCGAACCGGGAGATGCCCCGCACCCACGGGGAGGGGTTCATCCGGATCGAAGAGGCGGACCACATCCTGACCCATGACGAACCGCTTTTGGAGTACGATGCGGGCGAGCACGTGGAGACCGTGCAGAGGATCGGAAAATACGTGTCGCAGCTCATCCAAGACGGGGACACGATCCAGATCGGCTACGGAATCATTCCGGACGCACTCTTTCTGAACCTGGCGGAGAAGAAGCACCTCGGGGTGCACACCGAACTCATCTCCGACGGGATCGTTGAGCTGATGAAACGCGGGGTGATCGACAACTCACGGAAATCCATCAACCGCGGCAAGACGATCGCGACCTTCTGCATGGGACACCGGTCGACCTACGAGTATATCGATGACAACCCGCTCGTCGAGTTCAAGACGATCGACTATACCAACAACCCGCTTATCATCGCCCAGCATGAGAACATGACGGCGATCAACACCGGCCTCGAGATCGACCTGACCGGCCAGGCGACGGCCGAATCGATCGGCCGGACCTTCTACAGCGGCATCGGGGGGCAGGCTGACTTCATGCGCGGCGCAGTGCTTGCCAAGAACGGCAAGACGATCCTCGCGATCCAGTCCACCGCGGATCATGGCCGGGTTTCGCGGATCGTTCCCTTCCTCGCGGAGGGGGCTGGCACCTCGCTGATCCGCGGCGACATCCATTACGTCGTCACCGAATTCGGGATCGCCTACCTCCATGGGAAGAATATCCGGGAGCGGGCGATGGAACTCATCGCGATCGCCCATCCCGATTTCCGTCCCTGGCTCATCGCGGAGGCGAAGAAGGCGGGCTTCGTCTACGCGGATCAGGCCTTCATTCCGGGGAAGGGAGGGGAGTACCCGGAGGAGCTCGAGACCCACAAGATCACGAAGAGCGGGATGGAGATCTTCTTCCGGCCGATTAAGATCAGCGACGAGCCGCTCCTCAAGGAGTTCATCTATTCGCTCTCCGACCGGAGCCTCCATCGCCGCTTCATCACCCTCCGGAAGGACATGCCGCACGAGCGGCTCCAGGAGTTCGTCATCATCGATTATACGAAAAAGATGACCATCCTCGCCGTCATCCGGCAGGGGCAGAAGGAGCTCATCGTCGGCGTGGGGCAGTACGTGATCATCGAGGCGACGCACACGGCGGACGTGGCCTTCATGGTCCGTGACGAGTATCAGAACCGGGGGATCGGCACGGAGCTTCTGCACTACCTGACCTATCTCGCGAAGAGGCATGGACTCCTGGGATTTACCGCCGCGGTGATTTCGGACAACGAACCGATGCTGCACGTCTTCGAAAAGCTGGGAGCCGACATCGAGACGGCGATCGATACCGGCGTCCTCGAACTCAAGATGACCTTCCGCGCATAAAAGGAGCCCGGTCTGCCGCAATCCGGCGGCCCGCCCTTTTTCAAAACTGCTTGACAGGGAGCAGCGTTCACCGTATGCTCCACTTCCGCAAAGAAGAAGCGTCTTGCGTCAGGGTCGTCCCGCCGCGATGCATTGAAATCAACTCTGTGAAATCGAAATAGATCGGATTGAAGAAGAGGAGAAGCTATGGCTGAAATCAGTTTCCTTCGGGGGGTTCCTGCGCAAGATGCGCTGGAGGCGGTGGCCGGTGCCGTGGAAAACAACTATGCCAAGGCCATGCGTGAATACGGCGCAAAGCTGCTGCAGTATCAGATTCCGGGATTGAGCGACTTCAACGGCTTCATGCCCCTGAAGAAGAGCTTGGCCGAGCGGTACGGGATCGGCGGCGATCCGAACCGGCGGATCATCTGCTTCAACGGCGGTCTGGAAGCGCTCTCCTTCGTCCTGAAGGCCTTTCCGAGGGGGAGCCAGGTCGCCATGGAATCGATGACCTATGACCGCGCCCTGGCCGATGCCCTCCGCTACGAACACGAGGTCCTGGGGATCCCCCTGACGAAGGAGGGGGTCGATCTGGCAGCCCTGGAACGGACGCTCTCCGGCGGAAAGGTGAGACTCTTCTACCGGGTCATCTACCATCAGAACCCCACGGGTCTCGACTCCACCCAGGAGAACATCGAAGAGGCGGGAAGGATCTGTGCCCGCCACAACACGCTCTACGTGTGCGATATCGCGTACTATGAGCTGCGCTACGACGGCGGACAGAACCGATTGCCGGACATGGCGGCAAACCCCGCGATCTGTCTGCTCGGTTCGTTCACCAAGACGCTTACGGCCGGGGCCAAGTGCGGGTTCGGGATCTTCCCCGAGAAGGTGACGGAGCAGCTCGCTCCGGTGATCGCCAACACTCGGATCAACCCCAACTATCCCACCCAGGCGATGATTCAGAAGATGATCGAATCCAGCGAATATGACGAGTATCTCCGGTTCCTGGCGAAGCTCTACCGGCCGAGGATGGATGCCTTCAACCGCTCCCTCCGGAAATACCTGGAAGGGATCGAGGTCCCCCAGGTGACGGGCGGCTTCTTCTCGGGAATCTGGCTGCCGGGGATCATGGATGAGGAGGGGTTCGTGAAGGCGGTGCGGGCCAAGGGGGCCAACATCGCCGTGGCCAACGTCTTCTGCCCCGGATGGAAGGAGCGTCTCCGCAAGATTCATCAGGGCTCCTTCTTCCGGCTCACCTTCCCGGCGCTCAAGCCGGAGGAGATCGAACAGGGGATCGAGAGGATCGGCGCGGCCTACCGGGAGATGCGCTGATCCGCGACGTCACGAGAGGCCCGGAGCAGGCCCGGGAATCCGCTTTCACGGGCTCCGCTCCGGCGGCATCACAACCTGCATCCGGTGCGGTGCGGAGATTTTCGGAGCGCCGGCCCGGCCGGTGCTTTTCGACAGCCCGGGGACGGCGGGGAGGCAACCGATGGGTTCAAACATTCCATCCGCTCCAGTCAAAAGCGATCGCGATCTGACCGAAATCCTGAAAAGCTCGGATCGGATGATCGCCCTGTTCTATCTATCCTGGTGCCCTTTCTGCGCCAGGTTCCTGCCGGTATTCCAGAAAACGGCGGCAGCGGAGGCGGGGCGAAACTGGGTTTTTGTCCAGGACGATCAGGAGGTCATGGCCGAAAGGTACGCCATCGCCGTTTATCCGACCGTTCTCTTCTTCGAGAAGGGGGCTGTTTCGAAACGGCTGGACGGGGTGCCGGGGGTCGGTCTGGATGAAAGACGGCTGGCGGATTTCATCAAGTTGTGCCCGCCCGCCTGACCCTGTGCCGTTCGGCGGGAGCCCGGCAACCCTGCTCGGCCGTTTCCGGAAAGCGATCGTCACTCATAGTGCAGGGCGTCGATGGGATTGAGCAGGGAGGCCTTGTAGGCGGGATAGAAGCCGAAGAAGAGCCCGACCAGGCCGGAAAAGCCGAAGGCCAGGAGCACCGAGAGCGGGGAGACGACGGTCGCCCAGTCGGCCCAGGCCGAGAGCAGCTTCGACCCCGAAATGCCAACGATGATGCCGGCCACGCCGCCGATCAGCGAGAGCGTCAGCGCCTCGATGATGAACTGCAGCCGGATATCCCAGGTTTTGGCCCCCACGGCCATGCGGATTCCGATCTCCCGGGTCCGCTCCGTCACGGAGACGAGCATGATGTTCATGATGCCGATCCCACCCACGAGCAGGGAGACCGAGGCGATCGCCGCCAGCAGGAGCCCCATGACCTGGGTGGCCTGCTCCCTGGCCTCCATCATCTGGGTGAGGTTCCGCACCGTGAAGTCCTTATCCTGGCGCGGGCTGATCCGGTGGCGCTGGCTGAGCAGTTCGTTGATCTGTCCTTCGGCCGCGGCCATCTGATCGGCCCCTTTGGCCTTCACGGTGATCACCCGGACCATCCCCAGAAAAGGCACCCCGAAGATCTTCTTCTGCGCCGTCGTGAGGGGGACGAAGATCGTGTCGTCTTGATCCTGGCCGCGGTCCGACTGCCCTTTGGGGGACAGGATGCCGATGACGACAAAAGGGATTTTCTTGATCCGTATGACCTGTCCGATCGGGTCGGCGTTGCCGAAGAGGTTGTCCACGACGGTTTGCCCCAGCAGGCAGACCTTGTTGGCGTTGCGCACGTCCTGATCGGTGAAGGCCCTGCCGGCGGCAAGCGACCAGTCCCGGACGGGCAGGATGCCGGGGGTCGTCCCGATGATCCCCGTCGACCAGTTCTGGTTGCCGTAGACCACCTGGGCCGTGCCGTTGTACATGGGGGCCGCGTCGGAGATGGCCGGGCACTCCCGGACGATCGCCTCGGCGTCGTCCTGCGTCAGGGTGGACTGGGTGCCGCTCCCCATCCTGAGGCCGCCGGAGGTGCTGCTCCCTGGCAGGATGATCAGGAGGTTGCTGCCGATGCTCGCCATCTGGTCGGAGATCCTCTCTTTGGCGCCGGTTCCGACGGCAAGCATCGTGATCACCGCGCCCACGCCGATGATGATCCCGAGCATGGTCAGTGCGGAGCGCATCTTGTTGACCCGGAGGGCGCGGAACGATATCTTGAACGTCGATGGGATGCCGATCATCCGCGCCTCCGTTCCGCCATCCGCATTTCCGACAGGCTGAAAGCATGGACCACGACACTTGAATTTTTCCCGAAACCCGGCAAGCCGTCATACCGGCGAAAGCCGGTATCCAGTCTTTCCAAGACCTTCTGGACCCCGGCTTTCGCCGGGGTGACGAGGGGTAGATTTTCAGAGCAGTCTCTTATCATAATTTTCAATCGGCTATCCCGCCTTTTCGACCGGTTCGTCGCTGACGACGATCCCGTCCCGGAAGCGGATGATCCGCCGGCTGAAGTCGGCGATGTCCGGCTCATGGGTGACGAGGATGATCGTGATCCCCGACTCCCGGTTGAGCCGGACGACGAGCTCCATGATCTCGACGCTGGATTTGGTGTCCAGGTTCCCCGTGGGCTCGTCGGCCAGAATCAGCGGCGCCCGGTTCACCAGAGCGCGCGCAATGGCAACCCGCTGCTGCTGGCCGCCCGAGAGCTGGTTCGGGTGGTGGTGCTCCCGCCCTTCCAGGCCCATCGCCTTCAGCGCCTCCATGGCCCGGAGCCTTCGTTCGCGCGGGGGGCAGCCGTCGTAGAGCATGGGCAGCTCCACGTTCTCCAGCGCCGTGGTCCGGGAGAGCAGGTTGAATCCCTGAAACACGAAGCCGATCTTCTTGTTGCGGATCTCGGCCAACTCGTCCCGGCTCCGGTCGCCGACATCGACCCCATCCAGCAGGTATCGACCGCCGCTCGGCACGTCCAGGCAGCCAACCACGTTCATGAAGGTGGATTTGCCCGAGCCCGACGCTCCCATAATCGCCACGAACTCGCCATGCTCCACCGTCAGGGAGACGCCGTCGAGCGCCCGGACGGCACTGTCGCCCAGTTCATACACCTTGGTCAAGTTGCGGGTTTCAATCAACGCCATGCTGCCGCCCAAAAGCCCGGAATTTCAATGCTGCGGGCTGTCCATCAGAAGAACCTCGGGCCGCCGCCTTGCGGTGTGCCCTTCTTCGACTGTCCTGTCGCCTCGGTGATCACCGCATCCCCCTCCTTGAGGTCGCCCGCGAGGACGGCGGTCTGATTGCCATCGCTGATCCCCAGGGTCAGAGGTACGCGGCGGGGCGTTTGCCCGTTCAGAACCCAGACGCCGGACGCCTTGGCTCCGTCTCCCGCCCGGACCGGCGCGCCGCCGTTGCCTGCCGCTCCGGCCGCGCCCGTCCGGCCGGAGACCGCGGCGGGTGGCTGCCATTTGAAGCGGAGGGCGGCATTCGGGATCGTGAGGACCCCTTTTTCCTGCGTGGTGATGATGGAAACATTGGCGGTCATGCCGGGTTTGAGCTTCAGGTCCGGATTGGCCACCTTGACGACGACGTCATAGGTGACCACGTTCTGGACCGTCGTGGGCGCGTTCCGGATCTCCGACACCCTTCCCGGAAAGGTGTGGTCGGGATAGGCGTCGACGGTAAACTGGACGGTCTGACCGACCTTGATCCTGCCGATGTCCGCCTCGTCCACGCTGGTATCGATCTGCATGCGGGTCAGGTCCTGGGCGATGCTGAAGAGGGTGGGCGTCTGGAAACTCGCCGCCACCGTCTGCCCGATATCGACGTTCCGGGAAATGACGGTCCCGTCCACGGGCGAGAGGATCCGGGTGTAGTTCAGGGTGGTCTCGTCCTGGTTGAGCGCCGCCTTCTGCTGTTCCACCTGCGCCTTGGCCACCTCCAACTGGGCGAGCGCCGAGATCCGGTTCGTCTCCGCCGTGTCGAGATCGCTCCGGGCGATGTAATTCTTGGCAAAGAGGGTCCGGTTCCGCTCCAGGGTCCGGTCGGCGTCGATCAGGGCGGCGTTCGCCTTTTCCACGCCCGCGACCGCAGCCTGAAGGTTGGCCCGGGTCTGCGCCACCTTGGCCTCGGAAAGGGCCGGATCGATCCGGGCCAGCAGTTGCCCCTTCTTGACCGGAGAGTTGTAATCCACGAGGAGCTCCTTGATCGTCCCGGAAACCTGGGTTCCCACCAGAACGGTCGTCACGGCGCTCACGGTCCCCGTGGCCGTCACCGTGGCGCGGAGATCCCCCCGGGTCACCTTGACCGTCTTGAACTGGACCCCGTTCCCCCGGTGCTTCAGCAGGTAGAACCCGCCGATCCCCAGGGCAACCACCAGAACGAATGAAATGAAGATCTTCTTTTTCATGGTTCTCCAGCCGCCTTCTCCAGGTTGGCCTCTGCCACCTTGTAATCGTACAATGCCGCAATCTGGGCCGTTTTCGCATTGCTTGCCGCCACGAGGGCGTCGGTCACCTCGATGGGGCTGCCGACGCCCGAGGCGTAGCGGCCGTTGGCCAGTTCGAGGTTCTCCTCGGCCTGGCGGACGGTCACTGCCGTCGCCGCGCTCCGGTCCGCCGCCTCCTGCAGGTTCAGCCATGCCTGCCTGATCTCCTGTACCACGTTCTGCCGGAGCAGAGCCTCATTCGCCGTGAGGACCTCCAGGTTGGACTGTGCCTCGGTAACCTGGTATTTCGTCAGGAATCCGTTGAAAATGGGGACGTTCAACTGGGCGCCGATGCTCCACCCCTGGTCCAGCGGGAAGTTTCCCCCGCCCCAGCCGTAGCCGGCATTCCCCGTGACGTACGGATAGTAGTTCTTCCGCGCCAGTTCGATGGACTGTTCCAGGGAGAGCTTCCTGACGGCGATCGACCTCAAGTCGGGACGGCGGTCGTAAGCCTTCCGGATCGTCTCTTCCACATCAATCTGCGCCCGTTGAAAGGAGAGCTGATCCTCCACGTCGTACTCCGGAGCTGCCGGAAGCCCCATGGCGTTGTTCAGAGCGACCCGGGCGAGCCGGTAGGCGTTTTCCGCGACAATCAGGCTCAGCTTCGCGTTGGAGAGATCGACCTCGGCCTTGGTCACGTCGAATTTCGGCTTGGTTCCGACCTCGAAAAAACCTCGGGCCTGATCGAGATGCTGCTGGAACTGCCCCACCACCTCTTGAGAGAGGTCCCGGTTCCGCCCGGCCCGGAGAAGTCCGAAGTACGCCTGTTTGACCCCGAGGCGAACCTGCGTGAGAACATCATCGAAATCGGAACGAAAGGAGTCCCGGTTGAGCTCCTGGATCTTCACCTGGGTGGAGGTCCTGCCGAAATCGTACAGATTCTGGTTCAGGGAGATGCTGGAAGAGTAGCTGTCGTAGGGCTGGTTCTGGGGCGGCGAACTCATCGGGTCCGTCCGGCTGTAGCCGGCCGATCCATTCAACTGCGGATAATACCCGGAGCGGGCCTGGCCGATTCGACTTTCGCCGGTCCTGATCGTGCCGGCGGCCGCCTGGACGGCGGGATGCTGCGAAAGGGCGATGGCGATGCAGCGCTGCAGGTCCAGCTTCTCGCCCTTGCGGGGCAGCTCCTGCGCTCCCGCCATGGCCGGGAGGATCATCCCGAAACAGACGACAAAAAGCAGCAATCTCTTCATGGAGCCCTTACCCCGTTTCCGGCAGCCGGCGCTATCGTCGGTCGCCCGGTTTCAGCGCCTGCAAGGCGATTTCTACAGGCGGTCATCCTGTAGCATGTTTTTTCTTCTCTGGCAAAAGCAATCCTTGTGCCATCGATGGCCGTATCGTAACAGATCGAAATTAGTCATGCAAATGAATTGCCTCCCCCGGGCGGAAATAGGAGGCCGGATACGATCGATCCACCCTGTTCATGAAGGTGGATATAAAGTATCCGGTCTTGGCCGGGAACGGAATTTCAAGGGAGCTGAAAACCCGGCGTCCGGCGACCGGGTTTGTCCGGCCACCAGCGGGCATAGCTTTTCCGGGAAGGCAGGGCGGCGCGAAGGAGATGGCGCCGGATCCCAAAAAGAGGTTGGCGGCCGGCAATGAATCGGCTATAGGAAGCAAAAAAGGAGGGACGCGAATGCAGACCTACTGGAACCGGCGATATGCCGAAGGAGGGCGGATCTGGGGAGATTCGCCGAGCGGGACGGCTGCCCGCGCGGCAGAACTCTTCCGGAAGGAGGGGGCGCGAAAGGTTCTCGTTCCGGGGTGCGGGTATGGGCGGCACACGGAATATTTCGCGGCCGAGGGATTCACCGTTCACGGCATCGAGATTTCGGATGTCGCGATCGCTCTTGCCGGACGGGCCGATTCGCCGGTCCTCTACTTCCGGGGATCGGTCCTCGACATGCCCTTCTGCGATGATCTCTACGATGGTGTCTACGGCTACAACCTCCTCCATTTCTTTCGCGCCGATGACCGAAGGCGCGTCGTGGAAAGGTGCGCCGGAAGCCTGCGGCGGGGCGGGATTCTCTTCTTCACCGTCTTCTCCGAAAAGGAGCCGAGTTGCGGACGGGGGGTGAAGGTCGAGGAGTATACCTACGAAAGCAAGCCGGGGCGTCCGACCCACTACTTCACCGAGGCCGACCTGAAGGACCATTTTGCGGGGTGTGAGATCCTGGAGACCGGCCCCGTGGAGGACCGGGAGAGCCACGGCGATGAGGGGCCGCATGTTCACCTCCTCCGGTACATCGTCGCCCGCAAATCCTAATCGGCCGTTTTTTTCGACACCCTCCTGGAAGACGCCGACGGGGGCGCAACCGGCGATCCCGCCGCCGAGGTTCGGATCAGAGAAGGCCGTGCCATCCTCGATGGCCGAATATGGAAACGCCCGCAGGCCTTTGGCCTGCGGGCGTCTGTTCATTTGCCCGAGAGGCGATGACGGTTTGGCAATCAGACCCGCGCCGCCTCCTTCTTGAGGAGCTTCACCATGTCCGTCTTCTCCCAGGGATAGTCATCCAGGAAAAGCGTCCGGGGGATCCGGCGGTAGATGTCGCTGTTGAGCAGGTCGAAGTGGTCGATCATTCCGGCCGGCGTCAGGTCGAAGAGCCGCTCGATGATCGCTCCGAGTTGCCTGTCCGGAAGCTTCCCGGTGCCGAAGGTGTCCACATAGATCGAGAAGGGGCATGCGATTCCGATCGCATAAGCCAGCTGGACCGAACACCTCTTCGCGAGGCCCGCGGCGACGACATTCTTCGCGACGTAGCGCGACCCGAAGACAGCGGAGCAGTCCACCTTTTCCGGCGTCTTGTTCACCACGGCACCGCCGCCCATCTGCGCCCCCGGGAAGCCGCCGTAGCACTGGACGACGAGCTTCCGTCCCGTGACGCCCGAATCGGCCGCGCTGCACGAGTTGATGGCCCTCCACTCGCCGGTCGGGTTGAAGATGAATTCGGTTTTCTTGTCGACGCAGCCCTTCAGGCTGTCGAAGGCGATCTTCCTGGCGCGCTTTTCGATCGCGGCATGGTTCTTCCCGTTCGCGAAGCGGTAGTCGATGGCGTTGGACATCAGCACCTTGACGACCCTTTGCGGGACGCCTTTTTCGTCGTAGTCCACCGAAACCTGGCCCTTGCCGTCCGGCGCGAAGAGCGGGTCGCCGCAGCTTTCGAAGGCCCGCATCATCCGGCTGACGAGGACGTAGGTGAGGGGGAGGAGTTCGGGCGTCTCATCGCAGGCGTAGCCGTACATGATCCCCTGGTCGCCCGCACCGATCTCCTTGTGCTTGCCGGCATCCGCCCGCGTGCCGATGTTGATGTCCGGGGACTGGGGGATGATGGCGTTGAGCACACCGAGTGAATTGCCGTTCAGGCCGACGGCCGAATCGTTGTAACCCAGGGCCAGGACCGTGTCGCGGACGCACTTGTCCAGATCGATCCAGGCCCGTGTGCTGACCTCGCCCCCGACCACGCAGAGCCCCTTCCCGAGAAAGACCTCGATGCCGCAGTGGGGCATGGTGTTGATATCCATTCCCTTCTGGTGCTCGCGGTCCAGGATCGTCGCAATGATGTTCGCCGCGATCATGTCCGCGACGATGTCAGGATGTCCTACCTTGACGCTTTCCGATGAAATCTGCATGCCTTTTCTCCTTATCTGAATGTCCGATCCCCGGCGAGGGCCACGCGGGGACTCTTCTGCCAAAAAAACCCTATGGCAAAGCCTGCAAGGTGCCATAGGGTATGGAATTTTTAGCACCTTTTTTCGGCGGCTGCAATTAACCTAAATCGACCCGCTCCGGAGACCGCTTGCCAATAACGAAAAACCCACGCCAAAGCGCGGGTCCGAATCCTTCTCCGGCATTTAGCACATTTGTATAGCGGAGCAATTGACCCTAAATTCCCGCTTGCGCGCCTTCTTAGGACGGGACGGACGAAAAGTCAAGGGAAAATCGCGAGGCGTGAGCCATATTCGTTCCGGCTCCTATGCCGGAGTGAATAGCGGTCTTTCCGTGGCCTGACCTGCGGCAGATCCGGATAAATTCGTCAAAGATTTACATAACTTTTACAAAAGGCGCCGCTCGCTGCTCCCGGGCAGCACCTCCGGAATTTCCCTTGACAAAATCCGTTTTTAAAAGCATGGTGACCGCCGATTCACAAAATGAACCATCCTTCTATTATTTGAACATTGGATCATCGATGGAAAAGGAAAAGCGCAAGGAGAGGGAATTCAACCTGCGGCGATCGGCTATCCTGGAAGAGGCCGGGAAGGTCTTTGGCGCCAAGGGATTCCACAAGACCAGCGTGGCGGAAATCGCGAGCGCCTCCGGGTTCGCCGTGGGCACCCTCTACCGGTTCTTCCCGGGCAAGGAAGAGCTCTACACGGCGGTGCTGACGGAAAAGCTGAAAACGATGTACGACGGCATCCGGAGGGCGGTGGACTTGGAGACGGATCTCCAACGCAAGATCGACACCCTGGTCGCCACACAATTCCGGTTCGTAGAGGAGAATGCGGAGTTTTGCAGCATCTTCGTCCGGGGGGATCACATTTCCTTTTCGGAGGGAGGCGCCGAACTCCGGAAGAGGATGGCGGCCGATTATGCCGTCTATATCTCATTCGTCGAAGGGGTGATGCGCGACGGCATCCGCAGCGGCATCCTCAAGCAGATGGAGCCGCGGCTGATGGCTGCAGCCCTGACGGGCATCATGAACTCCTATGCCTCGAAATGGCTTTCCCTGTCGGAGGGGTGGGCCCTGGGAGAGAATGTGAGGACCGTGGTGGACATTTTTCTGCAGGGGGTGAAGAAAGATGCGCATTGAACATCTCGTCCGGAGCGCTGTTTTGTGGATCTCTGTCGGGATCGCCCTCTCCACGGCCGCCGTTTCCGCGGAGGGCGCCTCGGCGATGAACCTACAGGAGAGCATCGACCTCGCCCTGAAACAGAGTGTCCTCCTCCATGCCGCGAAGGAGGGGGTGAAGGGGGCGGAGGCCCAGCAGAAGGAGGCGTTCACGGCTTTCCTTCCGAAGTTCAGCACCTCCTACAGCTTCACGCGGCTCAACGAAGAGCCGTTTTTCAATTTTCCCGGCGCGCCTCCCCTGATCCCGGCCGGCGAGATCAAGACCGGGACGAAGGAGAACTACAACTGGGTGGTCGAGGCGAGACAGCCTCTTTTTGCCGGAGGCGGGATCGTCGCCAATTACGAGGCCAACCGCTTGGGGACGGAAATCGCCCGCTTCGATGAGGCATCGACGGTGCAGGACCTTGTGCAGGAGGTGAAGGTCGCCTATTTCAACATCCTGAAGGCGGACCGGATCCTTTCGGCGGCCCGGCAGTCGCTGGATCGGCTCACGGCCCACCGGGAAACGGCCCAGTCGTTCTTCGATGTCGGCGTCATCCCCAAGAACGACCTCCTCTACGCCGAAGTCGAACTGGCGAACGGCCGGCAGGCGCTCGTCCGGGCGGAAAACGGTCTGGAGATGGCGAAATCGAAATTCAATACGCTCCTCCGGCGGGAGATCAACACCCCGGTCGAGATCGAAGACATCCTCGATGGCGACCCTTTCGGAAGCGGGCTCGACGACTGCATCGCAGCGGCCCTTGCGAACCGCCCCGAGATCCGGTCGTATGCCCTCAGGTGGGAACAGGCAAAGCGCCTCGTGGGCCTGGCCAGGAGCGAATATTACCCGAGCGTCGGCCTCGTCGGCAACTACGCGAAGTACGGGGACACGCCGGGCCTCGGCGGCAGCCCATACAAGGACCAGGAGAATTGGTACGTCATGGCCGTGGCCAACTGGAACTTCTGGGAGTGGGGAAAGACGAAGAACCGCGTGGATGCGGGGCTGAGCCGGGAGAACCAGGCGTCGGACGTTCTTGTGAACCTCCGGGACCAGATCACCCTCGAGGTGAAGAACGCCTATCTTCTCCTCCGCGAGGCGGAAAAGCAGGTTCAGGTGTCGAAGAAGGCGATCGAACAGGCCGAGGAGAATTTCCGGATCAACACCGAACGGTACCGCGAGCAGGTCGGGACTTCGACGGACGTGATCGACGCCCAGACCCTGCTTACCCGGGCCAACTCGGACTACTTCAATGCGTTGGGTGACTTCAGCATCAGCCGGGCCCGGCTGGAGAGGGCGATGGGCGCCGGGAGATGAATTGCCCTCCGAGGCATGGGCCGCAGCCTGCTGCGGTACGATGGACAACGTGATAGGGTTTCGCCCTCTTAAGGAATGAAAGATCGCCGCGGCAGGCGGTTTCTGGATCTTCGATTCCTTAAGAGGAACGGGACAAGGGCATTCGTTTGCGAGGAGAGTCAATGAAGAAAATCGTGATCGCACTATCAGTCTGTGGGTTGCTGTTCTCGGGGCTTGCGGCAACGCCGGCCGTCGTTTGCGCCGAGGAGTATACCCTGGAGGAGCTCTACCGGATTGCGCTGGCCCGGTCGGAAATCCTCAAGGTGGCCGAGGAGAACCTCACGATCGCGGAGATCGGAAAGGACAAGGCCTACTCCTTTCTTCTGCCCCGCGTGACCGCGACCGGCGGCGTCACCCAGTATACGGAAAAGAAATACAACTCGGCCGGGAGCCTGATCCAGCCGGAGACCGCGGCCTCATGGGGGCTGCAGGTCAGCGAGACCGTCTCCCTGAGCGGCCGCGAGTTGACGGCGCTGGAGATCTCCAAACAGTTCATCACGAAGAGCACCCACGATGTGACCGCGATCCGGGAAGATTATCTCCTCCGGTTCGTGGCGGCCTCTTACTATAACGTCCTGATGGCAAAGAAAGTGCTGGACATCGCCGACTCCAATCTGGAGCGTCTCACCAAGTACCGCGACGCGGCTGAAAAAAGGCTCCGGATCGGAGAGGTGACCAAGACAGCCCTGCTCCGTGCGGAGGGTGAACTCTCGGGTGCGCAGTCGGACCGTCTTCAGGCGAAAAACGGCCTCGAACTGGCCATGGCCGTCCTTGCGAGGAATGTCGGGATCAGGGAAGCATTCACCCTCCGGGAGCGTGTCGCGGCTGCGGCCGATATCCTGACATCGGAAACGTACAAGGAAAAGGCCTTCGCGATGCGGGCCGATCTCAAGAGCCTGGAGGTTCAGAAGCAGATCGCCGCGGATCAGATCAAATATGCCGAGGGGGCTTTCTGGCCGACCGTGTCCGCCGCCGCCGGCTACGCCGGGGCCGATCAGTATCCATCCCCGTCAAGCCTGAACAGGGATAGCTTCTACGGCGGTGTGGCCCTGAACTTTCCGTTCTTCGAGGGTGGGCTTCGGAGGGCGGAGATATCGGAGGCCAGGGCCCGTGAACGCCAGGCGGCTCTCTTCTACGAAGATTTGAAGAAGGGAATCGGGATCGAGGTGGAGACCGCCTACCTGGATCTGCTCACCCAGAAGGGGATCCTCCAGTTCTTGGACGATCAACTCGTCTTTGCCCGTGACAACTACCAGGCCGTCGCCAGACAGTACGATTTCGGTCTGTCGAACAGCCTAGACGTGCTGGATGCCAACAATCTCCTGGTGTCGGCAGAGACGAAAGTGGCGTCGGCCGCTTACAACTTCCGGCTCGCCCTTCTCCGGATGAAGAAGGCCACCGGGACGCTGCTACGCAACGAGCCGTAAATCATCGGGGAGATACGGAACGGATATACCATTCATCAAAGGGTAGATTGAACTCTCGGGAAGGAGTTTTCATGTCGGGAAGAACGTTGCCTTTAATGGGGGAAAACAGAGCGGCCCGCCGAAGGATCCGCGGGGGGGCGGTGGTCATGGCGGTGCTTTTGTGCGTAGCGGTGTCTGCCCATACCGGGTGCAAGAAACAGGAACAGAAGGTGGCCAAGGAGAAGGCCGTCAATGTCCGGGTCCAGGCTGCGGAGAGCCGCTCGCTCCGGCCCTTCGTGGACTCGATCGGCACCCTGAACCCTTATGAAATGGTCAACGTCAGCTCGGAACTGGACGGGATCCTCCAGTCCATCGGGGTGGACGAAGGCTCTCCCGTGACCCGCCATCAGCTCATTGCCGTGATCAAGGACACCGATTACACCCTCGCCACGGAGCAGGCGGGAGCGATCCTCAGGCAGGCGCAGGCGGCCCTGGCCAATGCAAAGCAGGAATATGAGCGCAAGCAGGCCCTCTATCGGGAGGAACTCGTCACGAAGCAGCAGTTCGACGACGTCGTCGCCCGTCTTGCCGTTGCCGAGGGGGATGTGGCGCGGGCCAAAGCCGGCCTGGAGATGGCCGGGGAAAAGCTGACCAAAGTGAAGGTCTTCGCCCCCATGGCCGGCAGCATCAAAGAGAAGAAGGTGACCGCCGGAGACTATGTCCGCAACGGGACCCTGCTCGTTTCGATCATCCGGACGGACCTGCTGAAACTGAACTTTTCCGTGACCGAAAAAGATGTGGGGAGCCTCAGAAGCGGCCAGGACGTCGTCTTTACGGTGGACGCTTTTCCCGGACGCGAGTTCCACGGGAAGGTCAGCATGATCTATCCCAGCCTCGAGGAGAAGACCCGCTCCCTCCAGGTCGAGGCCGTGGCGACCAATACCGGCGCGCTGCTCAAGCCGGGTCTCTTCTGCCGGGTAACGCTCTTCACCGGGCCCCCGAAGGGCACGATCGTGGTGCCGATCACGGCGCTGCTCTACGACAATTCCACGACCAAGCTTTTCGTGGTCGAGGGAAATCGGGCGAAGGAGAGGAAGGTGCGGATCGGCCGGAAGTACGGTGAGTTCATGGAGATCGTGGAAGGAGCGAAGGATAAGGAGACGGTCGTGACCGTGGGGCAGAACAATCTGATGGAAGGGGTGCTGGTCAATGTGGCTCGCTGATACTTCCGTCAAGAGACCCGTTTTCGCGACCATGGTCATCATGGCCCTGGTCGTCCTGGGAGCGGTCAGTTACCCGGAGATCGGGGTGGACCTGCTTCCCAAGGTCGATTTTCCGATCGTCACGGTCTCCACGCATCTCAACGGGGCGAGCCCTGAGGTCATCGACGTCGACATCACCGACAAGATCGAGGGTGCCGTCAACACGATCAACGGGGTCAAGTCCATTACCTCCAGCAGCACCGAGGGGGATTCCCGCGTCACGATCGAGTTCGTCCTCGAGCGGGACATCGATATGGCCGTCCAGGACGTCCGGGAGAAGGTCGCCCTGATCCGGAACAAGCTCCCCGATGACGTCGAAGAGCCCCGGATCGCCAAGGTCGATCCGGACGCCACGGCGGTCCTCTGGCTGAACCTCTCGGGCCAGAAGTCGATCAAGGAGCTATCGACCTATGTCGACGAGGTGCTCAAGGAGCAGCTCCAGCGGATCAACGGCGTCGGCGACATCCAATTGGGCGGTCTCCAGCTCCGCCAGGTCCGCGTCTGGCTCGATGCCGGGAAGCTCCAGGCCTACGGGCTCTCCGCCAATGACGTGATGGGCGCCCTCCAGCGGCAGAACGTCGAGCTCCCCGGCGGCCGGATCGAGAGCGCCTCCAAGGAGTACACGATCAAGGTCAAGGGAGAGTTTCTGAGCGTTCCCGATTTCAACGACCTGGTCATCGCCTACGACAAGGGCGCTCCGGTCCGGCTTCGCGATGTCGGCAAGGCGGAGGACGGGATGCAGGAGCGGCGCGACATCGCCCGCTTCAACGGCATCCCCGCCGTGGGGATGGGGGTCCAGAAGCAGTCCGGGACCAACACGGTCGAGGTCGTCAATGCGGTCAAGGCGGAGATCGAAAAGATCAACAAGACCCTCCCGCCGGGGATGACCCTGAACATCGCCATCGACCAGTCCACCTTCATCCGCCGCTCCATCGACGAGGTGCAGAAGCACCTGATTCTCGGGAGCCTGTTCGCGGTCCTGGCGGTCTTCATCTTCCTGGGGAACATCCGGACCACGCTCATCAGCGCCGTGGCCCTGCCGATCTCGATCATCGCGACCTTCGCACTGATCCGGGCCTTCGGGTTCACCTTCAACAACATGACGATGCTGGCGCTGACCCTCTCCGTCGGGCTCCTGATCGACGACGCGATCATCGTCATCGAGAACATCTACCGCCATGTCGAGGAGGGGATGGCGCCGCGGGAGGCCGCGACCTTCGCCACGTCGGAGATCGGCCTGGCCGTCATGGCGACGACCTTTGCGATCGTCGCGATCTTCCTCCCCGTCGCCTTCATGAAGGGGATGATCGGGCGGTTTTTCGTCCAGTTCGCCCTGACCGTCGTCTTTTCGGTCCTGGTATCCCTCCTGGTCTCCTTCACGCTGACGCCGATGCTCGCCTCGATCTTCCTGAAACGGAAGGCGCTGAGCCACGAAGAAGGGAGCGGGGCGTTGGTTCCCACCCCACCCCGCGGTCTGTTCGGGAGGCTCGGGGCTGGCTTCGACAGGGGATACACGAAGATCGAGGGGGGCTACCGGGTCCTTCTCGGCTTTTCCCTGGACCACCGCTGGATGATGCTGATCGGTGCCGTGGTCCTCTTCGCCGGGAGCCTCTACATCACCAAGTTCATGGGAAAGGAGTTCACGCCGCCGGAGGACCAGGGGCAGTTCCTCGTCCGCCTGGAGGCGCCCATCGACTATTCGGTGGACAAGGCCGACGAGCTGTTCCGGCCTGCGGAAAAAATCCTGCGAGAGATGCCGGAAGTCCGGGCGGTTTTCTACCGGCTCGGAATCGGCGGCTCGGTCAACCGTGCGATCCTCATGACCAGCCTGGTACCGAAGAGCGAACGCAAGAAGACCCAGATGGACCTTAAGAAGGAGATCCGCCAGAAGCTGAGCGGGTTCCCGGGCCTCAAGGTCTCCGCGGAGGACTTCTCCCTGATCGGCGGCGGCCAGCGGCAGGTGCCGATTCAGTACAGCGTCCGGGGACCGGACCTGGCGTCGATTCAGACCTATACGAAGCAGATTGCCGGAGAGTTTTCCAAGAGGCCGGGAGTCGTCGACGTCGATACCACGCTCGAGATGGGCAAGCCCGAGCTCAAGGTGTACATCGACCGGGACAAGGCGGCCGACCTGGGCGTCGACGTCTCATCCATCGCCGAGGCGGTCAACATCCTGATGAGCGGCGAAACCGACGTGACCAAGTACAAGGACGAGAGCCGCGGGAAGCGTTACGACCTCCGCATCCGCCTCAATCCGGAGGAGCGGCGCGATCCGGATGACCTTTCCAAGATCTACGTCAGGGCGCGCGACGGCCGTCTCGTCGAGATGCGCAACCTTGTCCGGATCCAGGAGGGTGGCGGCCCGAGCGTCATCAACCGGGTGGACCGGCAGCGGGCGATCACCCTGTTCGCCAATCTCGAGGGGGTGCCCCTCGGGCAGGCGATCGAGGAGCTCAACGGCATCTCGGGGAAGATCCTGCCTTCGGATTTCCTCCCCAAGTACAAGGGGCAGGCTGACACGATGAAGGAATCCTTCGGCTACCTGCTGTTCGCGATCATCCTGGGGGTCTGCATGGCGTATATGGTCCTGGCCGCTCAGTTCGAGAGCTTCATTCACCCGTTCACGGTCCTTCTGGCGATGCCGCTTTCGTTCATCGGGGCCTTCGGGGCTCTTCTCCTGACGGGAAAAACGATCAGCATCTTCAGCTTCATCGGCCTCATCCTCCTGATGGGGTTGGTCAAGAAGAACGCCATCCTGCTCGTCGACTACACGAACGTCCTCCGGGCGCGGGGCGTCCCCCGCCGGGAGGCGATCCTCCAGGCCGGCCCGGTCCGGCTGCGGCCGATCCTGATGACGACCTTCGCGATGGTCTTCGGGATGATGCCGGTCGCCCTGGGTCTGGGGGAGGGGTCGGAGACCCGCTCGCCCATGGGGATCGCGGTGATCGGCGGGCTCCTGACCTCGCTGTTTCTCACGCTGGTGGTCGTGCCGGCCGCCTACGACCTCTTCGACGACTTCCAACACTTGTTTACGAGGCGGAAAAAGCGTCCCGCAGCGGATAAGGAAGCGAAACCGAAGACGCCCCCGGAGGTCGCCTGACAATCGGGCAGAGACGAATCAGGAGGTGGACAAGATGAAAATGTTCGTGATCATCTACTGCGAGGCCGCGGACGAGGACCTGGTCGCCGCGCTGAAGGAGGCGGGGATCCACGGCTATACCAAGATGGTGGAAGCCCGGGGAGAGGGGACGGAGACGGAACCCAAACTGGGCACCCACTGCTGGCCCGGAAAGAACAACATCATGATGATGGCCGTGGCCGACGAGGAGGTTGCCAGGATCAACGAACGGATCCGGTCGCTCAAAGTGGAGCACCCCCGCGCCGGGATCCGGAGCTTCCTGCTGCCGATGGAGGAGAACATCTGACGGGGGAAGGAATATGCGCGAAGCCATGGGAGCATGGTCCGCAGAAGATCGCCAACAGATCATCGCACACGGGTTGAGTGTCGCGGAGGTGGAGCGGCAACTCGGAATCTTCCGACGGGGCGTTCCGCCGATCCGGCTGAACCGGCCCTGCCGGGTGGGGGACGGCATCGTCACGCTGCCCGAAGAGGAGCGTCCGGCGCTGCTTTCGGACCATGAAGGGGCTCGCCGAACGGTCCGGTTGATGAAATTCACCCCCGCGTCCGGCGCGGCTAGCCGGATGTTCCGGGAGTGGTACCGCTGCCTCGATTCGGGATGCTTCCCCGACGGGGAGGCCCGTGCAGCCTTTGCCCGTGACCTCCCGCGGTACGCCTTTTTCCCCGACCTGAAGGAGCGCGTGGCCGCGGCAGGCGGGGAGGTTGAATCCTGGCTGCGGAATGGCGAGGACGCCGCTCTCCTGAGGTTCATTCTGACCGGGGAGGGGCTGGACTATGGCAGCCTTCCCAAGGCGCTTCTGAAGTTTCACGCCTGTCCGGACGGTAATCGGACCGCGCTGGAGGAGCATCTGGTGGAGGCGGCCCAGTATGCCCGGGATGCCGGAGATCTCTCACGGATCCACTTCACGGTCTCCCGCGAACATGAAGGCGCCGTCCGGTCATTCCTGTCGCGGATCGTCCCCGCGTACGAAACCCGCATCGGCACGCGCTTCGCGATCGGCCTCTCCACGCAGGATCCCGAGACCGACACGATCGCGGCCGATCCGGAGTGCCGCCCCTTCCGGGGCGAGGACGGGAGGCTGGTCTTTCGGCCGGGAGGCCACGGTGCCCTGCTGGCCAACCTTGATACCCTCGACGCGGATGTGATCTTCCTTAAGAATATCGACAACATCGTTCCCGACCGCCTCAAGGCGGAGACGGTCCTCTGGAAGAAGCTCCTGGCAGGCTATCTGGTCCGGCTTCAGGCGGAAATCTTTACCTGCCTGCGCGTGCTCGAGGCCAAGAGCGTCGCGGAGGGGGAACTGGCCCGGATCGCTGATTTCTGTACGCGCCGCGCGAACATCTCCCTGCCGGACGATTTCCGGGATGGATCCTCTTCCGAGAAAAGGGCCCATCTCTTCGGGAGGCTCAACCGGCCGCTCAGGGTCTGCGGCATGGTCAAGAATGAGGGGGAGCCGGGCGGCGGGCCTTTCTGGGTCGATGACCCGGACGGGAAGGGGGGGAGTTCCCTGCAGATCGTCGAGGAGCCGCAGATCGACCCCCGCGATCCCGGGCAGCGCGCCGTCTGGTCGAAAGCCACGCACTTCAACCCCGTCGATCTCGTCTGCGGCGTTCGGGACTTCCGTGGGCGGAAATTCGCTCTTGCGGAATTCGTCGATCCGGCGACAACCGTGATCACCCGGAAGTCTGAGAAGGGGAGAGAATTGCTCGCACTGGAGCGGCCCGGGCTCTGGAACGGGTCGATGGCCTTCTGGAACACCGTCTTCATCGAGGTTCCGATTGCCACCTTCAATCCGGTCAAGACCGTGACGGACCTGCTCCGGCCTCAGCACATGCCCTGCTGACAGGCTGTCGACCGGGGGCGCGTTCCGTGATCGCCGCCATTGAGGCGGGGTCACGGGCGCAGTTCAATGAGGCAACTTCCTTACCGGGAAGCACCGCCTCTCAGGCGGGCTTCCAAAACGCCCATCTGCTGCGTTGCACTGCAAACCTCATCGCTCCTTCGGCGAGCTCAGGACAGGCTAAGGAGCCCTGTCATGGTGAGCCTGTCGAACCATTGCGCCTTGCATCTGAACATTTTTGAACAGCCTGCCCGTTGGGTGTTTTTCAACACCCGGCTAAAGAGGTTTCAGGAGCCCGGGGTCAGAATTCCGCTTTTGGGGCCCTCGACAGGCGGTTTTTCCCCGGACTCGCGGCTTCATCACTCACAGGGCGAACGGACAATCGTTTCCCCGCAGCAGGGCGCATCGCCCTTGTTTCGCGGTCGGGTCGGAGGCGGGGTCCGTTCAGCATGGCCACTCGCTCCACGGCGAGATCTCTGAAACGGTTCAGAGCTTCTTGGTGCAAAGGTGGGCTGTTCACCGGGCCGAGGGCCAGCGGATTGATGAACTTTCCTTTCAGCTCGACCCGAAAGTCCAGGTGAGGCCCGGTGGAAATGCCGGTCGATCCGACATAGCCGATCACCTCTCCCTGATCCACCCGTGAACCCCTTGCGAGCCCCCCGGCAAAACGGGAAAGGTGACCGTAATGGGTGACATGTCCGGAGGGATGGTGGATCTGGACGCACTTGCCGAACCCGTTGGACCATCCCTTGAAAAGAACGGTCCCCTTCCCGAGAGAAACCACAGGGGTTCCCGACGGTGCGGCATAGTCGACCCCCAGATGCGGTTTCATCACCTGGAAGATGGGGTGCAGCCTCTGCCCGGTGAATCCCGAGGAGATCCTGCGGAAGTTCAGGGGCGCTTTGAGGAAAAGCTTCCTGATCGGTCTCCCTTCCGCATCATAGTACCCTTCACTGCCTATCGCATCCCGGTAGCGGATGGCGGTGCGTTCCTCGCCCTGGTTGATGAAACTCGCCGCCACGATCTTTCCGTATCCCTTGAAGACCTCCTCCACGTAATACTCCTCATACAGAATCGTGAAGGAATCCCCCTCCCGGATATCGGTGAAGAAGTTGATGTCCCAGGCAAAGATGTCGGTGAGATCCATGACGATCTCGTGGGGCAGTCCCGCGCCGACGGCCGATTCATAGAGGTTCGACTTGATACGACCCTGCGCCTTGGCAAGACGGACCTCCGCGACGTGCGTCCTCTTCCGGGCCGTAAAAACGCCGTCTTCATTGCTCACTTCGAGCTCATTCAAGCCATCTATTTCGTAATTCATCCGTACCAGTCTGACGGGGTTCTCCCTGCTCAACCAGATTTTGACGGCATTGCCCGGGCAGAGACTGGCCCGATCGCAAATCATCCGGACCGATTTGGCAACCAGGTCGATCTGGCCACCGGGGACCCCGTAGGCGCGCAGGATATTGAAGAGGCTGTCACCCTTTTTCACGATGTAAAGGCTCTTTTGCAGAGGATCCGTGTCCGGCGGCGGACGGGGGGTCGGCTGCTTCCAGACGAAAGGTGACGCCGTATCGTCCAGAGATGCCTTGGTGAGGAAATAGAGGCTGGTGCCGAAAATCGATAAAAAGGCAAGAAGGAGTGCGATCCTTCTCTTTGGGTCGGGGGGCTGTAACCATCGCATGGTGCGGTCTTGTAGACGGATTCCGCCGGGAAAGCAAGCGAATTTCGCTGCGCACGGCCATGAGGCCGCAAAAAAAAGCCGTCAGATGAGCAGGCGCTCCGCCTCCTCCGGGGTGGCGGGCATGACCGTGAGCAGAGTCGCGGTCCCTTCCATGAGACAGCGGACGACCGATTCGCGGTCCCGGGGGGCGTCGCTGTAACGGGCACAGAGCGCGGCGGCCAGCCGCCGTTCCGCCTCGCCTCCGCCACCGGGAACGAGCACGGTCGGTCCCGGGAACTGCTCGACCCGGATGAGCGCATCGGCGGTTTCGGCCAGTCGCTCGATCGTGGCGTTATCCATGGCGTTCCTTCCGACAACGGCCTTCCTGGACTCCGCGAGACGGAAATGCCTTCCCACCTTGAGAAGCTCGATATCCCGGAGACGGTGGCCGGGATCGCGGTCGAAGAGGTCGCGGAGGCGCCGGGCGAAGATGGGATCGGTCAGGAGGCAGCCGCCGGCGGGCGGGGGATAGGAGGTGATGCCGTAGTTCGCGGCCATCTCCATCTGCCTCTTGCGGCCCCGGCCCTCGATGTCGAGGAGCCGGCTACGGTCGACCTTGCCCGACCGTTCCGGTTCGGTTTCGGGCAGGAGCCGGGCGCTGAGCGGGCGGAGGATGCGGTCCGGATAACCCGCATTCTTGGCCACGACATGGAGGGACTGCTTTCCCTGGGACATGGGACGCTGGCCGAGCACCTCCCCGGTCAGGACGAAATCGGCCCCCTCCGCCTCCATGGTCCGCCCGGCCACTTTCAACATCAGCGTGTGGCAGTCGATGCAGGGGTTCATATTCTTCCCGTAGCCATACCGGGGCGAGTGGAGCATCCTCAGGTGTTCCTCGGTGAAGTCGATCACTACGTGGGGGAGGCCGATGCGCCGGGCGGTCTCGCGGGCCTTTTCGGCGCCGAAAAAGGGGGTTGAAAAGGTGACCCCGAGGACCTCGATGCCTTGCTCCGCAACCACCTTGAAGGCGAGAATACTGTCCAGACCCCCTGAAAAGAGGGCGATAGCCTTGGTTTTCAATAGGGTTCCTTAAAGTCAGTATCGGACGATGCGTCCCCCACGGCTGCCGTTGAGAAAGGGCAGCACGGCGGAAGGGATGTCGAAACCGATCAGATAGGCCGGTTCCCCTTCGATCGTCACCCGAAGGGTGGAAAAAGCGCCGGTCAGCCGGGCCCGTTTGCCCTCGTAGGGAATCCGGAAGGAAAAATGGCCGAAGGAGACCGGGGTTCCCAGCCACCGCAGCGTCCCTTCGACCAGACTTCTTCCCTGCTCCTGCTCTCCGATCTGGAGCACCTCCGTGTCCGCCTCCTTGAGGAGCCGATTGAACTGATCGGGCAGGCTCTTCGCTAGAACGATGAAGCGCTTTTCCCCCTTGCGCACCATGAGATCGGCCGTGACGGAGAGGTTGAATCCGCTTCGGGCCTGATCGAAGACCGCGACCTCGGCGTTCCGCTCCGGCCTCTCGCCCAGGATGGTCAGGAGCCTCTCCACGAGGGCGATCCCCTTGAATTCCCGTAGGTCCATGACGGCCGGCTGGGCCATGGATGCGGTCTCCGCGGAGGTTACCACGTTTCCTCCGGCAATCTCTGTCACGGCGACGCCGCTCTTTTCGATCCACGCTCTCACCTCCGCAGGGAGGGGCCGTTCGCCGGGGTCAAGCAGAAAGAGCCCCTGGCGGTAGGCGGCGCCGCGGGAGCTCTCCTTGCTTTGAATCACCCAATCGGGTGTGAGGAGGATTTGCGGCGTGGATATCAGTTCCAGGGATTTCTCGACCCGGCGCATGGTGTAATTCCGGGAATGACCGATGATGACCGGCAGTCCTCCGAGTTCGCCGCGGAGCTCTTTAGCCGTCAGAAAGGCGTAGTTCTTCCAGATCTGGCGGATCAGCCCTTTGAGGTTTTCCGACAGATGGCTCCCGTAATCCAGGAGCACGGTGGTTCCGTCGTCCATCTCCACGACCGGGATCTGGGCGCAGTCGATCGTGATCTGCGTGGTCTCGTCGATCGGGACGTAATGGCTTCCCGACAGGGTGACCGCTCCCTGCATCCGGGTGATGACCGGCCGGATGATTCTGAGCAGGGAGTCTGCGAACGCGGCCTGCCCGGAGCCGGAGCTCTCCGCCGGGGGGAGGTCAGCCACAGCGGGGGCAGGCGCCGGGGTCGGGACGCCCGGATGGGCGGCCGAAGCGGGCAGGCGGAGGGTTCCTCCCACTGGGAGCTGGTTCATATCCGTGATCGCCGGATTCAGCTTGCGGATGACGCGATAGGCCGGGAGTGCTTCAGAAGGCCGCAGGTTCATTTCGGAGAGGATGATCCGGCTGATCGAATCCCCCTCCACGATCCGATAGGTCACCGCAGCAGAGGGATCTTCGCTTCCGGCCGCGGGTGTCGGCGCTGCCGGCTCCGTTCCGTCCGGGACGGGAAGGACGATCTTCTGGCCGGGCACGATCATGTCCAGGTTCTTGATATCGGGATTCAGCTGGCGAATCAGGGCGTAGGGGACCACTTGCTCCCCGAACTGGCTGCGGAGGATGTCGTGGATCCACTCACCCGGTTTCACCACGTGGACGCGGGTCTGGCCGCTGCCCGCGGTCTTCTGGAAAACGAGTCGGGCGTTGTCTTCCATCGCCTGGAGCTGGGAGGGGAGAAGGGCCAGGAGCAACAAGGCGACGGGGAGAGTGAACCGCCGCATCCGTACTTTGCCGAATCTCAAATCGTCCCGGGGCTTCCCGGCGTCTCCTTCAGTCATGATCTCCTCCTGATGGGCGGCGAGCTTGACCTGTCAAAATAGGGATTACGGGCCGGCGCATCAATGCGGGCGATCATACCGGACCTGTCCGGAAAAGTCAAAGCCGGCCGTCAAGCGGACCCCGGCCGAGGCGACGGTCGTCCTCGGCCGTCAGGGTCGGCTTCTGAGTCTGAGGGGTGCGGCATCCCCTCACCGGGCGCTCTGGAAGCTGTCCCGGAGAAGCTCCCTGGCGATGATCATCCGGCGGACCTCTGCGGTGCCGGCGCCGATATCCCAGAGCTTCTGGTCGAGGTAGTGCCGCGAGACGGCGTATTCCGTGCAGTAGCCGTAGCCGCCGTGGATCTGAACGGCGTCCGCTGCCACCTTCGTGCCCATCTCCCCGCAGAAGAGGAGCGCGGCCGCGGCCTTGCGGTCGAGGTCCGTCCCCTTTCCGCCGACCTTCTTCTCGAGGGAGTCGCAGTAGGCGGCGGCACTGTAGGCCATCCACTTGGAGGCCATGTAGCTCGTATACATGTCGGCCAGCTTTCCCTGGATGAACTGGAAGGAGGAGATGGGCTTTCCGAACTGAACCCGCTCCCGGGCGTAGCGAAGGCTCAGGTCGAGGCAGGCTCTCTGCGATCCGAGGCAGCATCCGCTCAGGGTGATCCGCTCCGTGCAGAGGCCGTTGGTGAGGATCGCGCCGCCGCGGTTGATGCCACCGATGAGGTTCTCCTCGGGAATCTCCATGTCGTCGAAGGTGATGAGCGCCGTGGGCGAGCTTCTCATGCCCCACTTCTTGATCTTTTCCCGGTAAAACCCCTTGGTCCCTTCCGTCAGGAAATAGAAGGCGGAGATGCCGTGCGACCCGCGCGCAGGGTCGGTCTTCGCGTAGAAGAGCATGAAATCGGCGACCGTGCCGTTGGTGATGAAGGTCTTGCTTCCGTTGATGACATAGCGGTCGTTCACCTTGACCGCCCGGGTGGACATTCCCATGGCGTCGGAGCCGGCGTTGGGTTCCGTGATCCCCAGGCAGCCGATGTACTCCCCGCTGCACGCCCTGGGGAGGATCTCCAGCTTCTGCTTCTCCGTGGCGTTCCGCCGGAAGTTGTCGAAACAGAGGGTCTGGCTGGCACCGACAGTCATGGCCAGGGCGTTGCTCACCCTCGCGAGGGTTTCATAGACGAGCAGGGTCTCCACGTAGCCGAGGCCGGCCCCTCCATACTTCTCTTCGAAGACGATGCCGTTGACGCCGATCTTCCCGAGCTCGCGGAAAAGGTCGGGAGGCATCCGATCCTGTTCATAGAGTTCCTCCATCTGGGGCTCCAGCCAATCGGATGCCCAGCGCCAGACGATCTCCTCGATCATCTTCTGCTCCAGCGTGAATTCGAAGTCGAGCGACATGGCCGTTCCTCCCCCTTGAGGTCCGAAAGATGCCGGAGCGATCGGGCTCCCTGGGTCCGGGCGCTCCGGGTCGAGTCCTGAAAGCCAGATGAAGCTGTCCTTTATGATTGCAGAGGGTGTTGATCCCCAGCCGCCGGGCGCTGCGGGAAGAGAAATCGAAAAAAAATATACGACAAACGATCCCGAATGTCCAGCGGGAACAGGTCAGTCAAAAGTATCAAGAAATGGCTATTTTCACAGTTGCAAGATTGACTTTTAGTGATATAAAGATCTGCCACGAGGGCGAGACAGGCGGGTCATCCGCTTCCGGTCAACAGACCTCTTAAGAGGGAAACATGGCGGAAAGGGAACAGCAGGCGGCCTTTATCAAGGAGATGCAGACGCGTTTCGACCGCAAGATGCGGGAAAACGAGATCGCCCTCCTGGAGTACTGGAAGGAGCATGTGGACCGGGTGGCGGCGTCGAAGCCGGAGGGCGTTGCCGCCCTCCAGACGCAGGTCCGGAAAATTTCCGAGATGATGGCGAACCGGATCCGGACCCTGAAGAGAGAGCCGTGAACCATCGGGAGCCCGTTTACCCACGGGCGTTTGAGCATCGGCGGTTGAAAAATGAGGGAAATAGCAGATTTTCTTTTCGAAGTCGGGATGTTGAACAAGACACCCCGAAGCGGGTTCCAATTTCTCGGATCGGGGCGCGAATCGGTTGCCGAGCACGTTCTCAGGACACTCTACATCGGCTATGTTCTCTGCAAGATGGATCGGCAAGCGGATGAACTGAAGGTCCTCAGGCTCTGTCTGGTGCATGATCTGCCCGAGGCCCGGACGGGCGATATGAATTACGTGAACAAGAAATATGTGACGGTGGACGAGAAAAAGGCGATCCGTGAGCTGGCCGAGCCCCTTTTCTTCGGCGGAGAGATCGAAGAGGCGCTCGACGAGTTCAACGGGAAAGAGACGAGGGAATCCCTGCTGGCCAGGGATGCCGATCAACTTTCGCTGATCCTCCAGTTGAAGGAGTGCGGTGATCTGGGCAACAAATACAGCCGGGAGTGGATCCGTTTCGCCGTTCTGCGTCTGACGACGGAGAACGCCCGCAGACTGGCCGAGGAGATTCTCGCCACGGATTCCTCCAACTGGTGGTTCAAGGAGAAGAACGACTGGTGGGTCAATGGCAATCAAGGATCTTCGGGGGAAAATGAGTAGCATCCGTTTGGCGAAACTGGCGATGATTCCGTTGCTGCTTCTGGGGCTGGCTGCGTGCGCCAACACGGCCAAGCTTCAGGAGCAGGCGGGCAGTCACATCCAGATCGGCAGTGCCTACCTCCACTCGGCTCAGTACACGGCGGCCTTGAAGGAGTTCCTGGCCGCGGAAAAGCTGACCCCGGACGACCACCATGTCCATTACCTGCTCGGCATCTCCTATTACGGCAAAGGGCTTCCCGACATGGCGATTGCCGAGTTCAAGCGGGCCCTCGTCCTCAAGCCCGATGACACGGAGGCGTACAACTACCTGGGAGCGATCTACATGGAAAAGGGGCGCTGGGACGATGCCATCGGCGCGTTTAACCAGTCGCTCTCCAACATCCTCAACGAGACGCCGTCGACCCCTCTCTACAACCTCGGCCGGGCCTACTATGAAAAGCGGGAGTATGACCGCGCGCTGGCCTATTTCCGCGAGGCGGCGGCCAAGGATCCGCAAGGCTCCCTGATGATCCTGATCGAAAAGAATATCGGAATGTGCCTGTATGCGAAAGGGGAGACCGAAGAGGCCCTCCGCCATTTTCAAAAATCGGTGGCCCTCGCCCCGTCGTTCGTCGAATCCCACTACTGGATCGGCATGAGCTATCAGAAGCTGAGACGTCGGGCCGATGCCGCCGCGGCGTTTCAGAATGCCATCCGGCTGGGGCCGGATTCGGAGTTCGGGAGGAAGGCGAAAGAGTCGCTCAGGAGCCTGGCTCCGTAGGGGAGATGCCATCCGGTTCCTGTCCCGTTCGTTCTGACGCCCGCGCCCGTTCTCTCCTTGACACTGCCGTTAAAATACCCTAAGTTACCGCAACTCGTGCACCGAAGGGATGAAACAGGTATGGCCACAAAAAGGCAAAGGCGGACCGATGAGGTCAAGCACAAGAAAACGAAAAAGAAGAAAAGGGTGCTGCTGCTCTCTGTGATTGTGGTGGCCTGTGTGATCTTTCTGTCATTTTTCTTCATCACCCTGTTCGATTACATCTATCCGCCCGCTGCCGGGAAGCATACCGCGGCCAAGAAGAGGGACAAACAGGAGGTGACCCTTTTCTTTTCCGATGCCAATGAACGATTCCTGGTGCCGGAGAAACGGTTCGTTCCCAAGGAGAGCGATCCGGAGGAGCAGGCGAAGGAGATCATCAAGGCCCTCATCGCCGGCTCGAAAACGAGGCTGGTCAACACCTTCCCCGAAAAGGCGGAACTCCAGGATGTCACCCGGGAAGGGGACGACCTGCTCTCGGTGAACTTCCGGGAGAGTCTGGTGGCGAATCATCCCGGGGGAAGCGCCGCAGAAATTGCCACGATCTACTCCCTGACCAACACCCTGACCACCAATCTGCCGACGATCAAACGGGTCAGAATCGTGATCAACGGAAAGGAAAAGGAGTCACTCAAGGGCCATATCGGGCTCCGCAAGCCCTTCATGCAGAACCGGGAGCTGATCGCCCCGGCTCCGCCGCAGAAGGAGGGGTGACGGGCCTCGTCCCGCGGTGAATCTTCATGGCGCCCAAATCCAGACTATCGCGCATCAGGAATATCGGAATTGCCGCTCACATCGATGCCGGCAAGACGACGGTCACGGAGCGAATTCTCTTCTACACCGGGAAATCCTACAAGCTGGGAGAGGTCCACGACGGCGAGGCCGTGATGGACTGGATGCCGCAGGAGCAGGAGCGGGGAATCACGATCACCTCGGCCGTGACGACCTGCATCTGGGAAAACCATGAGATCCACATCATCGACACCCCCGGACACGTCGATTTCACCATTGAGGTCGAGCGGAGCCTCCGGGTGCTCGACGGCGCCGTGGTCGTTTTCGACGCGGTGGGCGGGGTGGAGCCCCAGTCGGAGACCGTCTGGCATCAGGCCGACAAGTACGGCGTTCCCAAGGTCGCATTCATCAACAAGATGGACCGCGTCGGGGCGGACTATCCCGGGACGATCCGCCAGATGAAGGAGCGGTTCAACTCCCTCCCTTTGCCCATCCAGATTCCGTACGGTGCGGAGGAGGCTTTCCGGGGGGTCGTTGACCTCATCCGGATGCGGGTGGTCACCTGGGACGACGCAACCAAGGGGGCATCCTACGCCGACGCAGATATTCCCGAGGCGGTCCTGCCGCAGGCGCTGGAGCATCGCGACCGGATGATCGCACTCCTGGCCGATGTGGACGACCGGATTGCGGAGAAATATCTCGACGGCGTGGAGATCCCCGATGCGGAGATCATCGAGGCGGTCCGGAAAGCGACCATCTCGCTTAAGATCGTGCCAGTCCTGTGCGGCTCGGCCCTCCGGAACAAGGGGGTGCAGCCCCTCCTGGATGCGGTCGTTCACTACCTGCCTTCGCCCGAGGATATTCCCCCGGTTGCGGGCATCAACCCCGTCACGAAGCAGGAGGAGGTCCGGCTGAGCAGCGACAAGGAACCGCTGGCGGCGCTCGCCTTCAAGATCATGCAGGACGAGGGGAGGAAACTGACCTATCTCCGGATCTACTCCGGCCGTCTCCGCGCCGGGGATGAACTCTACAACGCGAGCCGGGGCAAGAAGGAGAAGGTCGCCCGCCTTCTGAAGATGCATGCCAACAAACGGGAGCGGGTGGAGCAGGCCGGCGCCGGCGATATCATCGCGGTCATGGGGCTCAAGGAGATTACGACCGGCGACACGATCTGCGATGAGGCCCACCCCATTCTTCTGGAGCCGATCGATTTCTACGAACCGGTCATCAGCCTGGCGATCGAGGCCAAGACGCCGGCCGATCAGGAGAAACTCGCCGTCGCCCTGAACAAACTCCTGGAGGAGGACCCGACCCTCAGGGTCAAGTACGATGACGAAACCGCCCAGACGGTCATCTCCGGGATGGGGGAACTCCACCTCGAGATCATCACCGACCGTCTGCAGCGGGAGTTCAACGCCCGCGTCAACGTGGGCAAACCGCGGGTCGTTCATCGGGAGACGATCCAGAAGCGCGTCGAATCCGAGGGGCTCTTCGAAAAGGAGCTGGGGGAGAAGAAGCACTATGGCCACGCGAAGCTGGTCCTCGAGCCGACCGAGAGGGGCAGCGGCGTCGAGATCATCAGGCAGGTCCCGGCAGATTCCGGCCTCTCCGGAGAGCTTCTGGATGCGATGGAGGAGGGGGTCCGCGAAGGGATGCTGAGCGGCGTCCTGGCGGGATATCCGGTGATCGACATCCGTGTCGTCATCTGCGGCGGGACCCTGAAAGAGGGCGAGACGACGCCGCTCGGCTGCAAGATCGCCGCGGCGACCGCTTTCCGGGAGGGCTGCCTGAAGGCCGATCCGGTCCTCCTGGGGCCGGTCATGTCGGTCGACATCATCACCCCGACGGAGTTCATGGGGGAGGTGATCGGCGATATCCATGCCCGGCATGGGGAGATACAGGCCATCTCCCCCAAGGGGGCGGTGAGCGACATCCGGGCCAGGGTTCCGCTGAATGAGATGTTCGGCTATTCGACGGATCTCCGGTCGGCCACGCAGGGAAGGGCCGTCTTTACGATGCAGTTCTTCGCCTATGACAAGGTCTGATGAAAGGTAAGGTTCTTCATAATTCATGATCCCCTCGACGCAAATCCCGGATGACCGTTCGCGGGCATCCTCCATTCTGCTTCTGGACAAGGACAAGCTCCTGCAGAGCATCTTCCGCCTCAGCTCCTATCTGACCTCGCCCTCCAACGTGAACGATATTCTTGTGAAGATCCTCGATGAGGTGGTCGATACCATCGGTTTCGACCGGGGGATTATCCGCCTGTTCGATGACTCCAAACAGAATCTCGAAGCAAAGGTCGTCAAGAATTACAGCCCGGAAGAGGCCGAGCAGGTTTTTGCCGTGGCTCTCAACATCCATCAGCATGACTGCGTCGTGACCAAAGTGGCCAAGTCCGGCCAGCCGATCGCCGTGGAGGTGACCGCGACCGACCCCCGGATCACGGAGACGGACCGCAGGCTGACGAAGATCTATGACCGGGGTTCCTATTTCTGTGCACCGCTGAAGATCGGCGAAGAGGTGATCGGGATCATCGCCGCCTGGTTCAAGGAGGAGACCAAATTTTTTCCGGAGGAGATCAATCTCTTCGTCACCTATGCCAATACCCTGAGCATCATCATCTACAACATGCGGCTTTTCGAAGCCAACGCCGAGAAGATCCGGCAGCTCATGATCCTGCAGGATGCCGTTACCGAGATGAATGCGAATTATGTCCTCGACAACCATATCCTGGAGATCCTCATCAAGAGCGCGCTCCGGATCGGGCGGTCGGAGAAGGCGATGGTCTATTTCCTCGACATCGAAAGGAACCGCTGTCTGGTGAACGACGGGGAAACCGTTTCCATCGATGACCGTGAGTCCTGTGAAGAGCGGATCGGTCCGACCATCATCCGGGAAGCGCTGGAGGCCAATACCGTCATCACCCGGCAGAGGAGCGCCGCAGATTCCCCGACGCAACCCCTGTTTCAAGGTTTTTCATCGGAGATCGCGCTTCCGCTCAAGGTCAAGGACAAGTTCAGAGGTGCCCTCTACCTTTCCAAAAGAAGCGGCAGCTACTCCCAGGACCAGATCCACGTCCTGGACATCCTGGTGAAGAATGCCTCGATCTCGTACGACAATGCGATCATGCACTCCATGCTTTTCCTGGAGGCGAAATCTCTCAAGACAGAGGTGGAGAAACTCAAGGACCGGGAGGACATTCTGCTCGGCTTCCATGATATCCTGGGTAAGTCGAAGAAGATGGTCAGCCTCTTCCACGTCATCAAGGAGGTCGCTAAGCACGATACCAACATCCTCATCCAGGGCGAAAGCGGAACCGGCAAGGAGTTGATCGCCCGCGCCATCCACCGCCAGAGCAACCGGAGCATGAAGCCGTTTGTCGACGTCAACTGCGCGGCCATACCCGGTACGCTTCTAGAGAGCGAACTCTTCGGCTATGAGGCGGGCGCTTTTACCGATGCCCGGAAGAGAAAGCTGGGGCTCCTGGAGCACGCCAGCGGCGGCACGATCCTCCTGGACGAAATCGGGGATATGGGCATCCACCTCCAGGCCAAATTCCTCCGGATGCTCGAAGATGGCCACATCCGGCGCCTGGGCGGCAATGACAATATCCCCATCGATGTCCGGTTCATCTTCTCCACCAACCGCGATCTCGGCCGGATGGCGGCGGAGGGAACATTCCGGGAAGACCTCTTCTACCGGATCAGCGTCGTTCCGATCTTGATTCCGCCTCTCCGGGAGCGGACCGATGATCTCCTCCTGCTCGCGCGCTACTACGTCGAGGAGTTCAACAAGAAATTCAAGAAGAGCGTCAAGGGATTCACGGAAGATGTGGAGCGCATCCTCATTGCCTACCCCTGGCCGGGCAATGTCCGGGAGCTGAAGAATATCATCGAGCGGATTATGATTCTCCACAACGACGGGAGCCTGATCACGGCCGAAAGCCTGCCGGCGGAGATGAGGGCAACGACGCACCAGGAGAAACTCCGGCTTCAGATCGAGAACATCCTGCCGCAGCTCTCCTCGGATGGTATCGATTTCACGCGGGTCACAGAGCGAATCGCCAACGACATCAAACGAAAGATCATCGAGAATACCCTGGAGGCGACCCACGGGAACAAAACCCTGGCGGCCAGGCGTCTGGGGATATCCCGCTACAAGCTCATTCGGGAGCAGAAAAAAATCGACAGCCGTATTCAATGATTGATGGATAATACCTCCTTTGTGCTTTATGAGCACGGGCAGTGCATTGAGCGCACAATCGGGGCCCTGTCTTTAGAATCTTGATGTCCAGAAGAGTCGTTCCCCGGAAATCGTGCGCGATCAGCACTGCCACAACGCCTTCATCAGCCCTCCCTCTCTCCAGTCAGTTCCTCGCGGTCCGAAGACCGACTCTCTCTGAATTTCCGTCCGAAGTAATCAACTATCCGATATTAAATCATTATCGCGAAGATGGTCCGGGAAAGATCCGGGAAGTACCCGTTGATCGATTGAACTGGCATCGCCCTTGCTAATAGTAGGATCAAACGGGAGCGGTGAACTGAAAGGCGCGATGGGCGCGAAAAAGAATCGCGAACCGTTCGAGCGACATCAAGCGGGAATTGGCTGTTTCATGGAAGGGAAAGAGATGCAGGGCCGCTGTTTGAGCGGCCGGAGAGGAGACGGCGACAGGGCTTCCGACCGCATTCACGAGTACGATTTCTTCCTGAACCGTGGCGGGGAAGAAGCTGCGAAATCGCTTCCGGGGGCTGAGATCGAAACAGAGTCCGAAGCTGTGGAGAGGAAAAAGGACGAGAGCAAAAGCAGTTCTTTTTTCCTTCCGAAGTAGGGGCGGTTGAAAAGACAATGGGGCGCGAACGTGAAAATCGGTGGGTGGTTTTCCCCCTCCTTTCCACCCACCGGGCCCTACATATAATCTGAAAGGTGGTGTGGTCATCAAAACCCCTTTCAGTTTTATAATGGTGGATGGTTTTTAGGTTCCCTCCTTTTCCATCCACCATTTTTTTGTTTCTGCCGATCCGGCCGTCCGGATTCACCATATCTCGTGCAGTCTGCAAATAAAAAGGGCGCTCCCTGCGGAGCGCCCTTTTTTTGCTGTAACGACAGCCGCTGCTACAGTTTCTCACCGCTGATCCGCATCCCATAGAAGGAGCGGTAGACGAAGACCAGGGCGATGAGGAAGAAGAGAGCGGAAAGCCCGATCTTCAGGCCGGCGTTCTGCATCGTCACGGCGATCTCCACAGCCAGAAGGCCGAAGAGGGTCGTGAACTTGATGACCGGGTTCAGGGAGACCGAGGAGGTGTCCTTGTACGGATCGCCCACGGTGTCGCCGACGACGGTCGCCTCGTGCAGCGGGGTATTCTTCTGCTTCAGATCGACTTCGACGATCTTCTTAGCATTGTCCCAGCAGCCGCCCGCATTGGCCATGAAGATCGCCTGGAACAGGCCGAAGAAGGCGATGCCGACCAGATAGCCGATGAAGAAGTGGGGGTCGAAGAAGGCCAGAGCCAGGGCCATGAAGAAGATGACGACGAAGATGTTGATCATCCCCTTCTGGGCGTAGATCGTGCAGATCTTGACGACCTCCTTGCTGTCCTCGATGGAGGCCTCTTTCTTGTCCAGCTTGATGTGCTCCTTGATGTAGACGACCGCGCGGTAGGCGCCAGTCACCACGGCCTGCATGGAGGCGCCAGTGAACCAGTAGATGACGCAGCCGCCCATCAGGAGCCCGAGGATGACCTCCGGCTGGACGAGGCTGAGTTTGGCGATGACGTTCTTGAAGAGGTTCTCCAGCAGGATGATGATGCCGAAGACCATCGTCGTGGCGCCGACCACGGCGGTGCCGATGAGGACCGGCTTGGCCGTGGCCTTGAAGGTGTTCCCCGCACCGTCCGCCGACTCAAGGTAATGTTTGGCCAACTCAAAATCGGTTTCGACGCCGTAGTGCTTTTTCACGATCTCCTTGGCGTCCTTGCGGCTCTCGATCATGGAGAGTTCGTAGATGGACTGGGCATTGTCGGAAACCGGCCCGAAGCTGTCCACGGCGATCGTGATCGGCCCCATGCCGAGGAAACCGAAAGCGACCAGACCGAAGGCAAAGACCGGCGCGGCAAACAGGAATGCCGGCGGCATCAGACTCGTGACGGACGCGCTCGTGGAGACGAGATAGGCGATCAGCATCAGAATCATGATCGTCAGCCCCTCCCAGAAGGCGGAGAAGTTACCAGCGACCAGCCCCGAGAGGATGTTCAGCGAGGCCCCCCCCTGGCGGGAGGCGTTGACGACCTCCTCGCAGTGGCGGGAGCTGGTGCTCGTGAAGACCTTGGTGAATTCGGGAATCAAGGCCCCGGCGATCGTCCCGCAGCTGATGATGATGGAGAGGGCCAGCCAGGCGGAGATTCCGGTGCCCGTGACGGGCAGATCGCCCAGCAGGAAGTAGCTGGCCACGAAGGTCACCGCGATCGAGACGCCGGAGGTGATCCAGACCAGGTTGGTCAGCGGGTGCTCGAAGTTGAACTCTTTCTTGCCCGTGAAGAGCGACTGGCTCGCCGCGTCGTTGACAAAATAGGAGGCGAGCGCGGTGAGGATCATCAGGATGCGCATCGCGAAGATCCAGATGATCAGCTTGCCGCCCATGGCCGGATTCGAGGCCAGCGCCAGGGCCAGGAAGGAGATCAGGGCCACGCCCGTCACACCGTAGGTTTCGAATCCGTCCGCCGTGGGGCCGACGCTGTCGCCGGCGTTGTCGCCCGTACAGTCGGCGATGACGCCCGGGTTCTTCGGATCGTCTTCGGGCAGATGGAAGATGATCTTCATGAGGTCGGAGCCGATGTCGGCGATCTTGGTAAAGATGCCGCCGCAGATTCTGAGGGCGCTCGCGCCCAGGGACTCACCGATGGCGAAGCCGATGAAGGAAGGGCCGGCCAGATCCTTGGGGATGTAGGCGAGGATCAGGATCATGAAGAAGAGCTCGATGCTCACCAGGAGAAGGCCGACACTCATTCCGGAGCGGAGGCAGATATTCACCATGTTGAGCGGCTTGCCGCTGAGCGACGCGAAGGCCGCCCGGGAGTTGGCCACGGTATTGATCCGGATGCCGAACCAGGCCACCCCGTAGGAGCCGAGGATCCCCATGATCGAGCAGAAGAGGATTACCAGGACATCGGCGAAAGAGGTACCCTGAAGGCCGACGAAGTAGTAGAGGATGCAGATGGCGATCAGGACCCAGAGGCCCGCGAGGAACTTCCCCTGCTGGAACAGATAGGTCTTGCAGGTCTCCCAGATGGTGTTGGAAACATCCAGCATAGCCTGGTGGGCGGGCAGGTTCTTCGTCTGGGTGTACTGCATCCAGCCGAAGATCATCCCGATCAGGCAGATCACGAGGCCGACGTTCAGGATGGTCAAGCCGCCCAATGAGCCGCCCATGAAGCTGACCTGGGACAGATCCGGGAGCTTGATGTCTGCTTCACCGGCGAAGGCCATCGGGGTCATCAGAAAAAGGATGATGGCGAGCGAAGTGAACAGAGACCAGAAACCGCGTTTTCCGATGCGCATGATTCAACCCTCCTTGCTTAAGTTAGACTTCTCCTTTTCATGGTATTTCTCCATGGCCGCCCTGATCCCGGATGAGATGATGTCCGTCACGGCCTCTGCTGCCCTTTGGGTCAGTTGTGGCAAACAACTCATCTCCTCAACGGAAAAAGGTTCCAGAACGTACCCCTCTACCATCGTCTTGCGGGGTGGTCTTCCGATGCCGAATCTGACCCGGAGGAATTCTGGCCCACCCAGATGATCCATGACGGAAATCAGCCCTTTGTGTCCTGCAAGGCCGCCGCCCGCCTTGAGCCGGACCGTCTGAAAGGGAAGGTCCAGATCGTCATGCACGATGATCACGTCCCCGATGTCGATTCTGAAATAGTCCGCAAGCTTTCGGATCGCGATGCCGCTCAGGTTCATGAAAGTCTGAGGCTGAGCCAGCAGAACGGGAGTCTCCGCGATCCTTCCTTTTCCGACCTGCGCGTCAAAGATGTTCTGCTCGATGGAGATGTTCTGCTGCAACGCCAGCTGATCCAGGACCATGAAGCCTGCGTTGTGCCGACTCATCCGGTACCTGGCTCCAGGATTTCCCAGTCCAGCGATTAACTTCAAGGAATGGCTCCCTCATGACGTCCCCTCCAAAACGCCGAAGCGCTCCGGACGCCGGGCCATCACCCCTCTATGCTTTCTTTTCTGCGGCCGGCGCCTCTTCACCCTCGGCAGGAGCTGCGGCTTCGCCTTCCGCCGGGGTTTCCGCCACCGGCACGGAGACCTTGACCACGGCCACCATCGCGACGCCGACATCGCCGGGGTCGAGGACCGTGATGCCCTCCGGTACCGGGATGTCCTGCACCTTGATCGAGTCGCCGATCTCAAGGCCGGTGACATCGATCTCGATAAAATCGGGCAAAACCGCGGGGAGACAGGAGATCTTCAAGTCGCGTTTCAGGTGCTGGAGTTCGCCGCCGTTCTGGACGCCGACGGGGATGCCGGCGAAGTGAATGGGGACCTCCAGCGTCAGTTTGTGATCCATGCGGATTTCATAAAAATCGACGTGATAGAAGCGCCTGCTGACCGGTTCGATCTGAACCTCTTTGATCAGGGAGAGCTTCTCCATCTGCTTTTCGCCTTCGATCTTCAGCTTGATGAAGATATTCTCCTTCTTCGCTTTGATCACCTTGAGCAATTCAGCCCCGTCGACGGTCAGGGGAATGGCCTCCTCGCCACGGCCGTAAAACACGCCCGGGATCGATCCTCCCATCCTGAAACGCCGCGCCGGCCCCTTGCCGGTCTCTTTGCGGGTCAGGGCTTTTAATTCAGTCGCCTCCATGGAAATTCCTCCTAAATGAATAATGAACTCACTGAGTCGTTGTAATAGATTCTTCGGACAGCTTCGCTAAGGAGGCCGGAGACGGAGAGCACCTTGATGCGGCCGCAGGCCTTCGCCTTCTCGTGCAGGGGAATGGTATCCGTCACGATCACTTCTTTCAGGTCCGATTGTTCGATTCTTTCGATGGCCGGTCCGGAAAGGACCGGATGGGTGCAGCAAACCGATACCTCGAGAGCCCCCTCTGCCGTGAGTGCCTTGGCGGCCTGGACAACGGTTCCGGCCGTATCGATCATGTCGTCCAGCAGAATGACCTTCTTCCCCTTGACATGGCCGATGATGTTCATGACCTGAGCCTCGTTCGGCCCCTCCCGGCGCTTGTCGATGATCGCCAGGCTGGCCCCGAGCCTCTTGCCGAAGGCGCGCGCCCTTTCAACCCCTCCCGTATCGGGAGAGACGGTCACGATGTTGTCACCCTGGTAGTTTTTCTTGATGTAGTCCAACAGGACCGGGGTGGCGAAGAGATTGTCCACGGGAATGTTGAAGAACCCCTGGATCTGACCCGCATGCAGGTCCATCGCCAGGATCCGGCTGGCACCCGCGCGGGTGATCAGATCGGCCACGAGTTTGGCGGAGATCGGCGCCCGCGGCGCAACCTTGCGGTCCTGACGCCCATATCCGTAGTAGGGGATGACCGCCGTGATCCGGTCCGCTGAGGCCCGGCGGAGGGCATCGATCATGATCAGGAGTTCCATCAGCGTGACGTTGACGGGGGGGCAGGTGGGCTGGATGATGAAGACATCCATTCCGCGCACATTTTCATTGATCTCGACGCGGGTTTCGCCGTCGCTGAAGGCCGTGACATGGGCTTTTCCCAGCGGCACACCCAGGTTTTCCGAGATTTTCTGGGCGAGCGCCACGTTCGCATTTCCGGTGAACACCCTCATTCTTTCGAGCATTTGAAATCCTTCAACTCATCAATTGGCTGGGGCGGGAGGATTCGAACCTCCGAATGCAGGATCCAAATTCCTGTGTCTTACCGCTTGACGACGCCCCAGTTCCGATCCGGACAGCCGTGCGAATCCGGGGCCTCCGCGCACCGGGTCGAAGAACGTGGCCACTTTCCCTACAGGGAGTGAGCCACGAATACCGCCCATGGGGTTCCCCGTCCCAGTTCCTTTTCAGCTCTTCCAGCGGTTTCCCTGTCCGTGAAGACGCCGAAAACGGTCGGTCCGCTTCCCGACATCAGGGCCCCGCGGGCACCGTTTTCCAGCAAAAGGGCCTTGATCTGATCCAGAACGGGATGAAGCCTCGTCGTGACACGCTCCAGGTCGTTCGTGAGGCCGCGGATCAGATCTTCCGTTGTGGAAAAACGAGGGATGCTATAATTTATTCCACCCTTTGTCAATCCCAAATTGAGCTCCTGATAGACCCATTTTGTGGAGATTTCAAAGCCCGGATTGACCAGGACAAACCAGAGGGGCGGGAGGCAGGGGGACTCCGGGAACCGATCGCCGATCCCGCAAGCCCAGGCCGTGTCTCCAAAGATGAAGAAAGGGACGTCCGCGCCGAGACGCGATCCCATTTTCATCAGCTCTTCACGGCTGAGAGGCGATCCATGCATTTTGTTCAGGGTCATGAGGGTCGTGGCGGCGTTGGAACTGCCGCCGCCCAGCCCTGCGGCAATGGGGATGCGCTTCCGGATCGTGATGTCGATGCCGGGAGGTGTACCGATGCGGTCGAAGAAGGCCGCCGCAGCCCGGTAGACGATGTTGCCCTCGTCCTCGGGCAAGGCTGTACCGGGGCAATGGACCGCAATTCCCCCGCCTCCTGCAAAGGTCATCTCATCGCTGAGACTGATCTTCTGCATCAGGGAGAGGATGTCATGGTAGCCGTCTTCACGCTTCCGGAGAACGCGCAGGTATAGGTTGATCTTGGCCGGCGACCCCGTCGTGATCATGGACGGGTCATTTCCTTGATGTACCGCATTCTCAACTCATAGAGGATGTCGTCGAGAAGCTGGTTTTCATCCTCGTCGAGGTTTCCCTTTGTTTTCTCCTTCATGATGGTCAAGATGTCGATCGTCTGCTTGGCGGCGGGGAGGTTGCGCTTTGCCTCCTTCGTGACCGGATCGGCGAAATCCCCGAAGTGGTACATGGCCGTCGTGCTGAGCGAAAAGATGAATCCGGAGAAATTGATCTCAGGCAGGGGGGTATCCTCCGGCTCGGCGGCTGGCTCCTCCGGCGAGGCCGGTGCAGGCTCGGCCGTGGCTTCCGGTTTCTTCTCCCCTTCCTTCTTCGCCTCTTCCTCCGTTCGCAGGTCGCCGGATTCATCGAAATGGCGGCGATCCTTGATCACGAATCCTTTTTCTTTCTTCTCCTCATCCATCTCCATATCCTCCCTCGTATCAAGACGGGTCAGGCCGGTCCGCCCCGGCAAATCCGGGATCGGAGCCGGCCGTGAACCGCAGAGCTACGACGTTTAACGCGGTCTCATGCTTCGCAGACGGGCGATCCGCTCCTCGATCGGCGGATGGGTGCTGAAGAGGTTCATCAGCGACCGTCCCGTCAGGGGATTCACGATGAACATGTGAGCCGTCGAAGGGTTGGCATTCATGGGGATCGCCTGGGAGGCCCGCGAGAGCTTTTCCAGGGCGCCCGCCAGACCGTAAGGCTTTCCCGATATCTTTGCCCCGCCCTCGTCGGCCAGGTACTCCCGCGATCGGGAGATGGCCATCTGGATCAGCGTGGCAGCGATCGGGGCAAGGATGGCCATGACGATCAGGCCGACGATGTTGCTGCCGCCCTCGTCGTCATCGCTGCGGCCCCCGCCGAACATCGCGGCCCACTGGGCCATGTTGGCCAGCATGACGATGGCCCCGGCCAGCGTCGCGGCGATCGAACCCACCAGGATGTCCCGGTTACGGATGTGGGTCAGCTCATGGGCCAGGACACCCTCCAGTTCATCGCGGCCGAGGATCCGGAGGATTCCCTCCGTGACGGCCACCACGGCGTGATTCTCGTTTCGTCCCGTGGCAAAGGCGTTCGGGGTCTCCTCGGGGATGATATAGACGCGCGGCATCGGCATGCCGGCCCGGAGCGCCAGATCCTTCACCATCGCGTACAGCTCCGGGGCCTGAGCCTCCGTGACCGGCTGGGCATGGTACATGCTGAGGACGATCTTGTCGGAAAACCAGTAGCTGCCGAAATTCATGACCATCGCGAAGATAAAGGCGATGACGACGCCGTGCTGGCCGCCGAACCAGCCGCCGATCAGCATGAGCAGGCCCGTCAATGCGCCGAGCAGAAGCCCTGTCTTAAGCGTGTTCATGTATGTTTTTCTCCTTGAGAAATAGATTCATTCCCTCGTACCCGGTCGGCGAAACGGTCAAAGCCGCTCTCGCTGACCGGGTTCAGAATTATGATGCCCGGCTCAGCCCTTGCGAAAGACCACCCGGTCTCCCTCATGGTCGATCACGATCCGGTCGCCCTCGGCAAAGGCGCCTTCGAGAAGCTGCAGCGCCATCGGGTCCAGAATCTGCTTCTGGAGTACCCTTTTCAGGGGTCTCGCACCGTAGACCGGACTGTAGCCCGCTTGGGCTATATAATGTTTGGCCTCTTCTGTCAATTCGAGCGAGAGCTTCCTCTCCTGGAGCCGTTTCCGGATGAGTCCGAGCTGGATGTCGATGATCCGCTCGATGTCCTCCATCGAGAGGGCGCGGAAGATGATGATGTCATCGATCCGGTTCAGGAATTCCGGCTTGAAGGTCGCCCGGAGCGCGTCCATCGTCCGCTCCCGCTTCTCCTCGTCGGTCAGGGCGGGGTCCTGGATCCACTGGCTGCCCACGTTCGAGGTCATGATCGCGATCGTGTTCTTGAAATCTACCGTTCGGCCGTGGCCATCCGTCAACCGTCCGTCATCGAGGATCTGGAGCAGGATGTTGAAAACATCGGGATGCGCCTTCTCGATTTCGTCGAAAAGCAATACCGAATAGGGCCTGCGCCGCACGGCCTCGGTCAGATGGCCGCCCTCGTCATACCCCACATATCCCGGAGGCGCGCCGATCAGGCGGGCCACCGAGTGTTTCTCCATGTATTCGGACATGTCGATCCGGATCAGTGCCTGTTCGTTGTCGAACATGAATTCGGCAAGCGCCTTGGCGAGCTCCGTCTTTCCGACGCCCGTGGGCCCGAGAAAGATGAAGGAACCGATCGGCCGGTTCGGATCCTGGAGGCCGGAACGGGCCCGGCGCAACGCGCTCGAGACCGCGGCGATCCCCTCCTCCTGGCCGATGACCCGTTGCCTCAGCCGCTCTTCCATCCGGATCAGCTTCTGGACGTCGCTCTCCAGCATCCGGGTGACGGGAATGCCGGTCCAGTTGGCCACCACCTCGGCCACGTCCTCGGCGCCGACCTCCTCCTTGAGCATCTGTTTGTCCTTCTGGGCCAGGGCGAGCTTTCCGTTTTCCGCCTCCAGTTCGCGGTTCAGTTCGACGAGCTTTCCGTAGCGGATCTCCGCGGCCTTCGCAAGATCGCCGCTCCGCTGGGCATTCTGCTCCTCGACCCGCAAACTCTCGATCTTCCCCTTGATCGCTTGGATCCTTTTGATGGCGTCCTTCTCCATCGTCCAGTGGACCTTCATCTTGTCCATGGCTTCCCGGAGCTCCGCCAGCTCCTTGTCGATCTTGTCGCGGCGTTCGAGCGACGTTTTGTCCGTTTCGTTCTTCAGCGACTGCCGTTCGATCTCGAGCTGGATGGCGCGCCTCTCCTGCGTGTCGATCTCCGCCGGCAGGCTGTCCAGTTCGATCCGGAGGCGCGATGCCGCCTCGTCGACCAGGTCGACGGCTTTGTCCGGGAGAAAGCGGTCACTGATGTAGCGGCTGGAAAGAGTGGCGGCCGCGATGATGGCCGAGTCCTTGATCCGGACGCCGTGGTGGACTTCATAACGCTCCTTCAGACCCCGGAGGATGGCAATCGTATCCTCCACCGAGGGCTCCTTGACCAGGATCGGCTGAAAACGCCGTTCGAGCGCCGGGTCCTTTTCGATATGCTTCCGGTACTCGTTCAGCGTGGTCGCGCCGACGCAGCGCAGCTCGCCCCGGGCGAGGGCCGGCTTCAGCATGTTCGAGGCATCGACCGAACCCTCCGCAGCGCCTGCACCCACGACGGTGTGGATCTCGTCGATGAAGAGGATGATCTCTCCCTGCGCTGAGGTGACCTCCTTCAGGACGGCCTTCAGACGGTCTTCGAATTCCCCGCGGTACTTCGCCCCGGCGACCAGGGCGCCGATATCCAGGGCGACGACCCTCTTGTCCTTGAGATTTTCCGGCACGTCGCCGTTGACGATCCTCTGGGCGAGGCCCTCGACGATCGCCGTCTTGCCGACGCCCGGCTCCCCGATCAGGACGGGATTGTTCTTCGTCCGGCGGGAGAGGACCTGCATGACCCTGCGGATCTCCTCATCCCGGCCGATGACGGGGTCGAAGGAGCCGTTCCTGGCCAGTTCGTTGAAATCGCGGGCGTAGCGTTTGAGCGCCTGGTACTTCTCCTCCGGGTTGGGATCGGTGATGCGCTGGTTCCCGCGGATCTCGACGAGGACCTTGAAGATCGCATCCTTGGTGACGCCATTCGTAGCGAGGATCTTTGCGAGCGCCCCCTCCTTTTCGTCGGCCATGGCCACGAGGATGTGTTCCGCACTGACGTACTCGTCGGTGAGGCGCGCGGCCTCGCTCAGAGAGGCGTCGAGGAGACGGTTCAGCCTCGGGGTCATGTAGGTCTCGCCGGCTGCGCCGCTGACTTTCGGGAGTTTTTCCAAAAGCCTGCGCACCTCCGCCTCGATCCGGTTGGGGTCGGCCCCCAGCTTCTTGAGGATCTCCGAGACGATCCCCTCCGGCTGTTTCACGAAAGAGATGAAAAGATGCTCCACGTCGAGCGCTTGGTGGCCGAGTTGGCCGGCCAGCCCCTGCGCCTCCTGCAGAGCCTCCTGAACCTTCAGTGTAAATTTATCGAATCTCATTTCAAGTTTCCTCCTGTATGCCCAGACATATGATCCATGATGGCCAGAGCCCCCCGTCCCTCCGTTCTTAAGGGAAAGGTGACCGATGGGTTCGGCCTGTCGCCCCGAAGGGGCGGCGGCTTGTTTTTTCAAGGTTTCTCATAGCGTGCGTAAGGTAAACATCGATCCGGGGATGTCAAGAATGGACCGGTCCGCCGGGTCGGAGCGGGCAGCCCTGATGGTGGACGTTTGATCGCCCGGGCAGCCGGCTTTTCGGCGGACTAGAGAGGGTCAACGGGGTGAAAAGGGTTGACTGACCCCGGACATCCCTGTATAAAATATGGCCTATTATCAGGGTCTGGGAGGGAAGGATTTGGAAGTTCCGGCTGTTACAGGGACGCTCGACGTCTACATGGCGGAGATCAACCGCTTTTCGATTTTGACGGCCGAGGAGGAGTTCCGCCTCGCCGTGAGGCTGAAGAAGTACAACGACATGGAGGCTGCGGAGAAACTCGTCGTTTCGAACCTGCGGTTCGTGGTCAAGATCGCCCACGAATACCGGAATTACGGGATCAAACTGGCCGATCTGGTGCAGGAGGGGAACATCGGCCTGATGCACGCCGTCAAGAAGTTCGATCCCTACAAGGGCTACCGGCTCATCTCCTATGCCGTCTGGTGGATCCGCGCTTATATCCAGAACTACATCATCAAGTCGTGGAGCTTGGTTAAGATCGGAACGACCCAGGCGCAGCGCAAGCTCTTCTTCAAGCTGAGCCAGGCCCGCAGGAGGCTGGAGAGCCTCTCGGAGAAGCGGCCTGAATTCGAGGAGATCGCAAAGACCCTCGGGGTCCGGCCGGAGGAGATCGCAGAGATGGAGGTACGGATGAGCAGCCGCGACCTCTCCCTCGACGCCACGGTGAGCGAGGAAGGCGATTCCACGCACATGGACCATCTGACCTACGAGGGCGACGATCAGGAGACGCTGCTGATCCGGAAGGAGGAGCGGGAACTGGTCCAGCGGAACATCGCCGGTGCTCTGGCGGGACTGAACGAAAAAGAGAGCTTCATCATCCACCATCGCGTGATGGCGGATAACCCTTTGACCCTCCAGGCGATCGGCGACCGGTATCACATCACCCGGGAGCGGGCCAGGCAGATCGAAAAACAGGCCCTGCGGAAACTCTCCATGGCCATTCCCTATCTGGGAAAGGAAACCAAACTGATCGAGGCCTGACGGCTTTCACACGGACATCAGACCTGGGCGGCATCATCGGGCCGCGCCAGGTTCTCGAAGCGGGTGTATTTTTCCTGAAAGGCGAGCTTCACGGTGCCCGTGGGTCCGTTTCTCTGCTTGCCGATGATGATCTCGGCGATCCCCTTTTCCGGGTTGTCTTCCGACCGGTTGTACACCTCGTCCCGGTAGATGAAGGCAATCACATCCGCGTCCTGCTCGATGGCGCCGGATTCCCGGAGATCGGCCATCTGCGGTTTCCGGTTTGGCCTGTCCTCCACCTTGCGGTTCAACTGCGACAGCGCAATCACGGGGAGGTTCAACTCCTTCGCCAGAGCCTTGAGGGAGCGGCTGATTTCGGAGATCTCCTGCTCCCGCGAATCCTTGAAAGCGCTTCCGCGCATGAGCTGCAGGTAGTCGAGGACGATGAGCCCCAGGCCGGATTCGGCCTTCAGGCGCCGGGACTTGGCCTTCATTTCGATCACGGTGATAGCCGGGGTGTCATCGATGTAGATCGGAGCGTCCGAGAGGCGGCCCGCGGCGGTGGTCAGTTTCGGCCAGTCCGTCTCGCCGAGGAATCCCTTGCGGAGGCGCTGCGAATCCACGCGGGCCTCCGCGGCCAGCATACGTGTCGCGAGCTGTTCCCTGGCCATTTCGAGGGAGAAGACGGCGACGGGAACGCCCATCTCGAGTGCGGCGAACTGTGCGATGTTTAGGGCAAAGGCGGTCTTGCCCATGCTTGGCCGTCCGGCGATGATGATGAGATCGGAGTTCTGGAGCCCCGAAGTCAGGTCGTCCAGTTTGTCGAAGCCGGTTGCCACCCCGGTGATCAGCTCTTTTCTGGCGTAGAGCCGCTCGATCGTCTTGAAGCTGTCCTTGATGATCTCCCGGATGGGATAAAAAGAGGGGCGGATCTTGTTTTCGGAGATCTCGAAGATGGCATGTTCCGCCTCATCCAGAACCTGATCGACCTCCATGCCGGCATCGTAGCTCTTGTTGAGGATGTCGGTCGCTGTGCCGATCAGCCCGCGCAGGATGCTCTTCTCCTTGATGATCTTGGCGTAGTAGGCGATGTTGGCCGCCGAGGCGACGTTGTCCACGAGTGACGAGAGATAGGCCGTTCCCCCGACCTGCTCCAGCCGTTTCTGATCCTTCATGATGTTGCTGAGCGTGATCAGATCGCAGGGCTCGTTGCGGTTGGAGAGCTCGATGATGGCGCCGAAGATCCTCCGGTGGGCGTCGCTGTAGAAATCGGACGGACCCAGCACCTCCAGAACCGTGTTCAGGGCCAGATTGTCCAGCAGGATGCCTCCCAGAACGGACTGCTCCGCTTCGAGGTTCTGGGGGGGCACCTTGTGGAGGGAGGCGTCGATGTCATTCATGGCGGAAACCCTCGCGGGTCGATGGCTGTGATCAGGTCTCGGCAACGACAACGACCTTGATCTCACCCGTCACGCCAGCGCTCAGCTTGATCCGGACGGGGTACTCACCCAGTGCCTTGATCGGCTCATCCAGGAGGACGCTCTTCTTGTCGACTTCGATTCCCTGGGCGACCAGCGCCTCCTCGATGTCCTTTGCGCCGACGGAGCCGAACAGTTTCTCCTGCTCGCCGACGCGGCGGGCGATCGTGCAGGTCACCTCACTCAACCGGCGTGACATCTCTTCGGCCTGTTTCTGGATCTTGTCCGCTTGCAGCAGGATGCGCTTTCTTTCGTGTTCAAAGGCCTTGAGATTCCCCGTGCTCGCCTGGGCGGCCAGCCCTTTGGGAATCAGGAAATTGCGCGCGTAGCCATCTGCAACCTTGACGAGATCTCCCGCCTTGCCGAGAGACTCCACGTTCTGCTTCAGTACGACCTTCATATTACCTCCTTGGGGGAAACGGCGGCTTTGGCCGTCGCCCGATTGATTTACGCGGGGGAGTCTTTGGGTCCCCCGAGCCGTTTTCTGAAATCGACCCACATGTCGAATAGACCGAAGGCGATCACGATAATGAGCATATACTGCTGAATCAGCAGCAGGGTGTAGAACAGCCATCTGAACGCGATGGGCACCCGCTTCTCCCGGAAGAAGAAAGCGGCGATGGCAAGCCCTTGGAACAGGTAGGTCAGGCTGCAGAGAATCAGGAGGTTCATCCCGACGATGGCGGTCCCGTCCAGAGGGAGCATGACCATGATCCCGGCGGCGATCAGCACCCAGACGAGCCGATCCGGCGCCTTCCAGGTGGCCAGATCGCCGAAATCGGGAAAGGGGATACCGCTCCGCCGGAAGAGGATCCGTCCGGTAAGCAGGTTGATCCACACGGTGAGCGCGGCGCCCGACAGGGCCAGGCCCGGGAAAATCGCCGTCAGCAGATGGGTGATCTGCGGCGCGTTTTCCCGGATCAGTTGGACCTGCTCCTCCGAGATATTCAACTGGGCATACAACTTTATATTTTCCCTGACGATCGCGCCGACGTAGAGCTCAAGAGCCTGCCAGGGAGCGATGCCCGTTCGGAACGCATGATAAAGAACGAAGCCGGCGATGCAGCCCGATAGCGCAAGCGACGCCAGCAGCACTGTCTTTTCGACAGAAAGCCGCCGTTTCAGGACTTCGGAGAGCATGATGCCGGTAAACCCGATCATAAGCAGAACGATCAGGTTGGCGCCTTGTCCCAGAAGAACGAGAATGCCGTAAGTTGCCAGCAGCGAAACGCCCAGGACAGCAAACCCGCTCCGCCTGCCCAGACGGGAGCAGTAGTAGAGGATCGGCAGCGGCGTGAGCATGACGACCACCGGGCCGACGATGGGTATCAGGACGACGATCAGAAAGGTGAGCGTCAGAACCGCTCCGCCCTGGATCATGTCGCGATGAGATAAAGGACCCTTTTCTCTATCCAAGTGCTTGAACCCGTCTGCGCCGATGCCCTGAAAGAGGAGGTCGTGCCGGCGTTTCTGCGGCTCTCCGCTCCTCGCCGAGCGCCGGGCCATTCAGGATCTGCTCCGGCAAAGCGGGGAGGATGTGGATCCCGGAAAGGACAAGCGTGACCCCGCCCTTATCCCGCCCGCGGGAGCTGAAGGGTAAAGACGCGATATGGTCCCGGCGTCAAACCTCTGCCGGAGCCTCTATCCCTCGGACACGACAAAAGGCAGCAGGGCGATCGTCCGCGCCCTCTTGATGGCCACGGTCAATTCCCGCTGATGTTTTGCACAGTTTCCCGTGATCCGGCGAGGCATGATCTTGCCTCTCTCCGTGGTGAAATCCCGGAGTGTCTGCGTCTCCTTGTACTCGATCTTCAGGTTCGAGTCGGTGCAGAAACGGCAGAACTTCCGCCGGTGGAAGAACTTTTTCTGTGGTCTGGCCCCCGGTCTGGCCGGGCCTCTGGGTGCAGGTGTAAAAGCCATGATCAATCAACCCCCTTTGCGTCTGTCTTCGTCTCTTCCGCTGCCGCTGGCTGAACTTCCGCCGGAATCGGGGCGGGTGCTTCAACCGGAGCGGCGGCCGGAGTCGTTGCGGGGGCAACCACGGCCTCCTCCTTCTTTTCCGCCTTCTGTGCGGCTTCGGCGATCTCCTTCTCAAGTGCGGCGGCATCGACCGCCTCTTCCTTGAGAACGGTCATGAACTTCAGGATCTTGTCGTTGATCTTGAGGTTCCGTTCCAGTTCGTTGACGGCCGCGCTTTCGCTTGCGTAGTCGATCAGAATGTAGAATCCCCGGGCCTGCTTCTTGATGGCGTAGGCAAGCCGCCTCTTTCCCCACCGTTCGACCTTGACCAGGATGCCCTTCTGGCCCGTGATGATCGCGCTGTAACGGGCGATGAGGCTGCTCAGTTCATCCTCGGAAAGGTCGACATGGGCAATCAGTATTGTCTCGTATCTCCTCAATGCTTCCTCCTTTCGGCTCTAAAGCCCGGACCCCAAGTCCGGGCAAGGAGAGACCATAAAAATGAATAGCCCTTCTATAACAAGTCACCGTCGAAATCAAGACATTTGTCACCAGGGTGGGCGATGTGGAAGTGAACGGTCGCCAGCCGACGTAGAAACTCCACCTGTGGAAATTTTTTCAATCCCTTCTATCTTTCAATTCGTCCAAAAATTGCAGCAGGTGGTCTCTCACCAACGCGAAAGAGGGGCCGCCGCCGAACTCAACACCGATCGATGCCGCTTCGATTATCTCTTCTCGTGTGGCTCTCGCCGAGAGCGCATTACCCATGTGGTTGGCCAGTCAGGGGATACACCGTGTCGCGACGGCTCCTGTGATCGCCATCAGCTCCTTGTACTTCCGATCCAGTACCCCGGGGCTGTAGTAGGCTTTCATCAATTCGTTGAATCCCTTGTAGAGGGTTGGCGCTTCTTCCTCCAGTCGCCTGCGGTTTTCCAGACGGTTTTCCAGAACTCTTTCAGCTTTCATGATCGCCTCCCTTTACCACGATTCTGGCCCAACTTGACATGGCGCGTTGTTGCACAGCCACTTAGAACAACAGCTCGTTCCCTCCGAAGGCAATCGCGAGAGTCCAGAAGGGTCGGGTAACTACATGCGGACAACCCCCTTTGTCGGATCGAATATCGAAGGTTGCTGTTTATTAACTGATTGATTATGCTAAATAAAAATGGTAGGCGATGTGGGACTTGAACCCACGGCCTCTGGTTCCGGAGACCAGCGCTCTATCCAACTGAGCTAATCGCCCCCCTGAGATGGAACTGCCGGCGGATCGTCGACAGCGGTGAACCATACTACGGGACAGGTGAATATTCAACTTTTTTCCGCCGGGGAAGCCGGATCCCGCGGCGGCGGTATCCATGCCATCAACGGCGCCCCTTGTCAATCCCTTTTCGCAATCGTTGTTGAATTTATCGGGCGGAGCTGATACATCCTTTTGCGGTTTCATGATAAAATGCATGGGAATCGCGGCGGATCTCCATGGCAACGTCAAGCGCAAGGATTGATCATATGCCCCGTGCCGGAAAGCTCTTCTTGATTCTGGCCGTCTGGATTTTCGGATCCGGCTGGGTGGCCACCGCCTGGGCCCAGAACCAGATCCTGAACATTCGTCATTGGGTCGCCCCGGATCATACGCGCGTGGTCATCGACATGACCGAAGATGCCCCCTTTAAGGTCGAAAAGGGCGAACAGAAGCTGGCCATCGATATCGAGGCGACATCCCTGCCTTCCCAGCTACCCGCCGCCATCGTCCTGAAAAAGCCGGGCGTGGATCAGATTCTCCTCTCCTCGCCGACTCCTGCCGGGGTGCGCGTCGAACTCCTCCTTCCCGGCCCGGTTCAGTCCACGGTCTTCAAGTTGAAAAAGTTTGAGGACAAGCCGTACCGGATCGTCGTGGACCTTGTCCTCCCGGATGCCGAAAAGAAGGAGAGCGAAGCCCGGGAACGGGTCAAGGTCACGCGCAAGGCACGGATCGTCGTGATCGATCCCGGCCACGGGGGCGATGCTCCGGGGGCGGTCGGCAAGAAGGGGACCTTCGAAAAGGACGTCGTTCTGGCCATTGCCAAAAAACTGCGCGATCAGCTCAACAGCAAGGAGGGCTACCGCGCCTTTTTGACGCGGAGCGGCGACTATTACGTCTCTTTCAAGAAGAGGGTCACGATTGCGAGGGAGTACGGCGCGGATCTGTTCGTGAGCATTCACGCAGACGCGGCCAGAAACAGGGATGCCCATGGCACTTCGGTCTACTGCCTTTCCACCGGGGGGGCCAGCAGCGAGGCGGCGAAGATCCTTGCGAGAAGCGAAAACCTGGCCGACGTCGTGGGCGGTGTGCCCAACGGGGAGGGGAGTGACGTCTCGGACCCGATCATCCTCGACATGTTCCAGACCCATAACATCAACCAGTCCAGGAACTTCGGCGGGCTGCTCCTGGGAGAGCTGAGCGCCGCCAATGGCCTGAAATTCGCGTCTGTCCAGGAGGCCCCTTTCCGGGTGCTCAAGCTTCCGGAGGTTCCGTCGATACTGGTGGAGACGGCCTATATTTCCAACCCCAACGAGGAGAAACTCCTGCGGAGCGACCGCTTCCAGATGCAGCTTGCCCAAGGGATGGCCCGATCGATCGTCCAGTTCCTGCCACCCCTCCCACCGGCGGCAGTGACCGTTACCGCCGGAAAAGGTGAAGGATCGAAGCCGAAGGGCGCAGCGGGGCAAGGTAAGGGGCCGGCGAAGCGGATGGCCGCCGTGAAGGGCGCTCCCGCCCCCGAGGTGTCCGCTGGTAAGGAGGAGACGGAGGCAAAGCAGCAGGATACCACGGCCGGAGAAGGGGAGGGGCCGTTAAAGCCGAAGATTGCGGCACAGAGCCCACCCGCTCCGACGGTGGCCGCGGGAGGGGAAGAGGCGGAGTCAAAACCGCAGGATGCCACCGCTGCGGAAGGGAAGGTGCCGGCAAAGCGGAAGATCGCCCAAAAGCGCTCGCCCAACCCTGTGGCTGCAGCAGGCAAGGAAGAGACGGAGACAAAACCGAAGGATGCCGCGGCCGGAGAAGAGAAGGAGCCGGCAAAACCGAGACTCACGGGGAAGGGCGCTCCCGCTCCCGCCGTATCCGCAGGCAAGGAGGAGGGCGGGGGAAAGCCGCAGGAAGCCTCCTCCGGTCAAGAGAAGGGGCCAGCAAAGCGGAAGGTCGCCGCAAAGGGCGCACCCGCTCCCGTGGTGTCTGCAGGCAAGCAGGCGAAGGAGCCAAAGCCGCAGGAAGCTTTGGCCGGGCAAGGGAAGGGGCCGGCAAAACGGAAGGTCGCCGCAAAAGGCGTCCCTGCTCCTCCGGCTGCGAAGCCCGAGAGGTTCTACCGCGTGAAGAAGGGTGACACGCTGGCCGAGATCGCGGCGAAGCATGGCACGACGACCCAAGTGCTCATGGAACTCAACCGCCTCAAGCGTCCGAACCTTCTCTACGTCGACCGGAAACTGATTCTTCCCGGGGGCTGAATAACGGCGGAGTGCGCACGAAGACGAAATACCAGTCTCGGGACTGTTTTATCGCGATGCCAATGGCTTTCGTCCTGATACGGCGAGGTCGCCGCGGTCTTCTGTTCAGCGAGCGGCACGTTATCAGGAGTCGTCCTGCCTTTGAGATCCGGCAAATGCCTGGAACACGGTCATTGGATTCGATAGCTGTCTATTTTCCATTGACATACGCAATGGTCATGCTTAGTCTAAAACCAAAAGCGACAGTGTATTGATAATAATCCAAATAAACTTCGGAGGTAAGTCATGGCGAGATGGGACTACAAGACGACTTTGATGGATTTGGACAAGATCGTACCCCCGGCTGAGATTGCCTGCAACAACGCCGGTACCTGCAAGGTGAATTCACTCCCGGAACTCCCGGAGCATGGTCTTGATCATTTAAAGAAAATCCTTGACGATGAAGGATCCAATGAGTGGGAACTTGTTCAGTGTCAGCTCCACACTGGCAAGATGCTCTGCATCTGGAAACGCGAAATCAAAGAGGCCTTTGCAAGCTGAGGGGCACGTCTCGGTACTAAAACGGGTCGAGAATCTACCACGGCGATACGGATCAGGCCCGGCATGGTCCGTTTTTGCAGCGGCCGTCAATTCAGCCCCGCGGCCGCAAGCAACGGTGCGGGTACTTAGGGGAATCTGCGTGAAAAGTACCGTCGGAAAATCGAAAAGAAGAGGAGGCCTCGGGCCTCCTCTTCTTCCTCGCTTTTACGGATCTCTTAGGAGCTGAACGCGGCGGAAGCCGAGATCAGCATGCCCACGATCATGAGGCCAATGGCAATCCCCGTGCCAAAAACAGCGAGTACGGGGGCCACGCCGAGCAGGATGAACCCCAGCAGGAACCTTGATTCCAATGAATCCATGACAACCTCCCTTTGATGATGGCTCTCAGGAGCCGATTTTTTTGATGCTGACGGCGGATACCGCCTGGCTTCGACGGTCGAAGATATTCTTCATGACCATTCCCAGGACCTCCACCCTGTCTCCTGTACTGACTCGTTCCGCGGGTGAGGTGAACAGAATCACCCGAATGGTTCCCGTGTCGTCCTTCACCTGGAAATGGGGTCGGTTGAGCCAACGGAAACGGATCTTTTCCACCTTACCCCTGATCCGGACGGCCCGTCCCCGCGTGGATTCGCCGATCTGTCCGATCTTGTAATTCCTGGCCTTTTGGTCGTACTCCCCTTCGGCCTTGGCGTAGCTCCTGCGGCTCATCCAGCCCAGGGTCATCGGAAGAACGATGAGAAGTATCAGACCCGGAATGGCGTAAATCAGGAAGCGGGTGTCTCCGGTCATGGCGTACCGGAGGAAAACCGCACCGGCGCAAAGGACAAACGTGATCCAGGCAAATATTGACAAAATGACTCCCGACCCGGATTAATCCTTGGGCACTTCCTTGCGGAACATCATGAAGTAGGCCACGCCGATGAACAGGAAGCCGCCGACGATGTTGCCCGCCGTTACCGGGATGATGTTCCAGAACCAGATATCGCCCCATGAGAGGCCGTTGTTGCCCGCGAGCAGTCCGCCGATTTTCTGGATCGATTCCGGATACCAGTCAATCAGATATTTACCCGCCGGAAGGAAGTACATATTGGCCACGCAGTGCTCGAAGCCGGTGGAGACGAAGGCCATGATCGGAAACCAGATCCCGAAGAACTTTCCGACCACGTCGTCCGCCGTGATGGCCAGCAGGATGGCGATGTTGACCAGGAAGTTACAGCCGATGGCCTTGACGAAGCAAGACCAGTAGCCGACACCACCGGCCGCCTTGTATGTCAGGGTCTTGGACACCGCGATGTTGATAGCGGTTGTGCCGAAGGCGTTGACGGCCATACCGCTCGCAGTTCCATCGACCAGCGGCCCGAAGGCCATGATGTAGGCGTAGAAAAAAGATCCCAGGACGTTACCGATGTAGACCCAGAACCAGTTCTTCATGACGGCTCCCCAAGTGACCCGCTTCATCATGGCGGCCATGGGGACGAGCATGCAATCGCCGGTGAAGAGTTCCATACCGGTCAGGACGATTGCAATCAGGCCGACGGGGAAAACCGACCCGAGGACGAGTTTGGCGATGCCTGGCCCGGCGGTCGCTGCCACACCGGTCGAACAGACCGTGGCCAGTGCTGCACCGATCCCGATGTAAGCGCCGGCCATGAAGCCTCGGATCAAGAATTGAAATACGGAAAGTTTCGATTTGTAGGTTCCCGCGTTGCCTACGAGGCCTACCATTTTTGGCGGTGCATTGAAAGCCATACTGATCATCCTCCTTTTCTGGCGCCCCGGTCCGTTGTCCGTCGGATCGAGGCTGAGTTTAAAAGCGAGATTCCATTTTCACGGCCGTGCCTACCTTATAAAAGGGCCAGTCGGCATTGAAGGACCGGTTCACTGTCGACCTGGCCGTTTATCTTTTTGGGATCGGTGTTTCAGGCCGCTTCCACCCGGACGGCGCAGACCTTGTATTCCGGAATCTTTCCGATCGGGTCGAGTGCCGGATTGGTCAGCAGATTGACTGCCGCTTCGTGGAAGTGGAAATTCATGAAAACCGTTCCCCGGTCGGACCGGGTGGTTATTTTGGCCTTGGCCTGCAGCGCGCCGCGCCGCGAGGTTACCTTGACCATCTGTCCGTCCGCAATGCCGAGCTTCTCCGCGTCGGCCGGGTTGATCTCGACGAGGGATTCGGGACAGCGCTCCATCGGCCCCTTGGCAAGACGCGTCATCGTACCGGTATGGTAATGGTAGAGGACGCGCCCGGTCGACAGGAGGATCGGGTATTCGGCGTCGGGCAATTCCGCCGGCGGGATGTACTCGACGGCATGGAAGAGGCCGCGCCCGCGGCTGAACCGGTCCTTGTGGAGGAAACGGGTGCCCGGATGGTCGACATTGGGGCAGGGCCACTGGATCCCGCCCTTTTCGAGGCGCTCGTAGGTGATGCCCGCATAGCTCGGGGTGACGGCGTTGACTTCCGCCATGATCTCAGCGGCCGAGCCGTAGCTCATCGGATACCCCATCCTGGTCGAGAGGCCTGCGATGATCTCCCAGTCCGCCTTCGCCTGCCCGGGCGCCGGTACGGCCTTCCGGACGCGCTGGACCCGCCGCTCCGTGTTGCTGAAGGTGCCGTCCTTTTCCGCGAAGCAGGCCGAGGGGAGAACCACGTCGGCTAGCCGCGCCGTCTCCGTCAGGAAGATGTCCTGGACGACGAGGAGGTCCAGGTGTTTCAAGGATGCCTCGACATGGGTCAGGTCCGGATCGGAGACCATGGGATTTTCGCCCATCACGTAGATGGCCTTGATCTCTCCCTTGTGGGCCGCGTCCATCATCTCCACGATGGTTTTCCCCGGTTTGCCGGGAAGGGTTGCCACATTCCAGGCCTTCTCGAATTTCGCCCGGGCTTCGTCATTGGCGACCGGCTGGTAGGCGGGAAACACGTTGGGCAGAGCGCCCATGTCGCAGGCGCCCTGGACGTTATTCTGCCCCCGGAGCGGGTTGACGCCACCGCCTTCGATGCCGACTTTCCCGCAGAGCATCGCCAGATTCGCGCAGGACTTGACGTTGTCCGTTCCGGTGATGTGCTGCGTCATCCCCATGGCGTAGAGGATGGAGGCCTTGTTCGCCTTCGCATAGAGGCGCGCGGCGGCCTTGAGGTCCTCGGCGGGGACGCCTGAAATCTCCTGGACCCGCTCGGGCGTGTAGGCGGCGACCGTCTTCTGCAGGGCCTCGAACCCCTCTGTGCGGTTTTCCACATACTCCTTGGCGTAGATCCCTTCGGCGAGGATGACGTTCATCATGCCGTTCAGGACCGCGACATCCGTCCCGGGTTTCTGCCGGAGCCAGAGCGTCGCGTACTTGACCAGATCGATCTCCCTCGGGTCGATCACGATCAGCTTGGCGCCGTTCTGGCGTACGGCCCGCTTGACCCGCGAGGAAAGGACCGGATGGTTTTCCGTGGTGTTGGTTCCCGTCGCCAGGATGACGTCGGTGTATTCGATCTCCTCGATCGAGTTCGTCATTGCACCGCTACCGAATGCGGCGGCCAGACCGGCCACCGTTACGGAGTGTCAGAGACGGGCGCAGTGATCGACATTGTTGGTGCCGATCCCCGCGCGCATGAATTTCTGGAACAGGTAGTTCTCCTCGTTGGTGCAACGGGCCGAGGAGAGGCCGGCGATGCTGTCGGGTCCCGACTTCTTCTTGATCGCGGTCAGACGGTCCGCGATGAAGTCATATGCCTCCTCCCAGGTCGCCGGCGCCAGTTCGCCGCCCTTCTCCTTCCGGATGAGAGGGGCCTTCAGACGGTCCGGATGGTTGACGAAGTCGAGGCCGAAGCGCCCCTTGACGCAGAGGCTTCCCTCATTGGGCTGGCCATACTCCCGGTTTCCGGTGACCTTGATGATCTGGTCCTTGTGGACGTTCAGGTCCATCTGGCAGCCCACGCCGCAGTAGGTGCAGGTCGTCTTTACCTTCTTGACCTCCCACGGCCGCCCGGCGAAACGGGCCTGCTCGAAGGTGATCGCCCCGACCGGGCAGGCGTCGGCGCATTCGCCGCAGAACACGCAGTCGGAGTTGATGTAGTCTGAGTTGAAGGCCGGGCCGACCTTGGCACGGTGGCCGCGGCGGGCGAAGTCGAGGACTTCGTTGACCTGAATCTCGTTGCAGGCCCGGATGCAGCGGCCGCAGAGGATGCATTTGTTGAGGTCCCGCCGGATCATGGCATTGGACCGCTCGATCTCGTACCCCGGGGCATCGATGTCGAAACGGGGCTTTTCGATCCCGAGCCAGTAGACCAGGTTCTGCAGTTCGCAGGCGCCGTTCTGTTCGCAGGTCAGACAGTTGTGATCGCCCGACGACCAGAGTAGCTCAACGATCAGCCTCTGCGAAGCGCGGACCTTCGGCGTATTCGTCTTGATGACCATGCCGGGGCTCACCGGCATGCAGCAGGAGGCGACCAGCGATCGCGCCTTTTCGACCTCGACGACGCAGACACGGCAGGCGCCGACGTTGGTCGTCTTGGCGTAGTGGCAGAGCGTGGGGATATAAATGCCCTGCTCACGGGCGACGTCCAGGATTGTCTGTCCGGCAATCGCTTCCACATCTTTTCCGTCAATGTTTAGGGGGATCTTTTTTTCCATCGTGCGCTCCTTCCGCCCTATCGAGGGCTCTCTTATGTCAATTTTCGACTTATGTCAAACATGACATACAAAATGCCTACAATAATGATGGCTTACATAGTCGAAATGGGCGTCGATGTCAAAGAAATTCCACTCCGGTTTTGGTCCTTTTTCGGCCTCCGCTGCCCCGGCCGATTCTTCTGTGCCGCCGTTGGATGTCGTCCTGCAATCTTCGGAGGAATGCAGTGAGATCCATGGCCTTCTCCCGACCCGGATAGATCTCGTAATGGCGGCGATAGAGAGGTGGCGTAAAGTCGGGCATGACGACGTTGGCACCGCCCTCGAGGGCGCGGGTCCGTCCCTCTGCATCGAGGACCCCCAGGGCGGTGGTGGCCGGGAGATTGGCCGTCTTCATCATGAGGCGGGCCACGGCCAGGACCTTCAGGGTCATGAAAAGGTCTCCCGCCGGTGCGGCGGAGAGCGGGGTTTGCGGGTGGGGGAGGAAGGGGCCGATCCCGAGCATGTCCGCATCGAGACCCTTCATCAGCAGCAGATCGTCCGCCAGAGCTTGCGGACTCTGATCCGGAAGTCCGACGATGTTTCCCGTCCCGACCTCATAGCCGAGTTCCCGAAGATCGGTGAGGCAGCGGAGACGGTCGTGGAGACGCCTCCCCGGGCGCAGCCGACGGTACAACTGCTCTGACGCCGTTTCGAACTTGAGGAGGTACCGGTCGGCGCCCGACTCGCGGAAGACCCGGTACTCCTCTCTGGTCCTCTCGCCGATGGAGAGGGTGATGGCCAGATCGGTTTCTTCCTTGACCCTTTTCAGGAGCGAGCAGAGACGATCCGGCGTGAAATAGGGATCCTCGCCCGACTGAAGGACCACCGTTCCGATCCCCTCGTCCCGGACCCGCCGGGCCGCGGAGAGGATCTCCTCCTCCTGCATGCGGTAGCGCCGAAGCTGCGCGTTCGACCGCCGGAGCCCGCAGTAGAGACACTCCTGGACGCAAACGTTCGAGAATTCGATGATCCCGCGGAGAAAGATCTCATCGCCGACGCCAGCTTCGCGGGCGGCATCCGCGGCCGGAAACAGCGTCTCCCGCGCCTCCGCCTCGGAGAGCCCGAGGAGTCGAATGATCTCCTCCCGGTGCGGAACGGCTTCCCCGAACGCACCGGGTGAAAAGGGGGAGGTGCCGGTTTCAGACATAGAGATCCCTCTCGCCCGACTCCAGTTTTGCCAGGCGGGCCGTGACGGTCCGGCGGGTTCCGGCACCTTCGGTCTCCGCGACAAGCCGCTCGATCAACTCTTCCCCGGCCGCTCTGGTCTCCGGGGAGGCGTAATCGAGCAAGTATTCCCTGAAGGTCAGGATCGCATTCGTCCGGCAGAACTTCTGGATCAGTCCGGGTTTGGCCAGGTCCATGAAGTCTTTTCCGACGCGTCCCAACCGATAGCAGGCCGTGCAGAAGCTCGGGATGTGGCCCATGCCGGTGATGTCATGGACCACCTCGTCCAGGGTCCGGGTATCACCCAGGTTGAACTGGGCTGCCCGGAAGCGTTCGCTGGACTCCTTCTCGTAGCCGCCCGGGTCGGTCCGCGAACCGGCGCTGATCTGGGAGACGCCCAGGTTGAAAAGCTCGTTGCGCAGTTCGGGGGATTCGCGCGTGGACATGATCATCCCGGTGTAAGGGACGGCCAGGCGCAGAATCGCGACCAGGGTCTTGAACTCCTCGTCGCCGACGGGGGCGGGCGGCGTGATCGCCGCGGGCGCGTTCATGGCCGGCTGCAGGCGCGGGATGGAGAGGGTGTGCGGGCCGACGCCGCAATCCTTTTCCAACTGCTTCGCGTGGGAGAGCATGCCGAGCACCTCGTAGCGGTAGTCGTGCAGCCCGAAGAGAGCGCCCAGGCCGACGTCGCTGATCCCCCCCTCCTGGGCTCGGTGCATGGCGGTTACCCGCCAGGCGAAGTCCGCCTTGGGCCCGCGGGGGTGCATCTTCTTGTAGGTTTCGTGATGGTAGGTCTCCTGGAACAGGACATAGGTCCCGATTTTCGTCTCCTTCAACCGCCTGAATTCCGGCACGGTCAGGGGGGCGATCTCGACGTTGATTCGGCGGATCTCCCCGCCTTTCTCGGTCTTGACGGCGTAGGCCGCCTCGATCGCTTCGGTGAAGTAGTCCAGGCTCGACCGGCTCGGGTGCTCGCCGCAGAGCATCAGGAGCCGCTTGTGCCCTTCACGCTCCAGAACCCGGACCTCGTTTTCGATCTGCTCCATGGTCAAGGCGACCCGGGTCAACTCCTTGTTGCTCCGGCGGAAGCCGCAGTAGAGGCAGTCGTTGGAGCAGTGGTTGGCAATGTACAGGGGGGCAAATAGGACGAGCCGGTTGCCGTAGATGTCCTGCTTGATTTTCCGGGCGGCCTGTCGGATCATGCCGATCAGTTCCGGATCCGACGTCTGCAGAAGCGCCGCCGCCTCTTTCAGGTCGAGGCCCTTGAGTTCTCCGGCCTTGGCGATGATCGCCTCGACCTGAGCCCTTTCGGGACGGGCTGCTCCGTTCAAAAGTTCCTCGATTTTTGCATCATCAATAAAGTCTTTGTGGTCGTTCATCTCTTTCCTTTCTCTAGACTTTGGTGAGCGCCGATTTTACTTCGACGCCCGCCAGGGATCCCAATTTGCCGGTCAATGCCCCGATCTCGTCATTGGACGCGTGCACGATCAGGGCGATGATGTGGAGGGATTTTGGGCTGTACGGAAGCCCCATCCTCCCGATAATGACGTCTCCGTATTCGCCCAGGATCGCATTGACCTGCGACGCCTGGATGGTGCGGTTGGTGATGATGATGGTTATGGTTCCTATTCGTTTCGACATGTTTCACCTCTCGCTATTGCGTGGCCCGTTCCCCCGCGGGCGTCTGTGAATTTCGTCGATCTGCCGGTCGAAGGCGATCAGCGCCGAAGGGAAGGGGGAAAGGACCCTTCGGATCACCCCCTGGGTGAAGGAGATGGCCAGGCCGTAGTTGGTGATGGGGACGGATGCCTCCTTCGCGGCCTGGAGACGGGAAAGCATCTCCCGGCGGGTCAGCATGCAGCCGCCGCAATGGATGATCAGGCGATATTGATCGAGTCCGTCGGGGTAATCCCGGCCGGCCGCGGTATCGATCTGGAGTTCCCCTCCGACGTACTGGGTCAGCCAGCGCGGAATCTTGACCCGCCCGATGTCGTCCTGGAGCGGATGGTGGGAACAGGCCTCGGCGATCAGGACCCGATCGCCCGGACGCAGGGCCTCGATGGCTGCCGCCCCGGCTGCGGCTACGGACAGGTTTCCCTTCTGGCGGGCGAAGAGGATGGAGAAGGTCGTGCAGGGAATCTCCCTGGCGACGTCGGCCGACACCTTCAGGATGACCTGGGAGTCGCAGACGGCTAGGTCCGGCTTCCGGTTGAGGCAGGCCAGGGTGGCGGCAAGTTCCCTCTCCTTGACGATCAGGACCGACGCGTCGTTATCCAGGGCGTCCCGGATCGTCTGGACCTGGGGGAGTATCAGACGCCCCTTCGGGGCCTGCAGATCGATCGGAACGACCAGAACCGCGAGCCCTCCCGGCGGCAGGAGATCGCCGATCAAGGTCGGCGTCTCGATCACGTCGTCGGGGGCCATCTCGATCAAGTGGCGCTTGATCTGCTCCATGGCCTTTTCCCGGCCTGCGGGATCGAGGCAGGAAAGGGTGGCGACGCGGCCGGTCTCGCGCATCAACCGCTCAATGAATACCGGGGAGGGCGCGCCGAGGTCGACCTTGTTGACGACAGTCAGGAGGGGGATCTTCCGTTTTTCCGCCTCGGCCCAGACACCGGCTTCATAGGGCGTCCACTGCTCCGGTTCCGTGACCAGGAGGATGCAGTCGGCCCGCTCGAAGATCCTCTGAGTTTTCTTCAGACGGGCTTCGGCCAGTTCCGAGACGTCGTCCAGGCCGGCCGTGTCGAGGAAGAGCACGGGGCCCAGCGGCAGCAGCTCGGCCGCCTTTTCGACGACGTCGGTGGTGGTCCCCGCCACGGGGGAGGTGATCGCGATCTCCTGTCCGATCAGGTAATTCAAAAGACTCGACTTGCCGACATTCGTCCTGCCGAAGATGGCGATGTGCAGTCTATTTCCCTTGGGTGTCGTATCCATTTTTCCGGTATCCTAACATTGTGAGGTGATGGGGCGAGAGAACCTGTTCGGTGAGCTCTTTCCCCAGTTCTTCTTCCAGAAAGGAGCGGATATCAGAGTGATTGCCCCCGCCCGCTTTCTGCGTCCGTTCGAGGTCTGTGTATTCCCGGATCAGCGCCGTTGCCCTCTCGTAGCCGATGAAGGGCAGAAGGGCGGTGATGATCGTCGGGCTTTGGTCGACAAACCCACGGCACCGCTCCTTATCCGCTGTTACGTTCCCGACATGTCCGGCCAGAATGGCAGACGCGGCTGCCAGAAGGTCGATCTCATCGAGGAAGAGGTCGGCGATCAGCGGGAGGAACTCGTTGATCTGGCAGCTTCCCCGGGCAGCTGCGTCACAGATTCCCACGTCATTGGCCATCGCCCTGAGGCCTGCCTGACTGACGGCCTCCGGGATCACCGGGTTGACCTTCCCGGGCATGATGGAGGAGCCGGCCTGGACCGGCGGAAGGCGGATCTCGCCGAGGAGGTTGAGCAGCCGGAGGTCGCCCGAGATCTTGACGAGGTTGGCGGCATGGGCCTTCACGATCCCCGAAACTTCCACGAAGGCGTCCGCGTTGGCGGTCTCTCCGGTGAGGTTCTCCCCCCGGGAAAGGCCCAGCCCCGTGACCTCCCGGAGCTTTTCGATGACCAGGAAGATGTAGTCCCGCGGGGCTGTGAGTCCCGTGCCGACGGCCGTACCGCCAAGGTTGACGACCCGGAGACGCTCCTCGCCTTTGAAGGTCCTCCAGCGATCGCGGGAGAAAGCCTCCGAAAAAGCGGCGAATTCCGCTCCCAGGGTCATGGGAACGGCTTCCTGAAGCTCCGTCCGTCCAATCTTGACGATCGGCGCGAAGCTCTTTTCCTTCTCCTGGAAGACCCCCTGGAGCGCAGCGATCGCCGCTGAGAGGCGCCGAAGGCCGAAGATGGCCGCGACCCGGAGGGCGGTCGGGTAGACGTCGTTGGTCGACTGATGGAGGTTCACCGTTTCCAGAGGGTGAACCAGGCGGTAATCGCCCCGGCGCCCGCCGAGGAGTTCGATGGCCCGGTTGGCGACCACCTCGTTGACATTCATGTTCGTGGAGGTTCCGGCCCCGCCCTGGAGGGCATCCACGGGGAACTGGTCGGCGAGACCCCCCGCCGCGATTTCGTCGCAGGCCGCGGCGATGGCTTTGCCCCTGTCCGCGTCGAGGTATCCCAACTCCGCATTGGCCGCTGCGCAGGCCTTCTTGACCTGCGCCAGCGCCCCGATCAGGGCGGGGTTGACCCGCCTGCCGCTCAGCGGGAAATTCGCGATCGCCCGCTGGGTGTGGATGCCCCAGTAGGCCGAGGCCGGCACCTCCAGTACGCCGAGGAGATCTGCCTCCGTTCTGTTCTTCAGGAATTCCATATCTTCCTTGCTCTTCACGGCCGTAAAAAAAAGAGGTTTGACCTAAGGAGACCAAACCTCTTCGTGCAAACGTCTGAAGCTTTCATCCCCCTTGAGGTCAGCCGTTTTCCGGCCTTCCTCGCAGGCACCCGATCATCGATTTTGTGAAACCCTATGCCTTGTGGGGCACGTCCTCGCCGCGTTTCGTGTAATGCGTGTGCAGCAGCTCATGGGACTTGTGTCCCAGAGGCTCCTTCAGGAAGGTCTCATAGATCTTCGTGATGGACGGGTTCTCATGGGACTGCCGCTTGGCCTGGACTTGGCCGTCATCCTTGTAGAGCGCGCCGGCCCGGAGCTTGCGGATTTCGTTGTTGGTCGGGATCGGCTCGCCGCCGCCGGCAACGCATCCCCCGGGGCAGCACATGATCTCGATGAAGGCATAATCCGCCTTGCCCTCCCGGATCTTGTCCATCACCTTGCGGGCGTTTCCCAGGCCGTGGGCCACCGCCACCTTCACGTCTCCCAGGGCGCCGACCTTGACGGTCGCCTCCTTGACCCCTTCCAGGCCTCGGACCGGGGTGATGTCGAGGCTGGGCAGGTTCTCGCCGGTCACCACGGCATAAACGGTCCTGAGGGCAGCCTCCATGACCCCGCCCGTCGCCCCGAAGATGGTCGCGGCGCCGGAGTACTCACCCATCGGGGCGTCGTACTCCCCCTCCGGGAGGTTCAAAAAGTCGATTCCCGCCTCCTTGATCATCCGGGCCAGTTCGCGGGTGGTGAGCACGCAATCCACATCCCGGTAGCCGCTCGCGTTCATCTCCGGCCGAGCAGACTCGAACTTCTTGGCCGTGCAGGGCATGATGGATACGGAGACGATGCTCTTCGGGTCGATGCCGGCGGTCTGGGCGTAGTAGGTCTTGGCCAGGGCGCCGAACATCTGCTGGGGGGACTTGCAGGTGGAGAGGTGGTCCAGCAGGTCGGGATAGAAGTGCTCGCAAAACTTGATCCAGCCCGGACTGCACGAGGTGATCATCGGGAGTTTCCCTCCCTCCTTGACCCTCTTGAGCAGTTCATTCCCCTCTTCGATGATCGTGAGGTCGGCGGTGAAATTGGTGTCGAAGACCTTCGCGAAGCCGAGCTGGCGGAGGGCGGCGATCATCTTGCCGGTGACCAGCGTTCCCGGGGGGAGGCCGAACTCCTCGCCGAGGGCGGCCCGGATCGCTGGCGCCTCCTGGACGATGACGTGCTTTCCGGGGTCCTGGAGGGCTTGCCATACCTCGTCGACCTGGTCCTTCTCATAGAGCGCGCCCACGGGGCAGACCATGATGCACTGGCCGCAGGCGATGCAGTTCGATTCGACCAGGGGCAGGTCGAATGCGGGGACCACCCTCACCTTGCTGCCGCGGTGGGATGGGGTCAGGACGCTCACCGTCTGGACCTGCTCGCACACGGTGACGCAGCGATGGCAGTTGATGCACTTGCGGCCGTCGCGAACGATCGACGGGCTCGAATGGTCGATCAGCTTCTCCCGCGAGTATTCGGGTACGTCGAAACGGACGCGTTTGAGGCCCACCGCTTCGGCCACCTTCTGCAGTTCGCAGCTGCCGTTGCGGACGCAGTAATTGCATTCCGTGGGATGGTTCGCGAGCAGGAGCTCGACGACCATCTTACGGGCCATCCGGACCCTTTCGCTGTTGGTCCTGACGACCATCCCCTCGGAGACGGGGTGGACGCAGGAGGCGATCAGGCTGCGCTGCCCCTTCACCTCGGTCATGCAGACCCGGCACGCGCCGGGTGTGTGGTTGAGCTCCGCAGAGGCGCAGAGGGTCGGGATTTTGATGCCGATGGTCTTGGCCGCGTCCAGAATCGTGGTGCCGGCCTCGACGGAAACGGGCTTATCGTCAATGGTCAATGACACGAGAGCCATGTTTATCCTCCAATTACTCCTATATTGTTAGGGCAGAGGTATGGCACAACCATACCTCTGCCCGTTTGAGTCATGACGGCAGGTCCGAACATCCCTGCTCTCAGCGATCCCCGGCCGGGGATTACACTTCCGCGTCGCAGCGCAGGCAGCGAGCCGACTCCTTGAGCGCCTCCTCGACGGTGAAGCCCAGCTCCACCTCAATGAAGCTCTTCTTCCGCTCGGCGCCGTGAAGCTCCGGCATCTTGGTCTGCGGCGCCTCGGGGTTCTCCTCATCCAGGATGAAGGGAATGACGATCTTCTCTTCCGCCGGCTTCTCGTATGCCGGTTCGCCGTTCTTCACGCGGATGGCGGCGTCGATGTCGTCGGCCGCCTGATGTCCGGCGCCAATGGCCCCGATAACCGTATCGGGACCCGTCAGCGCATCACCGCCCGCGTAGAATTTCGGATTCGTCGTCTGGGAGGCGCTTCCCTTGGCCAGATCGAAGGTATCCCATTTGTTGACCGATATGCCGCTCTCCTTGGGCACGAACGACATGTCGGGAACCTGGCCGATGGCGGCGATGATGGCATCCACGCCAAGCGTAAAGTCCGAGCCCTCGATGGGAACGGGCCGCTTGCGGCCGCTCCGGTCGAAATCGCCCAGCTTCATGCGTTGGCAGGCGATGCCGCTGACCTTGCCGCCCTTCTCCACGATTTTGACCGGCGCCACGAGGAACTCGATCTTGATACCCTCCTCTTCGGCCGCAACGATCTCCTCGACGGCCGCGGGCATGTCCTTGCGTTCGCGGCGGTAGAGGATGGTGACGTCCGCCCCGAGGCGGGCCGCGCAGCGGGCCGCATCGATCGCGGAGTTGCCGCCGCCGATGACCGCCACCTTCGAGCCGAGGCTCTTCTTGCCCTTTGTCCACGCCTCTTCATTTGCGTTGAAATCCCGGAGGAATTCGACGCCGCCGTAGACGCCCTTGAGCTCCTCGCCCGGGACGGCCATCTTCTGGCTCTTGTGGGCGCCTGGGGCCAGATACACGTAGTCAAACTCCTTCTCCAGCGTCGTGAAGGCGATGTCCTTGCCGACGCGGGTCTTGCATTTGATCTCCACGCCAAGGGCGCGGACATCGTCGATCTCCCTGGCAAGGATGTCACGCGGCAGACGGTAGGAGGGAATCGCCCAGCGGAGCATTCCGCCCGGCTCGGAGAGTTCCTCGAACACCGTCACCTTGTAGCCGCGCAGCGCCAGGTCCCTGGCTGCCGTCAAACCGGCCGGGCCGGCGCCGACCACGGCGATCTTCTCATTGCGGCTGACCGCGGGCGCTTCGACCTTGGGCCGCGGGGCGTTGTCGGAGATGAACCGCTTCAGGAACTTGATCGCGATCGGCTCGTCCATTTTCCCGCGCCGGCACTTCGACTGGCACTTGTGGTCGCAGACGCGCCCGCAGACCGACGGGAAGGGGTTCGTCCGGAGCATCACCTTGTAGGCGTCCTCGAACCGGTTCTCCCGGATCAGGGCGATGTAGGACGGAATGTCCATCCCGACCGGGCAGGTGTGCTGGCAGGGCGACTTGAACAGGGCCGTACAGACGGCCGCCGAGCAGCGGTGGTTGTAGATGTGGTCCTCATACTCCTTGCGGAAGTACCGGAGCGTGCTCAGGACCGGATTCGGGGCCGTCTGGCCAAGGCCGCAGAGGGAGGCGTCCTTGATGATGGCCGCCATCTCCTCCAGGGTCTCGATGTCGCCCTTCTTCCCCTTGCCCTGGGTGATGTTGGTCAGGATCTCCAGCATCCTCTTGGTCCCTTCGCGGCAGGGGGTGCACTTCCCGCAGGACTCGTCCTGGCAGAAGTCCATGAAGAAGCGCGCCATATCGACCGCACAGGAGTCTTCGTTCATGACGATCATTCCGCCCGATCCCATGATCGCGCCCAACTCCGCCACCTTCTCGTAATCGATCGGGGCGTTCAGGTGCTGCACGGGGATCATCCCGCCCGAGGGCCCGCCGAGCTGCGCGGCCTTGAACCTTTTTCCCTTGGGGATACCGCCGCCGATGTCGAAGACGATGGTGCCCAGCGGCGTTCCCATCGGGACCTCGACGAGGCCGACGTTGTTGACGTCGCCGGTGAGGGCGAAGACCTTGGTCCCCTTGCTTTTCTCCGTGCCGACGCTGGCATACCACGCGCCGCCGCGGAGCATGATCTGGCCGATGTTTGCCAGGGTCTCAACGTTATTCAGGATGCTCGGCTTCTGCCAGAGGCCCGCCACGGCGGGGAAGGGGGGGCGGGGCCTCGGCATGCCGCGTTTCCCCTCGATCGAGGTCATCAGCGCCGTTTCCTCGCCGCAGACGAAGGCGCCGGCGCCCTGGTAGATCTCGAGATCAAAGTCGAAGCCGGTCCCCAGGATGTCCTTTCCCAGAAGGCCGTACTCTTTGGCCTGGCTGATGGCGATGTTCAGGCGATGGATGGCGAGCGGGTATTCGGCCCGGCAGTAGATGTAGCCCTGGTGAGCGCCGATCGCCTTGGCGGCGATGGTCATTCCCTCCAGGACCGCATGTGGATCGGCTTCCAGGACGCTGCGGTCCATGAAGGCACCCGGATCTCCTTCGTCGGCGTTGCAGAGGACATACTTCACCTCACCCGGCGAACCGGCGGCGAACTTCCATTTCATGCCCGTGGGGAAACCGGCGCCTCCCCGGCCCCGCAGGCCCGAATCGAGGACCTCCTTGACGATCTGGTCCGGCGTCATCTCGGTCAGGGCCTTGGCCATACCGGCATAGCCGTCCCGGGCGATGTATTCGTCGATCTTCTCCGGATCGATCAGGCCGCGGTTTCTGAGCACGCGCACATTCTGAAGGGCGAAGAAGGGAATATCCTGCATCGTGGGGATGATCCCGGCTGTAATGGGCTCCCGGTAGAGCAGTCTTTCAAGAAGGCGCCCCTTGACGAGGTGCTCTTCGACCAGCTCGGGGACATCCTCCGGTTTGATCTGCATGTAGATGACGCCCTCGGGATAGACGACCATGATGGGTCCCATGGCGCAGAAACCGTTGCAGCCGGTCTCTACGAGCTTGATTTCATCGGAGAGGCCCCGTTTGTCCAGTTCGGCGACCAGCTCCTTCTTGACCGCGATGCTTCCCGATGCGTGACAGCCTGTTCCTCCGCAGAGCAACAGATGCGAACGAAATACTTTCATGTGGGTTTCATCCTCCTTCACAGGTGGTTATCTTTTTCGGCGGGGCTCCCGTTGCCGGAAACTGAGCCGTTCAGGTCTCTCTATTTAACGACTTCGGCGCCCTTGGCCAGGACGAAGGGGGTCTGGATCTCGCCCTCCAGAACATGTCGTTTGAAAATCTGCCTCATCTTGAGCGGGTTGACATATTCATACTTGATCGGTTCCTGGCCGAGGATTTCGACGGTGACGAGCGGCTCCCGGCTGCAAAGCCCCATACATCCGGAAGTGGTGACGATGACGTCGGTCTTGCCCGACTCCTCGATTTCCTTCATCAGGGAATCCATGACCTCCTTGGCTCCGGAGGCGATCCCGCAGGTTCCCATATGGACCGTGACTCTTACCCGATTGAAACCATCGCGCAGGGCGGTCTCCGAATGAACCCTCTCCTTGATTTTTTTCAGATCTTCGATCTTCAGTTTGGCCATAATTTTTACCTCGCTAAGTGTATTGGCTGATCACGTCTTTGAGTTTCGAGGGCTTCATCCTGCCGTGGACATCCTCGTCGACGACCACCACCGGTCCCAGGCCACAGGCGCCCAGACAGCGGACCGTCTCATAGGTGAAGCGCCTGTCCGGAGTGGTTCCGCCTTCCTCCACGTTGAACTCCTTCCGGACCGCATCCCCGATCGCCTTGCCGCCGCGGACGTAGCAGGCGGTTCCGAGACAGACGCGAAGCGTATGGCGGCCTCTGGGGGTCATCGTGAAGAACGAATAGAAGGTGACCACGCCGTAGACACGGCTGAAGGGGAGGTTCAACCCCTTGGCGACCCTTTTCTGAACGGAAACGGGCAGGTATTCCAGCGCCACCTGAGCCTCCTCCAGAACGGGGATCAGTCCCCCCGGCTTTCCTCTGTGCTTGGCGATGATTGCGTCGAGCTTCGCAACCTGTTCTGCACTGAACTCTTTCAACAACTCACTGTTATCCACGTTCATGTATGCTATCCTCCTTCGAAATGATGAGAGCTTCTTGCCTCTGTTCCGATTTCATTCAGTCCTTCCACAAGATGCTGGCGGACAAATTTCAGTACTTCAACATGATTGATCGGTATGTCACCGATCTCGCTCCGGATCTCCCGCGTGTCGAGCGTGAAGAGGCTGCCGTCGCAATCGTGCCGGTAAACGAAATCCACGCCCGCGTTGCCGGCGATCAGGGCCAGGATCGAGCCCGTCACATCGCCCAGCGGCTGGCGGTCGATGTGGCTGAGCCGGAATTCCACTGCGACCCGTGTTCCCACCCCCTCGCGCGATTCGATCGCAAAAAGACCGCCGGCCCTCTCCGCCGCTTCGGCAAGCATCGGCAGCCCCAGGCCGACCCGACGGACCTTCTTGGAGGTGTAAAAGGGGTCCATCGCTCTTTTCACGGTTGCCTCATCCATACCCGAGCCATCGTCCCGGATTTCGATCGAGAGGCGGTCATTCTTCCGGCTTTCGTTGATGTCGATGAACACCGTCTTCGCCCCGGCCCTGACCGAGTTCTCGGCAATATCCAGAATGTGCAGCGCCAGCTCCAGCATCAGAAACCCGCTATGCAGCGGCCTCCCTGTCTGGAAAATGCCAACTTCAGTTCCCGTACCGACGGCTCCTCCAGGAAGAGTTCCGTAAATCCCTTTCCGATCTCCTCGCACCGATGGGCGTCGGATGATGTCAAAAAAGGGTATCCCGCAAGTTCGGGGTACTTCTTGCGGGCCCCCGCCAGCCCTGTTCTTCGGGAGATCTCCAGCGCGTCAAAAGGGATCTCCGGATCGATAAAACCGAGTTGACTTATCACACTGAAGCTCTCGCGGTCAACATGAGAAGCGACCGCGACCCCGCGGAGGTCGTGGACCCTGCTGACCAGATCCGCCAGAGCCAATTCGGTGGCCCCGATCAGCAGACGGTCATTGAATCCCTCGACCTCGTCCAACTCGTTCACGATGGCCTGGCAGCCGAAGCGGTTCTCGTCGTTCTTCCCGGGCAGATGGGAATAGACCATCTCCTGAAGCCGCCGTAGACTTTCCATGGTGTCAAAGAGCGCAAGCAGATGGACCTCCTCCCGGCTTGTGATCTCCATGCCGGGGAGGACAGCCACTCCCTGTCCCCGCGCCGCCCGGATCACATAGGGGACATTTTCCGATGCGTTGTGATCGCAAATGGCGATCATGTCCAGCTTCTCGGCCACCGCCCGTGCGATCACGGCGCTCGGGTACATCTCCAGGCCGGCGCAGGGCGAAAGGCAGGTATGCACGTGGAGATCGCAACGAAAGGCCCTGATCATCTTCCGGAGGATGCCCCTTTCCCGCCGCGATGGTTACGCCTTCCGCGGGCCGATCATCTCATAGATCCTGCCTGCCAATTCGAAAGCCGGCAAATCCGCCGTGAAAAGCGGAATGTTTTCTGCGACGGCCTTCTGCAACGTGTCTTCCGCCGGTTCGGCGCCCCGGACCAGGATGATTCCCGCCAGGTCTTTGAGGCTGGCGACCGCAACGATATTCTGATGGATCTGGCGGGTGATCCAGAGATCCCCCTCACGGCCATTGGCCATGACATCGCTCAGGAGATCGCCGACATATCCTCCTTGGACCTCGATCCCGAGCCTGCTGCCGCCGGACTTCACCTCGAGCTGCAATGCCTGTACGATGGTTTCCAGATTCATGGATCTCTTCTCCTGTCAGCGCTCCGGTTCCTTTTGGAGATGAATGATCATCTTCAGGCGGGTCCCGCTCCCCACATCGGATGAGATGTGGAAGATATCCGAGAAGTTGCGGATGTTGTTCAGTCCCATGCCCGCGCCGAAGCCCATCTCCCGGATCTTGTCGGTGGCGGTGGACCAGCCCTGCTGCATGGCCAGGCGGATGTCGGAAATCCCCGGCCCCTCGTCCACGGCCTCGATCACGACGTGTTCCGGCATCACCTGGAGAGAGATGACGCCGTGCCGGGCATAGGAAACGATGTTGATCTCCGATTCATAGGTGATGATGGCCGCCATCCGAACCACGTCATTCTCGATGCTCATCTCTTTGAGGATGGACTTGATCCTTCCGGAAACCCGCCCCGCATCGTCAAAATTGCCTCCATCGACGGAGAACCTGCTCTCGTAGGGCCATTTTTCACAAGCGGACACGTCGCCCACCCATCTTCTGCGCCGAACCGACGATCCCCTTTTCATACAGACGGCCCGCCGATTCAAACAGAATAAACTTGGTCGCGAGAACCGGAATATTCTTATCCATTGCGGCACGGAGGGTTTCCGGGGGCGGTTTCTTTCCTCGAACCAGGATGATGGCGGCGATGTCGAGCACGTCGGCCGTACGGATGACCTGGGGATTGGTCAAGCCCGTCAGCAGAAGGCACCCTGAATCTGCGAAGGCGAGCACGTCGCTCATGAGGTCGGCGGCAAAGGCGGTACGGACCTCCATGTCGAGTTTTTCCGCCCCGACCAGCACTTCGGCATCCAGGATTTTCTGTACATCACGCAGACGCAAGATCCACTTCCTTCACAGGTCACCGGCCCTCCCTCCGCGCATGAGTGGCGAAAGCGGGCAGATTTTCAATATCGTGACGGCAATCCGAGCAGGGGTACCAATCGATCACCTCTTTGTATGTTATGCTCCCCGCAGTCCTCTGGCATACAGAAGACCTGCCACTTCGAATTGCGGCAGCCGCGTTGCCAGTATCGGAACATGGAGCTCCCGGGCCAGTTGAATCACCTCTTTCGCAGGGATTTTCCCGTTGATCATGATGATGGCCGCAATATTCATGACGTCCGACGTTCTGATCACCTGCGGGCTCGTCATCCGGGTGAGGAGAATGGCGCCCGCCATTCCGAAAGCCAGCAGATCGCTCATCGTGTCGGCGGCAAAGGCGGCTGTCAATTCTCGGTCCGTCCCTTCTCCGTCGACCAGAATCTCGGCATCCAGCAGCTGACTGATTTCAGGGAGTTTCATGGTCGTTTTCCTTATATAAACGTCCGTGCACCGATCGAAACCGTGGCACGAGCAATCGTTCAGTCTCTTTCCGATCCCGGAATGGCGCAACCATCCCTATCGAAGAAGTTGATTACAGCAAATTGAATGCCAAGATGAAAAAGAGCCCCGGCCGGAAGAGGATCATCCCGATCCCGTGCCGGTCGCCTGTCCGACCCACTTCAGACCCGCCGACCCAGGCGTGACGGGAAAGCCCCGGAACATCGAAAAGCTCTTATTTCGGAAGAGAAAGTGCGATTTCCGCACTCGACGAAGTCAAGATTTTGAGAGAACAGGCACCGGCGTGACGAGATCCGCCTGTGCGCAGTCAGCACTTCGTGTGCCATCCCAGAACGCCTTGTTGCCTGCAACAAATTTCGTCGTCCCCCTATCACAAACCCCCGGGGGTGTCAACACATTTTTGCGCATTCTTCATCCAGAAGCCATCGAAATCTCGAATGTTTTAATCGATGCTCCTTTGTCGGGTCCGGTTCTCCAAAAGGGTTCCGACAAAAAGTCTTTGCTTCTCCATGGCATTTACGTTAGAAAAAACCGCATGAACGATCTGATCGATGAGTATCTCAACTACCTCACGGTCGAAAAAGGGGCCTCGCGCAACACAATCGATGGCTATAGCCGCGATCTCAACCGGTTCGCGGGATTCGCCGGCAAGGGGGGAAGCCGGGGAATCGACGATATCGGAACGGACGAACTGATTTCCTTTCTGGCGGCGCTCCAGGGTGAGGGGCTTGCGGCCAATTCCGTCAATCGCGCGCTCGCGGCCATCCGGGGGTTTTATAAATACCTCCTCCGGGAGAAGAAGGTCGACCATACCCCGGTGGCCCACATCGAACTGGCCAGGGTCTGGATGCGGCTTCCCGATGTGATCAGCCGGGAAGAGATGGAGCGTCTGCTGGCGCAGCCGGGCGTGGAGACGCCGGCGCAGTGCAGGGATTCGGCGATGCTCGAGCTCCTGTATGCGACCGGGATTCGCGTGTCCGAACTCATCGGATTGACGGTGAACAGCATCAACTGGCAGGTCGGTTATCTGGTCGCCATGGGCAAGGGAGAAAAGGAGAGAATCGTCCCCGTGGGGCGCACGGCTTATGACAGGGTCAAACGATATCTGGAAGGGGCGCGACCTCTTCTCGTGAAGACAGGCGGCAGCGACCGCCTGTTTTTGAACCGTTCGGGGAAAGGACTGACACGGCAGGGGTTCTGGAAGATCGTCAAGAAATATGCGGCGAAGGCAGGTCTGGGCAAGAGGGTTCACCCCCACACCTTCCGCCACTCTTTCGCCTCGCACCTTTTGGAGGGGGGCGCCGATCTGCGTTCGGTGCAGATCATGCTGGGTCATGCCGACATCTCCACGACCCAGATTTACACGCACGTAACCCGGGAGTGCCTGAAGGAGATCCACAGAAGGTTTCATCCCCGGGGTTGAGGGGTTTCGGTCGCGTCAACCGTTTGCCTTTTGAAAATACCAGGGCTCGCCGATCAGATCATCCGGCGGCCGGCGGAGGAACAGGGGTCTATGAAGATTCAATCGGGCAGGTCATCGGGACCCACACGGAAAAAACGGAGATCGGCGGGGATCTGGGTGGTCGCGCTGATACTCGTGTTGCTGGTGGCGGCCGGGGTATCGGCCGGATTTTTCTTCCCGGAGAGGGTCGCGGGCGTTGCCACGGGACTGACCCGGATCCGGAATTTCCTCGCCTTTACCATCCTCGATCAGAAGCCCCACTTCTACGCCCTTGTGCTCGAGAAGAACGGAAAGGACTACCGTCTGACCGCGAGCGATACCTTTGAGGTTTCCTACCGGGATGAGTTCGTGATCAAGGAGATCTCAACCGATGTGCTGTTCGGAGGGGGAGTGACCGTCGATGTCGAAGGCGTTGGCGGAAAGGATGATTTCGGAAAATTCCTCAAAGGGATCGACCTGGTGGACAAGGCGGTCCTGACCGGCAAAAACGGTATCGGGGAAAACAAGCCGGGCGGCTTCTCCCTGCGGATCGATTATCGGGGCGGTCCGATTGCGGCCATTCCGATCCGGATACAGATCACCCCGCAGGATTGGCTGCGCTACGCGCGGAGTTCGGGAAATCAGAGAGTCCAGATCGAATACCTCAAACGCGCGATCGCCATGAACCGGGAGGATACGAACGTCCGCCGGATGCTCGCTTCTATCTATCTCCATGCCGGCATGACGGGAGAGGCGATCGCCCAGTACCGGGAAATCCTGGCCCTGAAGCCCGACGACCCCGCGGTCCTGGAGGAACTGGTCAAATGCTATCTCAAGAGCGGGCAGTATGAGGAGGTGATCCGGATCAACGGGCGGGCCGTCAAAGTCAACCCGCAGAATGATGCGGCATGGTCGGATATGGCCCTGGCCTGGAGTGCGCTGGGGGACTGGAAGAAGGCCATCGCCTCCTACCAGGCCGCCCTGAAGATCCGGCCCGACAATCCCGTGGCTGCCTTCAAATTGGGGGAGGCCTATGAGAAGACGGGCCAGCTTGCCCAAGCCGCCGAGCAGTACCGCATCGTCCTGGAGAAGGTGCCGAAGGCCGATCACGTGGCGGCCGCCCTGGCCAGCCTCTCCCTCAGGACCGGGAATTATAACGAGGCAATCCGTTGGCACATGGAGATCCTGAAACGGCAGCCGAAGAACGCCGCTGCCTATGCCAACCTCGGCCTGGCCTACGGTGGGAAGGGGCAGGCCAAAGAGGAGATCGAGAGCTACCGGAAGTCGATCGCCCTGAATCCGAAAGATCCTGTCGTGCGATTCAATCTGGCGGCCGCCTACGAAAAGGCAAACCGGGAGCAGGAAGCCATTCCGGAATATCAGAAGGCCCTGGAATTGAAGCCGAACGATCCGGATGCACTGGAGCGACTGGCAGCCCTCCAATTCAAGGTAAAACATTTCGCGGAGGCCGCGCCGCTTTATGAGAAGCTGGTGAAGATCAACCCCAAGAATGCGCTCTTCTACACGCGCCTGGGCTTTGCCTATGACGAGCTGAAAAAGCCGGCCCAGTCCGCCGAGAACTACGAGAAGGCGATCCGCCTCGGGGCGAAGGACCCTCACATCCAACAGAGTCTGGCGGTCACCTACGGCCAGGCAGGCAGGGCAAAGGAGTCGATCGCGATGTACGAGAAGCTGGCTGCGACGAACCCGACGCCCGAAGTGCTCAATACCCTGGCGGACGCCTACATGAAGGAAAAACAGTACGACAAGGCGATTCGGGTCTACAGGAAGCTGATCTCCCTCAATCCGAAGAAGGCCTCGGGTTACGCGAGCCTCGCCTACGTCTATGGGCTCAAGGGCGATGCGGATCGGCAGATCGAGTATTATCTCGCGTCGCTGAGACTGGATCCGGAGGATGATGAGGTTTATGCGAACCTGGGAGAGGCCTACGAGAAGAAGGGGCTCTTCCATGAGGCGCTCAAGGCCTACACGAAGGCCTACGAGCTGAACCCCGATTCGACGAAAGCGGGTCGGAAGATTCCGCAGATGAAGATCCGGATCCTGCGGGAGAAACAATAGGAGATGACGGAATGCGGATGAGAAAAATCCAGGTCGGGCAGATTGAAATCGGCGGCGGATCGCCGCTGGTGCTCATCGCCGGTCCGTGCGTGATCGAGGATGAAGAGACGACGGTGAAGATCGCACGCGAACTGAAGCGCGTGACTGCGGATCTGGGGATACCGCTGATCTTCAAGGCTTCATACGACAAGGCGAACCGGACTTCCCGCGACGCCTACCGCGGCCCGGGGCTGACCCGCGGCCTTGAGATCCTCAAGAGGATCCGTGAGGAGTTCTCCCTCCCGGTCCTCTCCGATGTCCATCGCTTCGAGGAGATCGAGCCGGCGGCTGCAATCCTCGACGTCGTGCAGGTTCCGGCCTTTCTCTGCCGGCAGACCGACTTCATCGTCGAAATCGCCCGCCGGGCAAAGACCGTGAACATCAAGAAGGGGCAGTTCCTGGCCCCCTGGGACGCCGTCAATATCGTGGAGAAGACCGCCATGGCGGGAAACGACCGCGTCATGCTGACCGAAAGGGGGGTCAGCTTCGGCTACAACAACCTGGTCGTCGATTTCCGCTCCCTTCCGATCCTGCGGAAGACGGGATATCCGGTCATCTTCGATGCCACACACAGTGTGCAGCTGCCTGGCGGCGCCGGCAGTGCATCGGGCGGCGACCGCGAGATGGTTCCCTGTCTGGCAAGGGCGGCGGTTGCGGCCGGCATCGACGGCCTCTTTTTCGAGGTTCATCCCGACCCGGACCGGGCACTTTGTGACGGGCCGAATTCACTGAAGCTTTCGACCCTTCCGGCGCTGCTTGCGACCTTGATGAAGATCGATGCCGCGATGCGCGGGAGCGCGGGTTGACGGGAGATCCGTCGAAGAACGGGAGGCGTGGTGAAGGAGATCACTGAAGAGGAACTTCAGAAGAAGATCCGGAGGGTGAAGCTGCTCATCCTCGACGTGGACGGCGTGCTGACCGACGGCCGGATCATCATCGATGATGCCGGACTGGAGAGCAAGCAGTTCGATGTCCGGGACGGGCACGGTCTGAAGATGCTCATGAGATGCGGGATCGACGTGGTACTGCTCACGGGAAGGAAATCCCGGGTGGTCGAGCACCGGGCGGCCGATCTGGGGATTACCGAGGTTCACCAGGGCAGGCTGAACAAGAAAGAGGCCTTTTCCGAAATCCTCGAACGGAGGGGCATCCCTCCCGAAGAGACGGCCTGCGTCGGCGACGACGTGGTCGATATCCCCCTCTTCAGACGGGCGGGGTTTTCGGTCGCCGTTGCGGATGCCGTTCCGGAGGCGAGAGCGGTCGCGGATTATGTGACCCGGCATGGGGGGGGACGGGGAGCGGTTCGGGAGGTATGCGAGATCATCCTCAAAGGGCAGGACCGGTGGGGGGATGTGGCGGCGCGATATGAATTCCCGTGAGAAGGAGCGCGATGCCGCATCGCGCCACCACCCGGCGATCGACCTTTCATCTTTACATCCTCCGGTCCGGGTGATATAAAAAACGACCCTCTGGCAGGGTTTGGAAGGTCGCCGAATGGTCACGGCGAGGCCGGGCACCGGATGAAGAAGATAAGGAAAAGAACGGCGCTCATCGTTGCGATTCTGGCGGTGATCCTGATCGCGGCAGCGATATTCGCCATCGGCCTCAGCAGGACGCCGGAGAAGGCGCTGCTCAAGATCATGTCGGACCGGGTCGACCTCCAGGTTAAGAATGTTCATTATACCGAGGTCGGGAGCTCCGGCACGACCTGGGAGATCCAGGCGGATACCGTCCGGTATCAGAAGAAGGAGAATCTGGCGCTCTTCGACCAGGTGAAGGTCAAACTGGCGATGAAAGACGGCCGCGTCTTCACGATGAGCGGCGACAAGGGGCGGTTCAATACGCAGACTCGCGATCTGGAAATCGAGGGGAACGTCGGCATCGTTTCTGACAACGGCGACCGCTTTACCACGGACCGCCTTTCGTATAAGGATGCCAGAAAGCGGATCGAAACGGACTGCCCTGTGACCATGGAAAACCCGAGTATCCGGATCAGTGCCGTGGGGATGATCTTTTCGCTGGAAGGGAATAAGGTCACCCTGCTGTCTCAGGTGCGGGCAAACTCTTCGGGAAAATGAAAGGAAACCGGATGCCGGGCAGGTTCTTCAGGGTCATCGTTTGCTTGGGGGTTCTGATCGCGGGTCTCTGTTCGCCCGGGGCTGTGCCGGGCGAAACCAAACAGAAGCCCCGGATCGACAAGGAGCAGCCGATCCAGATCGTTTCCGACCGGATGGAGGCCTACAGCGAGAAGAGGATGGTCGTCTTTTCCGGAAATGCCGTCGCCACGCAGAGCAACCGGATCATCCGGGCGGACCGCTTGATCCTGTACTACAAGGAGGATCGAAAGGGGTCCGGAAGACCGACCGCGGCCGTTGAAGGAACCGGGAACCTGGAGAGGGTGGAGGCGAAGGGCCATGTGTCGATCACCGAGGGTGAGCGGGTCGTCACCGGAGATGAAGCCCTCTTCGAACAGGATGCCCAGAAGATCACCATGACCGGTGACGCGGTTTTGCGCGAAGGCGCCAACGTCGTCCGAGGGGAACGCATCGTCGTATTTCTGAATGAGAACCGGGGATTGGTGGACAGCGGGGAAAACCGGCGCGTGACAGCCACGATCTATCCCGGAGAGAGCGAGGAGAAAAAAAGGTGACGGCCGCCTTTTTCGCCGCGGATCTTGGGATCTCTCCATGGGAAAACTGACGGCAACGGACCTGGTCAAGGTCTACGGCGGCAGACGGGTGGTCGACCGGATCAATCTGGAGATCAATCCCGGGGAGGTGGTCGGCCTGCTGGGACCCAACGGTGCGGGAAAGACGACGACCTTCTACATGATCGTCGGGCTGATCAAGCCGGACGGGGGATCGATATTCCTCGACGGCGAAGATCTGAGCCGGTGTCCGATGTATCTCCGGGCACGGCGAGGGCTGAATTACCTGCCGCAGGAGCCGTCCATCTTCCGGAAGCTGACGGTGCGGGAGAATATTCTGGCCATCCTCGAGACGCTTCCGATCGGTGCGGAAGAGAGGGCGGAGCGCCTCCAGCTTCTGCTGGCGGAACTGGACCTGACAGAGCTCGCGGACAACAAGGCCTATTCGCTGTCCGGGGGCGAGAGGCGGAGGGTGGAGATCACGCGGGCCCTCGTCACCGAGCCGAAGTATATCCTCCTGGATGAGCCCTTTGCGGGGATCGATCCTCTGGCGGTGGCGGACATCGGGAGGATCATCGTCCGGCTCAAGGAGAAGGGGATCGGAATCATCATCTCCGATCACAACGTCCGGGAAACCCTTTCCGTTTGCGATCGGGCCTACATCATCAATGAAGGCACGGTTCTGGTGGAGGGGACACCGGAGGGGATCTGCGTCTCCGAAATTGCGAGAAAGATCTATTTCGGCGACGATTTCAAATTATAGAGAAGAAAAGACGATTCGACCATGGCATTCGAACTCAGGCAGAGTCTGAAACTCACGCAGCAGTTGATCATGACGCCGCAACTCCAGCAGGCTATCAAGCTTTTGCAGATGTCGAGGCTCGAGCTGGTCGACATGGTCAATCAGGAGATGGAGGAGAATCCGCTTCTGGAGGAGATTACCTCCGATGAGGATCCTGAGGCCGAAAAGAAGATCGAGCCTGCGGAGACGGCGGAGGAGGATCGGGAAGAGCAGCAGACGGTCCAGCGGACCGAGGAGCTGACGGGCGAGGGGGATGGCCGGGAAGACTTCGACTGGGACAACTATCTCGAAGACTATGGCCCGGTGGGGGTCACCTACGATCGCAAGGAGGGGAACACACCTTCCTGGGACAACCTCCTTGTGGCAAAGTCGACGCTGACGGATCATCTGATGTGGCAGCTGCGCCTTTCCCAGTTCAGCGGGGACGAGTACCGGATCGCCGAACAGATCATCGGCAACCTGGATCAGAATGGCTACCTGGTCGCCACCACGGATGAGATTGCCGTCCAGGAGAAGGTGTCGCTGGACTTTGTCGAGGAGGTGTTGAAAAAGGTTCAGGAATTCGATCCCCTCGGGATTGCGGCGCGTGACCTGCGCGAATGCCTGCTCATCCAGGCGAAGGTGACCGGGAACGAGCGCCCGCTCGTCGAGCGGATCATCTGCGATCATCTCCGGGATCTGGAAATCAAAAACTATGCGCAAATCGCCCGGAAATTGAAGACGCCGATCGATGAGGTTCTGGCGGCGGTCACGATCATCGGCCACATGGACCCGCACCCGGGAAGCGTCTACAACGAGGAGCGCATTCAGGCGATCGTTCCGGACGTCTATGTCTTCAAGAGCGGGGAAGATTACAAGATCGTCCTCAACGATGACGGTCTCCCCCGACTCCGGATCAGCAATTTCTACCGCGAAATCATGGGCGGGATGGACAGCGGGGCGAAGAAGGAGAACGGGAAGAGGTACATCAAGGAGAGGGTCCAGTCGGCCACCTGGCTCATCAAGAGCATCCAGCAACGGCAGAAGACGATCTACCGGGTCTCCGAGAGCATCGTCCGGTATCAGAAGGAATTCTTCGACCGGGGGATCGGCTTTCTGAGGCCGCTCATCCTGAGGGATATCGCCGACGATGTGGAGATGCATGAATCCACGATCAGCCGGGTGGTGACGAACAAATACATGCATACCCCCCGTGGCCTCTTCGAATTGAAATACTTCTTTGGCAGCGGCATTCAGAAGGCCGGCGGCGACAATGTCTCCTCCAAGAGCGTGCAGGATGATATCCGGAAGATCATCAGCGAGGAGGACCCGCACAAACCTTTCAGCGATCAGGAGATCGTCAAACGCCTCGGAGCGTCCGGGATCACGATCGCGAGAAGGACGATCGCAAAATACAGGGAGATGATGGGGGTCCTGCCCTCGTCGAGGCGAAAGAAATACTATTGAAGCATTGCAGGAAACCGACAGGCGATGGCACCTGCTGCGTGACCGATCCGCCGCCGGGCTTGAACACCGGCAGGCGGTTGAAACCATAAACGGAGGAACCGACCATGAAGATTTCCGTGACATTCAGGAATGCGGAAGCGGAAAACTGGCAGAAGGAGTATGTCGAAGAGAGACTGGGGAAACTGAAGAAGTATATCGATAATCCGGTGGACGCACGGGTGGTCCTCTCGGTCGAGAAGTTCCGCAATGCCGCGGAGATCAACCTGACGGCCAATGGATTGAACATCAACAGCAAGGAAGAAGAGAAGGACATGCACCTGGCGATCGACAATGCCATCGAGAAGATCGAACGGCAGCTCAAGAAACGCAGGGAGCGGGTCCGGGTGTTCAAGAGCAGCAACTCCCGCAGCGAAGAGTTCGGCGGAGAGCCCGCGGCCGAAGAGGCCGAGGAGTCGCCGATTTCCAAAGTGGTCGAGACGCGCAAGGTGGTCCTGAAACCCATGTCGATCGACGATGCCGTCATGGAGATGGAAACGACGAAAAACCGGTTTGTCATCTATCGCGATTCTTCTACCGAACAGGTCAACGTGATCTATCGGCGCGATGACGGGAAATTTGCCCTGATGGAAATCGGCCGCTGAAGGTTTGGGGATCGCGCATGAAAATCACGGAAATGCTCCGGCGGGAGTTTATTCTGGAAGGGCTGAAGGCGCAGAACAAGCACGATGCCCTCGTGGAACTGGCGGGGGTATTCGAAAGCGGAGGGATCAGAGTCAATCCCGAGACGATGCTCCAGGTCCTCCTCGAGAGGGAAAGGCTGGGAAGCACCGGCATCGGGGACGGGATCGCCATTCCCCACGGGAAGGTCCCGGGACTCGATCAGATCGTGGTCTCCTTCGGCAGGAGCCACGAGGGGATCGAATTCGACGCGATGGACGGCAGGCCCGTGCAGCTCTTTTTCCTGCTGATGGCGCCGGAAAATTCGGCGGGCGGCCATCTCAAAGCGCTGGCAAGGATCTCCCGGATGCTCCGGGATCAGAGCTTTCGGAAAAATCTCCTGGAGGCAAAGGACCGGGAAGCCCTTTTCGGGATCATTGCGGAGATGGACAACGAAGGCTGACGGACGTCGGGGGAGATTTTCCCATGCGGCCCGTGACGGTGAAGGAACTCCTGGCATGCCGGACCCGGCTGGGGATCGCGCAGGTGGCAGGACCGGCCGGCAGCACGGCTGCCGTGACCCGGGTGTTCAGCTATCCCGCCCGGGAGAACGGCTGGAGCGCCGGAACGATGCCGTCACAGGCCATCGTGCTCTTTCCCCCCGGCGAAGCCTGGAGAGATTTTCTGAGCGGAGGGGCCTGCCCGATCTCACCGCCGTTTCGGAACGTTCCCTGCATGGCTGTCTCCGCCCGGGAGATTCCTGGTGACCTGCGGAGCTATTCCGAGTCTTCAGGCACGCCCCTGTTCGCATCACTCCACGATCCTTTCCTGCTCCATAGCCGCCTGACCGGCCTGCTCCGCGAGCTGGGGGAAAGGACGGTCATGGTCCACGGTGTGCTCGTCCGGCTTTCGGGGCGGGGGGTCCTGATCATGGGCGAAAGCGGGATCGGGAAGACCTCCACCGGCCTGGCGCTGATGCATTCGGAACACCGCTGGGTGGCGGACGATGCCGTCATCCTGGAGGGGAAAAGGGATACCCTTTACGGACGGGGCCACGAAAGATCCCGGGGCTGGATTGCCGTTCGGGGAAGGGGCATCCTGAGGGCGGAAGAGCTGCTGGGCCCCAAAAGGCTTCTTGGGAGAAGCCGTGTGGATGTGATCATCCGTCTGACTGCCGCAGCCGGCCACAGTGGGAACAGTGCTGCGCCCGTGTCATGGGTCGGCGTCACGATCCCCTGCCGGGACCTCACGACGGATATCGATCCCGGGCGGACGGCCGACCGCCTGCTCGACTGCCTCAACCGTCTCGACGAAGGCAAGGGTCATGAGTGAAGCCCGCTCGATCAGGCTGCCCGGCAGGCATCGGATGGCGTATCCAGGAGCGCGATTCTAGACGGGCGTTGAAAAACACACCGTGCGATTGGCTGAGGGGTATGGGATGAAGCAGTTGCGCATCGTGATCATCACGGGTCTGTCCGGTTCCGGCAAGAGCACCGCCCTGCGGGCGCTGGAGGACATCGGCTTTTTCTGCGTCGACAACCTGCCGGTGGTTCTCCTGCCGAAGTTTCTCGAGATTCAGTCCGATCCCGCCAAGGAGATCACCAAGGTCGCGATGGTCATGGATCTCAGGGAACGGGGATTGCTTGAGAAATACCCGCGGATCTTCACCCGGCTCCGCGAAAAGGGCTACAAGATCGAAATCCTCTTCTTTGATGCCGTCGATGAAGCGATCCTGCAACGTTTCAGCGAGACAAGAAGGTCCCATCCTCTTGCGCCGCGCGGCTCCCTGATGGACGGCATCCGCCTGGAGCGGGAAAAGCTGGCCCCGCTGAAGCAGATGGCCGACAAAGTTGTGGACACCACCTCATGCAACGTCCATCAGCTCAAGGATGTCGTCCAGCAGTATTTCCTCGGATCGTCCACGGCCCGAAGTCTGGTGATCCACGTGACCTCGTTCGGATACCGCTACGGCCTGCCGGCCGACGCTGACATGGTCATGGACGTCCGTTTTCTGCCCAATCCCCATTTCGTCAAGGAACTGCGCCCGTGCAACGGTCATGACAGCCGGGTGCGCGATTATGTGCTGGAATCGGAAGCGGGCCGGACTTTCGTCTCAAAAATGTTCGATCTGATGGCGTTTCTGATCCCCCTCTACGAGAAGGAGGGCAAGTCCCGGTTCAACATCGCCATCGGGTGCACGGGCGGTCACCACCGTTCCGTCGTCATGGCCAACCTCCTGGGCTCCTACTTCGACGACAAGGGCTATTTTGCGAACGTCTCCCACCGGGACATCCTGAAATCCTAGGAACCAGCCTCCAACTTCTTCGTCACATTGTCGGCGATCCAGTGGGGATCCCACCACTCCCGGGGATCGACGAACTGGCCATGGATCGCCACGCCGAAGTGGAGGTGGTCTCCGCCCGCGAGGCCCGTCATGCCCGAGAGCCCGATGACCTCTCCGCGCTTGACTGTCTGGTCCGGCTTGACCTGGATGCCGCTCATGTGGGCGTAGAGGGTCGAGAGCCCCATGCCGTGGTCGATGATGACGGCGTTTCCGTAGATTCCCAAGGGGCCGCTGAAACGGACGATGCCGTTGTTGGCGGCTTCGATCGGGGCATGGACGAGCGAGGCGAGGTCGACGCCGACGTGGACGCTTTCGCCCACCGCCTTGCCGTCGTAGAAATAGGTCCGGCGGTCGCCGAAAAGGGCCATGGGGGCCGCGTTCTTCATCCGGAGGAACGTCTCTTGCCAAAGCGGTCGGGGCTCCGATTTAAGACAGGCGGCCTGGATCGTCTTGAGATTGTCGGCGCGCAGCAGGGTGTTCACATAGACGAAGGCCTCGATGGGCGTTTTCCCGCGTAGCTCGGGAACCGATGCCTGGAATTCCGGCATCTTTTGGCCGAGGAAGCTCTCGGTCAGGACCATCTTGTCGCTCCGGAATTTGCGCTTCTGAATCAGGGCCGGGATGCCGATTGCGGTTTCATTTCCGGCCCGGTCCTGTGCCGTGATGCGGATCTGCGGAGTCCCTGCGACCGCATCCAGAGGGAGGGCAAAGTAAGCTGCATAACCGGCTGTCCCGGCCAGCGTCACGGGATAGGCCGGGTAGAAAAGCTCTCCCGCCTGGACGCCCGTTCGTGCCGCTGCCTCCGAAAGGCGATAGGCGACGACACAGGCTCCGCCGGGATTGATGTGGTTCTGCGCATTGAGTTGGATGATCTGGGGTGGAAGCGTGTCGATCGTGACCGGTTGAGTCACGGTGGTCCGGTTCTTCCAGAGGGAATGATCGGTGGCGGCCACGGTCAGCTGGGCCGGTCCATCGTGGAGTTTGAGCGCCGCGGCGTCGATGACGACCGTTATGGCCTTGCGGCGGATTCCCGTCTCCGGGTAGTCGACGGCGGAGAGGCCCTGGGAGCGGTTGTCCTGGGCGATGGTGACTTCCGTGCGGGCAAGACCGCGGCCCGCGTCGGAAAAGGTCACGGTCAGCGACTTGCGGAGTCCGATCACGGCGGAATCCGCCCCGATCTCCAGAACGGGTTTGTCCTTCTCGCCCGCGGTCAGGAAAAACCAGACGCCTCCGCCCGCGATAAGCAGGATGAGACAACCGACGATATACCAGAACCTCTTCTGCATGGCCTGCATTCCTCCCCGATGGACTGGGTGCGGTATAGCCACTTTGTGGATCGATTGCAAGGCGAAAAACGGTTCGGGGGGGGCGGTGAATTTCCAGCTGGAATTCCTTGATCTTGCAGGGCAACCTTGCTATAAGTTGTCATCCCCTGTGAGGTGACCCCGAAATGCTGAAGGAGAGAAGAGTCGTTCTGGGCGTGACCGGCGGCATTGCCGCTTACAAGGCGGCGGAGCTAGTCCGGGAGCTTGTCCGGCGAGGGGCCAGGGTCCGGGTCGTCATGACCGACCATGCCTGCAAGTTCGTCACGCCGCTCACTTTCGAGACCCTGTCGGGGAACCCCGTGGCCACGGAGCTCTTCTGGGTGCCGGGGGCATTCGAAATCGGCCACATCGCACTCGCCGAATTTGCCGAACTCGTCGTCATCGCACCGGCAACGGCCAACATCATCGGCAAGATGGCGGTCGGACTTGCCGATGATCTTCTCTCCACCCTCCTGCTCGCCACCGAGGCCCCCGTTCTGATCTGCCCGGCGATGAACGCGAAGATGTACGCAAACAAAATCGTTCAGGAGAACCTGGCCCGTCTCGTCTCCCGCGGCCATGCCGTGCTGGAGCCCGGATATGGCGAACTGGCCTGCCGGGTCGAGGGGCGGGGACGGCTTGCCGAACCGTTCGACATTGCGGAGGAGATCGAGTCGATGCTGACCGTGAAGGATCTCCGCAGCGAACGGATTCTCGTCACGGCGGGGCCAACGCAGGAACCCTTCGATCCGGTGCGGTTCATCAGCAACCGCTCCTCGGGAAAGATGGGGTATGCCCTCGCTTCGGAGGCCCTGCGGCGGGGTGCGGCGGTGACGCTGGTCAGCGGTCCAACCGGGCTTTCCGCTCCTCCGGGAGTGAAGTTCGTCCCCGTCCGCACCGCCCTGGAGATGCGGGATGCGGTCCTGGCCCATCTGGACGAGGCGACCGTCGTCATCAAGGCCGCAGCGGTGGCCGATTACCGGCCTGCGGTCTGCGAGCCCGAGAAAATCAAGAAGGCGGAAGGTGCGCTGACCGTCTGCCTGGAGCGCAATCCGGACATCATCGCCGAAATCGCCCGCCGGAGGGGCGACCTGATTCTGGTCGGTTTTGCGATGGAGTCGGAGCATCTGATCGAGCATGCGCGGAAGAAGCTCATGGAAAAGGGGATGGACTTCATCGTGGCCAACGATGTGACCGAACCCGGCGCCGGGTTCCAGGGCGATACGAATGTCATCCGGATCCTGGATCGGGAGGGGGGCGTGGAGCCGTTTCCGCTGATGGATAAAAGGGAAGTGGCGGGTGTCATCCTCGACCGGGTGAAGAGGATCCGGGAAAGCAGAGGGGCTCGCGATGGCGCCTGAGGCGGAACCGCGGGAAGAGCTCCTCGGACTGGTCCGGTCGCTTGCGGAGAGGGTGCGTGTCGATGGCGAGTTGGGAAAACCGCTCTCCTATCTCTCAGCGGGCAGCGATGCACCGGCGGCGGTTCCGGAGCCGGCGGCTTCCCCGCGGGTCGGCGGGAAGGCCGCTGCCCTGGAAAAAGTGCGGGCGGAGCTCGGGGAGTGTTGCCGCTGCGACCTCCACACTCTTCGCCACCGGATCGTCTTCGGCGAGGGAAATCCCGATGCCGAACTGGTTTTTGTCGGCGAGGCGCCGGGGGCCGATGAGGACGCCCAGGGCAGGCCCTTCGTCGGCCGCGCGGGTCAATTGCTCACGAAAATCATCGCGGCGATGGGGTTGAAACGGGAGGAGGTCTACATCTGCAACATCCTGAAGTGCCGCCCGCCGGAAAACAGGAACCCGCTGCCGGAGGAGATCGCCGCCTGTGAGCCGTTCCTGATCCGCCAACTCGAGGCGATCCGTCCCCGGGTCATCTGTGCCCTCGGCAGTTTTGCCGCGCATGCCCTGCTGAAATCGGAGGCGCCCATCACGGTTCTGCGCGGGCGGTTCCACAGCTATCAGGGAATTCCTCTGATGCCGACCTATCACCCGGCTTACCTGCTCAGGAATCCGGGGGTGAAAAAACAGGCCTGGGAGGATGTCCAGGCGATCATGAAGCTGCTCCGGGAAAAGCAATAGCCGCGATTGACATGGAAGGGGTCCCCTGAAATGAAGAGATACCTGTCGAGAATCGTCTTCACCGCTGCGGTAATGTCTCTGCTGCTGATCGTTTTTACGATCTCCGGGCCGGATCTGCCCGCGGCTGAAAAACCGCCGGTGTTCGATGTGATTACAGTCAGCGCGGCCATCACGCCGCCTATCGCCGAATACATTGTCCAGAGCATCGGCGAGGCGGCGAAGAGCGGGGCAGAAGGGCTGATCATCCGCCTGGATACTCCGGGCGGACTCGATCTGGCGATGCGGGACATCGCCAAAGCGATCCTGAACGCGCCGCTCCCCGTCATCGTTTACGTCGCCCCCTCCGGCGCGAGGGCGGCTTCGGCCGGGGTCATCATCACGGTTGCGGCGCATGTGGCGGCGATGGCTCCGGGGACGAACATCGGCGCCGCGCATCCTGTGGGCCTCGGCATCGGCGGCGGCATGGATAAGACCATGAGCCGGAAGGTGGAAAACGACGCCGTGGCCTATGTCCGGGGGATCGCCAACAAGAGGGGGCGCAGCGAGGAGTGGGTCGAAAAGGCTGTCCGGAAGAGCGAGTCGATCACAGCCGAGGAGGCCCTCCGTCTGAAGGTGATCGATTTCGTCGCGACCGATCTGAACCAGCTCATCGAAAAGCTGGACGGCCGGGAGATCACCCTGGCCACGGGGAAAAAGGTCGTTCTCCGGACAAAGGGCGCGCTGCTCAACGACAAGAGCATGGGCACGCGGCAGAAGGTCCTCTCCGCGCTCAGCGATCCGAACATCGCCTACATCCTTCTGCTGATCGGCCTGGCCGGCCTCTATTTCGAGTTTTCCACCCCCGGGAGCATCCTGCCGGGGGTGATCGGGGGGATCTCCCTGATCTTGGCCTTCTTCGCCATGCAGACGCTTCCGGTGAACTACGCCGGGATTGCCCTGATTCTATTCGCCATCATCCTGTTCATCGCGGAACTCAAGGTGGTCAGCCACGGGATCCTCGCCATCGGGGGGGTCATCTCGCTCGTCATCGGGTCGCTGATGCTTTTTCAGAGCCCCGACCCCAGCCTTCGAATCTCCTGGGGCGTTCTGGTGCCGGCGGTGACGGTCACATCGCTTTTCTTCATCGGCGTCATCGCGATCGCCCTGAAGGCGCAGATGCGCAAGGTCCAGGGCGGGGAGGAGGGGATGAGAGGCGAAGAGGGGGAGGCGACGACCGATGTTTTTGCCGAGGGCAAGGTTTTGATCCGCGGGGAGTATTGGAATGCCACAAGCGATGTCCCGGTGACCCGAGGGACGAAGGTGCGGGTGGTCGGAGTGGAACATCTGAGCGTCAAGGTGGAACCCATCAAGAAATAAAAGGAGGCAGTCATGCTAGGTTTTTCTTATCCCATCATCGTGCTGGTCATTCTGGTCGTGATGTTTCTCGCGTCGGCCATCCGGATCCTTAACGAGTACGAGCGGGCCGTCATCTTCCGTCTGGGGAGGATCATCGATACCAAAGGACCTGGGCTCATCATCCTGATCCCCGTCATCGACAAGATGGTCCGGATCGACATGCGGACAATCACCATGGACATCCCTCCGCAGGACGTCATCACCCGGGACAACGTCTCGATCAAGGTCAACGCCGTCGTCTATTTCCGCGTCATTGACGCAAACTCGGCTGTGATCAATGTCGAGAATTATCTCTATGCCACGTCGCAGCTCTCCCAGACGACGCTCCGGAGCGTCTGCGGCCAGATGGAGTTGGACGAAATTCTCTCCGAGCGGGAGAAGATCAACCTCCAGCTCCAGGAGATTCTGGACCGGAGCACCGAACCCTGGGGAATCAAGGTCTCCCACGTCGAGGTCAAGCAGATCGACCTGCCCGAGGAGATGAAGCGGGCGATCGCCAAGCAGGCGGAAGCGGAGAGGGAGCGGCGGGCCAAGGTGATCAACGCCGAAGGGGAATTCCAGGCGGCCCAGAAGCTGATCGAAGCGGCGGCCCTGATGGAGACGCAGCCCATGTCCCTGCAGCTCCGCTATCTTCAGACCTTGAACCAGATCGCTGCGGAGAACAACTCGACGACACTCTTCCCCATCCCGATCGACCTGTTCAAGCCTTTTTTGAAATTGGCGGAGAAAGCGTGAAGCATGCCGGGAACGGAATCCCTCCCCTCGAGGAGAGGGATTCCGGATGGGTTGGAAAATGCCGCAACGCGGCGCGAAGAGGGAGGCCATCGTAACGCTATGGAGAGACCCGGCAAGAAGGGCGCCCTGACGGGCGGCATGACCCTGATCACGATCGGGGTGCTGATCATCCTGCACAAAATGGGCGTATGGGAGTTCTCCCACAGTTGGCCCCTGCTGCTGATCGTGATTGGCGCCGGGACGGTTATCCAGCGGGTGAAGGACCTCGGCGGCTGGATCATCGGGTGTGTCGGCGTGGTCTTTTTTCTTGCGGAGAATCTCGGGATGGAGATCTGGAAGATCGTGAATCTCCTGCTTCCTCTTCTTCTGATCCTGGTAGGCGTTCATCTGATCCTGAAGCACCGTGAGAAAAAGACGGATGACATCGATAACCCGTGACCATCTCGCCCCCGCCTCCGGACCGGCGGGGGATTCCCCATGCAAGCGGCTCTTGGTCGTCTGTGATTTCGACGGGACAGTCTGCCGGGTGGACCTGTGCAACGAGATCCTGGACCATTTTGCCGGCGATTGGGAGGCGATCGACCGCGCCTATGCGGCGGGTGAGGTCGGTTCCCGGGCCGCCTACGGCCGGATCGCACCCCTGATCCGGACGAACCGGCCGCAGGTGATGGACTTCATCCTGAAGCATGAGCGTCTCGACCCGTTCTTCAAGGGATTCGTGGACTTCTGCCGGAGGCGGCGGATCGATCTGAAGATCGTCTCCGACGGCTTGGACGCCTGCGTCGAGGCGACCCTCCGGAAACACGGTCTCGACTTGGAATACTTCTGCAACCGCCTCCTCTTCATGCCCGATGACCGGATCGAATTCGACTTCCCCCCGGCGAGCCCGGAGTGCGGCCGCTGCGGGACCTGCAAGCGTTCCCTGCTCGACCGCTTCCGGCCGGACTACGACCGGATCATCTACGTCGGCGACGGCCATTCCGACCTCTGTGCCGCAGGGATGGCCGATCAGATCTTCGCCAAGGACGTTCTTTACGAAAAGTGCATGGAAAAAGGCACTCCCTGCATCTTCTACGATGACTTCGACGATATCCGCAGCCGGCTGGAAAAGACCTTTTTCAACCCCTGAAGAGCCCTGCTCCATCCCCGGCGCGGCCTGCGCCTCCCTCCTCGCAAGCGTTTTTTCTCCCGTAGCCGGCGTTTCTGCAAAAATGCCGTCTTTTAACTTTTTTTCAAGCCATTTCAACGCGTCATTAAAGTTATTCGCGGAAATGCCGAAAATACAGTCGAATCGATTCACATCCCTGGGAGGGAAGAGGATGAGTTCATCGGGCGGAGATCAGAAGCGGCGGGAAGGGCAGTCCCTGGGGGATGGCATCCTTACGGCCCACGAGGTGGCGGCCTATTTGAGGCTGACGGAGACCACGGTCTGCAAACTGGCCGCGGCCGGAGACTTGCCGGGGTTCAAGATCGGCAAGTCGTGGCGGTTTGAGAGGGGCGAAATCCTCGGACGGATCGCCGCGGCGAAGCACAGGGGAAGTGAGTCAGCCGGACAGGAAGGGAGATAGAGACGAAATGGAAGAGATGGCAAAGACGATGGATCAGGCGGTCAAGGCGATGGCAAGCCGGGAGGGAAAGTACCTTACGTTTTGTCTGGCCGGGGAGGAGTACGGGATCGGAATTCTCAAGGTGAAGGAGATCATCGGGATGATGGCCATTACCTCCATCCCGCAGACGCCGGGGTATGTCAAGGGGGTGATCAATCTGCGCGGAAAAGTCATTCCCGTCGTTGACCTGAGATTGAAGTTCGGCATGGAATCCATCGGATATACGGAAAGGACCTGCATCATCGTCGTCGATATCAAGGGTGGGGACCGGAAAATCCAGATGGGCATCGTTGTGGATTCCGTCTCCGAAGTGCTCAACATCAAGCCGGGCGAGATCGAGGATACGCCCACTTTCGGTGCGCAGATGGACACGGATTATATTCTAGGCATGGCGAAGATGGAGGGTGGCGTAAAGATCCTGCTCGACATCGACCGGGTTCTCGGCAACGTGGATTGTCAGAATCTGGCGCACTCGGCATAATCGATCAGGTACTGGAGTTTTCAGGCCGGAATGGAGACGGGATATGAAAAAAAAGACGCTCGGTTTTAAACTGGTTGCGGGCGGGATCGTGGCTGTGATGATTCCGCTGCTCGTTGTGGGGATCTTTGCCGCGGTGAAGGCATCCAATTCTCTGGAAACCGCGGCAAAGGAGCGGGTCATGGGCGGGGCCGCAAAGCTCGCCAGTCTCGTCCAGGAGGTGCTGTCGGCGGAGCTGAAGATCGCCACGGAAATCGCGCTCAGTGCCGGGGATGCCGGCACCATGGACAAAAGGCTGGCCGAGGCCATGGCGAAGATCGGCAAAGACTATGAAGTGATCATGGTGACCGACGCCAGCGGCGTCGTGGTGGCCGACAGCAACAATGGACAATACAAGGGCGTTTCCTTCGGAGACCGGGAGTACTTTCGGAAAGCCAGGGACGGCAAGGCAAACGTGGGCGCCGTCAACAAATCGAAGAAAACGGGGACCCCGGTCACCACCGCCTGCGCACCCATCATGAAAGACGGAAACTTCGCCGGTGCCGTGATCCAGGGAATCAAGCTTGACGCGCTCTCGGATAAAGTGGCGGAGAAGATGGGCGAGACGGGATTCGGATTCATGATCGACTCCAAAGGCCTGCTTCTCGCCCACCCCAAGAAGGATTTCATTCTTGAATTGGATATGACGAAGCAGGCGGGGATGGAGGCGATCGCCGCGAAGATGTTGGCAAAGAAGGCTGGCGCCGAGTCTTACGTTTTCAAAGGCGTGAGCAAGATCGCCGGATTTGCCCCGGTAGAACTCACGGGGTGGTCTATCGCGATCACGCAGGATACGGATGAGTTTCTCGCTGCCGCCCATTCCATACGAAATTTCATCGCGGTCATCGGCCTGATCTTCCTCGTATTGACGGCTGTCTGTGTCGCGTGGTTCGCACGGAGCATCTCCACGCCGATCCGCAACGCGGTGGATCAGATGAGTGAGGCGGCCAATCAGGTCGCCGCAGCGTCGAGCCAGGTCTCCGGCGCCAGCCAGACTCTCGCGGAAGGGGCGTCCGAACAGGCATCGGCCATCGAGGAGACATCGTCGTCCCTCGAGGAGATGTCCTCCATGACGAAACAGAACGCGGGCAGCGCCGGCCAGGCGGACGGCCTCATGAAGCAGACGAACCTGGTGATCCAGAAGGCCAATGAGGGGATGCAGAGCCTGACCCAGTCCATGACGGAGATCACGGCCGCCAGTGAAGAGACGTCGAAGATCATCAAGACGATCGACGAAATCGCGTTCCAGACCAATCTTCTGGCGCTCAATGCCGCCGTAGAGGCGGCCCGGGCCGGGGAGGCGGGCGCCGGATTTGCGGTCGTGGCCGAAGAGGTGAGAAATCTGGCCATTCGGGCCGCGGAGGCTGCCAAGAATACGTCCGGCCTGATCGAAGGCACGGTCGGCAAAATCAAGGCCGGGTCCGCATTGGTGGTCAAAACCAATGAGGCCTTTGCCGAGGTCTCGACCAATGCATCCAAGGTGGGGGAACTGGTGGGCGAGATCTCCGCGGCCTCTCAGGAGCAGTCGCAGGGGATCGATCAGATCAACAAGGCCGTGGCGGAAATGGACAAGGTCACGCAGTCGACTGCCGCCACCGCGGAGGAGTCCGCTTCGGCGTCCGAAGAGATGAATGCTCAGGCCGAGCAGATGAAGCAGGTCGCGATCACGCTGGTGAGCATCATCGGCGGAGACGGTCATGACGGCAGGAGCATCGGCAGGGAAAGCCTGCCGGCGAAGAAAAGTCTTGCCCAGGCGATCCCTGCCGTGACCGCCGGGAAAAGCGCGGGCAGGGATGCTCTCACCCCGCGTAAAAGTCCGGGGAGCCGGCCCGAACGCCTGATTCCCATGGGGGAGGGGCAATTCAAGGACTTCTGATCCGGATGAACGGGAAAGGAGGTCCACAGCGCCTCCTTCCCCGTTCACCCCTCTCAGATCAGGGCCAGGCTGTCGGCGACCGCCATGCCGGCGCGCGTAGGCCGGAGAAATCCGTCGCGGATTTCCAGCAGACCTTCCTTCGACAGTCTCTCGATCCAATCCCCTTTTTCCACAATCAGATCCCGGCCGTACCAGGCCTGGAATCTCTCCAGACAGATGCCCCGGGCCGTCCTGAAACCGAGAAAGAGCGCTTCCAACCGGAGTTGCTCTTCGTCCAGGATCTCTCTCGACTCCACCGGATCATGCCCCGATTCCAGATCGCGGATGTAGGCATCGAGGGAACGGCGGTTCCATCGCCGCTCCCGCCCTGAAAAGGTATGGGCCGCGGGGCCGAGACCGAGGTAGGGGGTGTGGTCCCAGTATTTGCGGTTGTGCCGCGATTCGCGGCCGGGGCGGGCGAAGTTGGAGACTTCGTAGTGGATGTAGCCGCTCTCTTCCAAAAATTCCGCCGTGCGCCAGAAGAATTCCGCCTGAAGCGCATCTCCGGGAAGAGCGGCCTCGCCCCGCTTCGATCTCTCCGCAAGGGGCGTTCCCTCATCGAGGGTGAGCTGATAGCAGGAAAGGTGCTCGGGGTTCAGTGCTACGGCCTCGCGGAGCGTGGCAAGCCAGGGCTCCAGCCGCTGACCCGGGATGCCGTAGATAAGGTCGACACCGATGTTGGCCACGCCAGCCTCCCGGGCGGCCGCAAACGCCGCCAGGGCCCGCGCCCGGTCGTGGCGCCGGCCGAGGAGCGCGAGGGTGGCATCGTCGAGGGACTGGAATCCGATGTTGAGCCGGTTCACGCCGGCGCGGCGGATCGCCGTCAGGAACTCCGCGGTCATGTCGCCCGGGTTCGTCTCGCAGGTGACCTCCGCATCGTCTGCGATGGTGAAGGCCGTCCGGATGTCGGCCGCAAACCCTTCGAGATCGTCCGGGGAGAGAACCGAGGGCGTGCCTCCCCCCCAGTAGAGTGTATCGAAGGATGCGGTCCAGTCCCGGCGCAGCGCCATCTCACGGCGCAGCGCGGAGCGGAAGGCCGGGATCCGTGTCAGGTCGGTGACGGAGTAGAACCCGCAGTAGTCGCACTTCCGGATGCAGAAGGGGATGTGGATATAAAGCCCGGGAAAGCCTTCGGGTTCGTGAAAACCCCGAGGCGGGCTCCCGGCCGGATTCGGGATCGGTCTCTCACCCATTCGTTCATTCCGTGTCGGACTTCAGGACGGCCAGGAAGGCGCTCTGGGGAATGCTCACGTTGCCGATCATCTTCATCCTTCTTTTGCCCTTCTTCTGCTTCTCCAGGAGCTTCCTCTTCCGGCTGATGTCTCCGCCGTAGCATTTGGCGATGACGTCCTTGCGGAAAGGAGAGATGGTCGTCCGCGAGATGATCTCGCCGCCGATCGCCCCCTGGATCGCGATCTTGAACATCTGCCTCGGGATCTCCTCCTTCAGCCGCTCGCAGGCCTGGAGGCCGCGGGCGCGCGCCCGGTCGCGATGGACGATCTGCGAGAGGGCATCGACCTTCTCGCCGTTCACGAGAATGTCCAGAAGAACGAGGTTGCTCTCCCGGTAGTCGATCAGGTCGTAATCGAAGGAGCCATAGCCCTGGGTGACCGATTTGAAGCGGTCGTAAAAGTCGAAGATCACCTCCGAAAGGGGCATCTCGTAGATCAGCTCCGCCCGGCCGGGGTTGGGATAGTTCAGGGTGGAGTTGACACCCCGCTTTTCCATGCAGAGCTTCATCACGGCGCCGAGGTAGCGCTCCGGGAGCATCATCGTCGCCCGGATGTAGGGCTCCTCGCCTTTGACGATGGACATCGGGTCGGGATAGTGGGTCGGGTTGTCCACGTAAAGGACCGTTCCGTCCTTCAGCGTGAAGCGGTAGCGTACGGACGGGACCGAGAGAATGATCGACAGGTCGTACTCCCGCTCCAGCCGTTCCTGGACGATGTCGAGGTGGAGAAGCCCCAGGAAGCCGCAGCGGAACCCCTGGCCCAGGGCGGCTGAGGAGTCCTTCTCGTAAATGAAGGAGGCGTCGTTGAGTTTGAATTTGTCCAGCGAGTCGGCGAGGTCCGTGTAATCGTCCGCGGCGATCGGGTATATCGAGGCGAAGACCACGGGCTTGACCTCCTTGAAGCCCGGCAGCGGCTTTGCACAGGGGCGGTTGTCGAGGGTGATCGTGTCTCCGGTCCGGACGTCCGACACGGTCTTCACGCCGGCGATGATGTAGCCCACCTCCCCGGCGGAGAGTCTATCCCGCTTCTGGCGCTGGAGCAGGAAGTGGCCGACCTCTTCGACCCGGTAGGTGGCATTGTTGTACATCAGGCGGATGATGTCGCCCGCCTTCACGGCCCCGTCGAAGACGCGGCAGTGGATCACCGTCCCCCGGAAGGAATCGTATTTTGCGTCGAAGATGAGCGCCGCGAGCGGCGCCTCGGGGTCTCCCTGGGGAGGCGGGATCCGCGCCACGATCGCCTCCAGGATCTCTTCGATGCCTATCCCCTCTTTGGCGGAACATTTCAGATGGGTATCCGGATCCAGGCCAAGCTCCGAGTCGATCTGCTCGATCACCCGCTCGACGTCCGCCGAGGGAAGATCGATCTTGTTGATGACGGGGATGATCGCCAGGTCGTGCTCCATCGCAAGGTAGAGGTTGGCCAGCGTCTGCGCCTGGACGCCCTGGGCGGCGTCGATCAGAAGGAGCACCCCTTCACAGGAGGCGAGCGACCGGGAAACCTCGTAGGTGAAATCGACGTGGCCCGGCGTGTCGATCAGGTTCAGGGTATAGTTCCGGCCGTCTTTCGCGTGGTAGGGAAGCGAGACCACCTGGCTCTTGATCGTGATCCCCCGCTCCCGTTCGATATCCATGTTGTCGAGGATCTGGTCCTGAAAATTGCGTGCATCCACAATCCCCGTGAACTGGATCAGCCGGTCCGCGAGGGTCGACTTCCCATGGTCGATATGCGCGATAATACTGAAATTCCGGATATGGTCCATAACCCGTTACCCTTTCGGGTGGCTTCTTACCATGATTGTCTGCAAGAGTAAAGAAGGGGAAGGCGGTGACCGGAAAAGACCGCCTCCCGATGAAGGGGGGCGGTCCTGCAGGCTCTCGAAGGTGAAGAATGTTTTGCCGGCGGCAGCCCCGCGGCGGTCAGAAATGGATGCCCGCACTCACATAGACGACGTGGGAGCGGTAGCCGGGTTCGAGATAGGCTCCGGTCAAACGGGTCGGATTCGCCCCGATCACATAGCGGTAGCCGGCATACTGGTCGTCGTCGTAGAGAAACTCCTGGAAGGCGTAGGCGGCCGACAGCGATATTGCCTTGGTCAACTCATAGGTGGCCTTGGCGATGTAACTGGTCAGGCGGTAGCTGTCCCAGTTGCTCAGGTCGTCGTTCTGCGTCCGGCCGGCCGGGATGACGCCGAGATAGGTATAGTCGACGCTGCCATCCGACCGGATGCTGCTGTGCTCCAGTTTCAGGGTCAGCTTCTTGGGAATGATCGCGATCTCGGCCCCGAGACCGTACTCGTAGGTCTTCTCGTCCTGGTTCAGCGTCCAGTCGTAAGTAGGCTGCCGTTCGCGCTGATTCTGGGAACGTTTCTCGAAGTCGGCGAAGGCGAACAGCCGGACCTGCTTGTGAGCCCGCCAGTCCACATCGAAGCTGACCTCGTCGGCGCGGCTGTCGGTGAGCCCGAGCAGCGTGTCTTTGTAGTTCGTCCGTTTGTATTTGTAGCCGATATTGAAGCTCAGGGTCTCCATCGGGAAGAATTCTGCGGAGACCTTGTAGGTATCCCGTTCCTGAGGCGCGGCGTCAAAACGGCGCTGGAAGGGTTCGTAGCCGGTCGGGTCACCGACAAAATCGGCAGCCCTGTCCAGCCGCTCATAACCGAGCTTCAGGGCCATGAAGTCGAGGCCGCTCCATTTCAGATCCACGCCGAAGAGGTTGTCCCGGTTTTCGGGCAGATCCACGCGGTCCCTTTCTGTCTTCGTGTATTGATAGTCCGCCGTCAGAAGGAAGTGCTGCGGCAGCTTGAACCCCATCTCCAGGCCGTAGCTGTTCTTGCGGTAGCTGAACAGTTCATTCGCCAGGACCGCACCCGCAGCCGCGTCCGTCGTGGTGATCTGGTCGGACTTGTTCGATCTGCTGAAGTACTTGTAGAAGAGTTTCGCGTCCAGAAAGGAGATCGGGTTGGTCGTCAGGGCGAAGTGGTAGTTGTTGGTATCCACCTTGCCGTTGAAATAGGGGCTGCTCAACCCGAGCCCCTCGCGTCCCTGGACGCCGATCGTGGAAGCGGCCGCCGTGACATCACTGACATAGGAGGTTTCCAGCCTGGACGCGGAATTGGCCCTGGAGGTGGAGAGATTGACGTTGAACTTGCTCCGGAAGGGAAGCCGGACCCCTCCCTTGAAGTCCAGTTTGTAGGCGTCGTTCTCCGGCGGGAGATGGAAGGTGTCCGTGGTCGCGGCGGTATTGGCGGTGGCCGGATTGCGGAAGTTCTGGACGCCGTTGCCGTTGTCGAAGCGGCTGTAGAGGTAGGAGAGCGAGAAAAACAGGGGGTTCCTGACATACCCGGCTTCCGCCTTGATGGTGTCCGTCGTGTAGTCGAGCCACGCGGGCATCTCGATGGCGATGCCGCCCGGCGATGTGCCTGCCGCCCCGATGGGGTAGCTCCCGGACTTCTCCTGCCGTGATGCCGCCACGTCGAGATAGAAGGGTTTCAGCAGGTCCAGCTTGAGGCCGCCGCCCATGTTCTTGCGCTTCACGGAGTAGTCGAAGGTGTTCCACGTGTTCGGGTTTGCGTTCGGAGGATGGGTCCCGTAGGTGAGGTTGCTCGATTCGGTGCCGCTGTACAAGGTCCGGGTGTCAAACGTGAAATTGTGCGGCAACTCCTCATACTGGAGCTGGTAACGGTAACTGTCCCACCGGCCCCCCTCCAGTCGGTAGCGTTGCGTGTCGTAGCCGACATCTCTCGCCTCGAGTTCGACCCGGTCCTTGGGCGTCTCGTATTTCAGATCGGCATTTCCGTACACACCGCTGCGCGGGTCCTCATATTCGAAGGCTTTGGCCTCGTTGCCCGCTGCATGCTTGTAGGTCGGGTCCAGAGAGATCTCACCCGAAAACTGCCCATCGGCTGCACTGGCGCCGCAAAGGGGCAAAAGGATGAGCATCGCTGCAATGATCGCTGTATTGGCTTTCATGGTTTCCCCCCTATCGGACAAAGACACTCCCTCGGGTCGAGGGGCCTGTGCTTCCGTGGATATTGCTGTGACAATTCAAGCAGCCGCGGCCGTACATCCTGTTGGATGGGGCAATACCCTGGAATGTGTCCTGCCGGGTGTATGCCCTTCCGGGATGGCCTGCCGCCGCGTGGCAGCTCGTGCAGAGCTGCGGAACCCGGCTCGTCAGAAGCTTCCCGTGGTTGCTTCCGTGGACGGTATGACAGGTCCCGCAGTTCTCCTCCACCGGTGGGTGCTCCCAGAGGAACGGGCCGCGCTTCTCCGCGTGGCAGCGGTAGCAGAGTTCGTTGGTCGACTCGGCCTTGATCATCTTCCGTCCGAAACCGCCGTGCTGGTCATGGCAGTCCGTGCACTTCATCCGCCCCTCGGGGATGGGATGGTGGGACTGTTTGGCGATCTGGATCCGCATATCCCGATGGCAGGAGAGGCAGAGCTCGGGCTGGGCAGCTTTCAGATTTTTCTTCTTGCCGGCGTGGATGCTGTGGCAACTGTCGCAAGAGACCCCTTCTGCCTTGTGCCTGCCCATATCCCAGAATGCCATCCCCTTGGACTCTGCATGGCAGGCCAGGCATTTTTCCGATTTGGCGTCAGGCTCGGTCATCCCCTTGCCGAAAGTGAATATGCCTGTCCCCTTGCCTCCGCCCTTCTGGATGTGGAGCTGTCCCGGACCGTGGCATGATTCGCACCCCAGGGCATTTGCCGGGCTGTTGCGGATCTCCTTGTTGGCATGAATGGATAGGGTGTAACTGTTGAAACGATCCGAATGGCACATCTTGCAGGTTTGGGTGGCTCCCCCCGGTTCTGCCCCATAGACTTCCCAAGGTAGGCCTATCCAGAAGAGCAAGATCAGAGCGGATAAAAAGACGTGAAGGATTGGTATTTTTTTCATCATGCCCCCCTTTGTTTTCTATCTCGTGCCTACAGCATCGTCACCTTGTGACAGCTCCCCATGCCGCTCCTGCATCGAAAGTGTTTCGGATTCGAAAAGACCTGTTGAAACCTGCGGATATAAAGAATTGCGTTTGAAAGAGAATTACAGAAGAGAAAGGACCAACACAACGGTCGTTCATGGTATGCTCTTTGGCAGGCAATAACTCCCATATTGGGAAGAAAGATGAATGTACTCGACTTCGTGGAAGGCCGGAGGGATGTGGCCGGCCGCGGGGGGTTCAGAATGATCAGCCCTTCCGGCGGACCGGAAGGGCTGATCGGCGGGATGGTACGGATGTTCGGAATGCCGGATGGCATCCGGATCGCGACGGGATCCCCGGGGCTACCCCAATTTAGCCATCAGGGCCTGAGAGACCTCTTTCACGCCCGGCGTGCCGTCGACATCGATGACTTTCGTGCGGGACCTGAAATAATTCACGGCCGCCAGCGTTCCCGTCGCCCCATCGTAGTAGATTCCGTGGCGCTTGTCGATTGCCGCTTCGTCCTGATCGTCGGCCCGGGCGGTCAGTTTGTCACAGCCGCAGATCCGGCAGACCAGTTTCCCGTCCTTTTCGATCGGTTTGATCGCATCGATGTAGATGTTGTTGGGATGGTTGTTGTCCACCGCGCAGAGACGGCGGCCCATGATCCGCTTCTTGGCGATCTCCCGGTCGAGGATGATCTCGATGACGCAATCGAGCTTCATGCCGGCTTCGCCCAGCGCCTTTCCGAGCGCCTCGGCCTGGGCGAGATTCCGGGGAAAGCCGTCCAGGAGCCAGCCCGCCTTGCAGTCCGCCTCCTGAAGCCGATTCAGGATCATGGGAATGGTGATCGCATCGGGAACCAGTTCTCCGTTGTCGATGAATCCCTTCGCCTTCTTCCCCAGCTCCGTTCCGTTCTTGATGTTCTGCCGGAAGATGACGCCGGTTTCGATGTGGGGGACGCCGTACTTCTTTTGAACCACCGCGCCCTGGGTTCCTTTACCGCTGCCGTTGGGTCCGAAGATCAGAATGTTCATGTCCGTGAGCTCCTTTTCGAGATGAGATATGCGGCCTTCGCCGCTGGCTGTCATCGGAGGAGAGAAGGTAACGCCTTTGCAGGCAGCAATAACATCCGCAGCGGAGAACCGCAACCGCTGCCGGGAAAGCCTGAAGGGCCGGGGGTGCGCTCTGTTTGCTTTCACGGCACACGGCCGTGACCGGTCAGTGCCCTCAGGAGGGGCCGCAGCTCGTGGCGGCGCAGCTCCCGCAGCCCGCGCCTCCGGCAGAGGTATTGCCGATCTTCCCCGAAAATGCGGACATCTGCCGCCTGGCGCGCTTCGACCCGCACTTCGGACAGACGACGGCAATCTTCTCGTCACGGCTCCGGAAGAAGACTTCGAAGCACTCTTTGCATTTGCCGCAGCTGTATTCAAAAATCGGCATCGCTCCCACTCCCCGGCGGATGCCGGCATCGCCCCGGAACCATCCGCGCTCCCTCTCAAGGTGCCCGGAGATTAGAGGAAACCGGGGAAAATGTCAAGGCCGATCACCGGGAGGTCGACTGAAGAGGAGACCGGACGGGCCGCACTTTTTTCTTGACACGTTCAATGGGTCATGAGAGTTGAAACGCTCCAACGGGGCGCCCATCCGAGAGGAGGGCGAAATCGCGGAAACAGATCGGGGTACCGCCATGGCTATTGCGAAAAAGATTCACGGATTTATGACGCGCTCTTCCTTCATCCGGAAGATGTTCGAGGAGGGGCTCCGCCTCAAACAGCAATATGGCGCGGAGAATGTGTATGACTTCAGTCTCGGGAATCCCAATATCGAGCCTCCCGAGGCCGTCAAGGCCCGGCTCTGTGAGCTGGCTTCCGCCGACATCCCGGGGAAGCACATGTACATGTCGAACGCCGGATACCCGGAGACGCGGGCGGCCGTGGCCGCAGAGCTGAGCGAGTCGCGCGGCGTGGGACTGACGGCCGACCAGATCGTGATGACCTGCGGCGCGGGCGGAGCGCTGAACGTCATCCTGAAAACGATCCTGGACCCCGATGACGAGGTCATCCTCCCGGCGCCCTTCTTCGTGGAGTACTGCTTCTATGTGGACAATGCCGGCGGCGTGAGCCGCATCATCCCGTCGCGCGAAGATTTCTCCCTCGACCTCGAAGCGATCGGCCAGGCCGTGACCGAAAAGACGAAGGCCGTCCTGATCAACTCCCCGAACAATCCGACGGGAAGGATTTTCGACGCAGCGTCGATCCGGAGGCTTGCGTCGCTACTGGCCGAAAAGGGGAGGGAATTCGATCGTCAGATCTTCCTGATCTCCGACGAGCCCTACAGCGAAATCGTCTATGATGGCGTGGATCTGCCAAGCGTCATGCAAGCCTATCCCCAGAGCATCATCGCCTCATCGTACTCCAAGAGCCTCTCGCTGCCGGGCGAACGGATCGGCTATGTCGCCGTGAATCCCGCCATGGAGGGGCTGGACGAGGTCATGGGAGGGCTCACGCTCTGCAACAGGATCCTCGGTTTCGTGAACGCCCCCTCGCTGATGCAGCGGGCCATCGCCGGCCTGAAGGGGGTGAGGGTCGATGTCGAGGCCTACCGGAAAAAACGGGACCTGCTGTGCGACGGCCTCGCCTCCGTCGGCTACCGGGTGGTGAAGCCGGAGGGCGCCTTCTATCTCTTTCTCCCGACACCGATCGCCGACGACGTCGCGTTTGCGGACGCACTCCGGAAGCGGCACATCCTGACCGTACCCGGGAGCGGCTTCTACGGCCCGGGACACATCCGGATCGCCTACTGTGTCGGCGATGCGACCATCCGGGGATCGATCAAAGGCTTCGGTGAGGCCCTGAAGGAATTCAAATAGTTTTTTGACAGAGCGGCCGGTGTCTATCCGAAATTGGCGCATCTGGGGTCGAATCAGGAAGGATCACCTTTTGAGCGATCTCCATAGGCGATCCTGAAGCCGGAGGAGCCGCCGGTCGCGTTTTCTTCCGTCACTTCGACCTGGTCCACGCGGGCGGGCGGCGTTCCGGTCCGGCACCAGGCAAGCATCCCCTCGGCCTTTTCATCCTCCCCCTCGAAGACCGTTTCCACCCGGCCGTCCGGGAGGTTCCGCACCCAGCCGCTCAACCCCAGTGCGCTGGCTCTCTTGCTGGCGTTCGCCCGGAAGAAGACCCCCTGGACGCGACCGGAGATGAGGACGCGGTACCGCTTCTTCATCCTTCCCTCCGGAGCATGGCGAAAAAGGGCTCCTCATCCAGAATCGTAATGCCCGCCTGCCGCGCCTTCTCGATCTTGGATCCGGCCGCCTCGCCGGCGACGAGGTAGTCGGTGGTCTTTGTGACCGCGCCCACGACCCTCCCGCCCAGAGATTCCACGAGCGACTTCGCCTCATTGCGGCTCATCCGGAGGAGAGTCCCCGTGAAGAGGAACGTCTTCCCGGCCAGGGGCGCAGCCCTCGGCCTCTCCACCTCCCGGGGGGCGACCCCCCCGCTGCGCAGCTTCTCGATCACCCGGAGATTGGCCGGTTCATGGAAGAAGTCGGCGATCGATGCGGCGACTTCGGGTCCGATATCCCGAATGGCCTGAAGCTCTTCAGCCGTGGCGGACGTCAGCGCGTCGAGCGTGCCGTAGCTCTGCGCGAGACGCTTGGCGGTCTGTTCCCCGACGTGGCGGATGCCGAGGGCGAAGATCAGACGGTCGAGCGGCGGATTTTTCGCGCGGGCGATCGCGGCAAGCAGGTTGGATGCCGATTTTTCGGCCATTCGTTCCAGGCCCAGGAGCTGCTC
>JAJFTY010000235.1 GCA_021372695.1 Deltaproteobacteria bacterium
CTGCTCAACATCGTGAAGATCCGCTACGCCGACACGCCGGTCTTCATGGACGTGACCTCCGTGATCAATCTGAGCGGCGCCCAGCACACGGTCAACGCGTCGGCGGGATGGTCCTTCCCGCCCAACGCAAATTCGCAGAGCATCGGGGGAACCACCACGTGGGGGGAGAAGCCGACCATCACCTACGCGCCGATCAGCGGGGATAAGTTCACCAAGAGTCTCCTGACCCCCGTCCCACCCGGCTCGCTCGTGATGATGATGCAGTCGGGCTGGCCGGCGAGGTTTCTGTTCACCCTGTGCGTCAAGTCCGTCAACGATCTGGACAACCGGACCCTGGCGCCGGCCTTTGCCCGCACCGAGGACCCCGACTACGCGCGGCTCATCGACTTGCTGGAGAAGATCCAGAAATCGGGGGCCATGGGGTCTCGGATCGAGAAGAAAGAGAAGCAGGAAACGGTGATGCTCTTCTTCCGCCGCAAGGCCGGCAGGAACATCGATACGGAATTGGCAGAGGCAGGGCGCTTGTTGGGTCTGAAGCCCGGGACGACGGAGTTCAAGGTCGTCTATGGAAACGCGCCGATGCGGGAGGGGGAGATCGCCATCCTGACCCGCTCCATCATGGATATGATCCTGGAGCTGTCCGCCCAGATCGAGGTCCCGCCCGAGCAGGCTGCGGAAGGCCGGACCTATACCACGTCACCCGAAGTCGGGGATGAAAAAGGCCAGAAGCCGCCTTTCATCCGGATTCGCTGCACGAAGGATAAACCGTCGGACAGCTTTGCCGCCATCCAATACCGCAGCTACTGGTTCTGGATCGACGATCGGGACCGGCCGTCGAAAACCATCTTTTCATTCATGATGATCCTGCTCAGCCTCGTCGAGACCGGGCAGCCGCCGGCGGCCCCCCTGGTGACGGTGCCCATCAGTTAAGTCCTGTGGAAGATGACCGGGACATCAAGTCGAAGCAGATGTTCAATCTCACGGCCGCACCAATCGTGACGATTCCAGCCCGATAAGGTGCGGAGTCGAAGAATAGGCAAAAAATGCGATCTACGACTGGGATTCGGTTACGTATCTCCGACCGTGCTGTGCGCCCTTTTCACCTATTTGTCCGGATTGATTCTATCGGAAATCTTCGATTCCTGAAGCATGAAGGTGTTGCGGATAAGCAGGTAAAACAGTGCGCGGAATATGACGCGACACCGATTACCGCGTCATGCGGTGTCAGGATTCATTTGCTCAACTGGCGCAGTCTGCAGGATCCCCCTTGATCTTCTCGATGGCGTGCTTCAGGGCGGGGAGGATGACGGCGAGGTTTTCCCGGACGCCCTTCGGGCTGCCGGGAAGATTCACGATGAGGGTCTGCCCGCGGATGCCGGCGACGGCCCGCGAGATCATGGCGTGGGGGGTCTTGAGCATGCTTTCGCGGCGCATGGCCTCGGCCATGCCCGGGATCTCCCGGTCGATGACCTTCAGGGTTGCGTCGGGTGTGACGTCCCGGGGGCTGACGCCCGTTCCGCCCGTCGTCACGACCAGGTCCAGCCCGCGGACGTCGGCGAATTCGACGAGCTTCTCCGCGATGATCTCCGCTTCGTCGGGAACGATCTCGGAGTGCACGGTCTCGATTCCGACCTCGCGGAGCATCCGGATCGCCTCCGGGCCGCTCAGGTCCTCTCGCTCCCCGCGGGACCCCTTGTCGCTCAGCGTGAGGACTCCTGCCTGGATCAACCCTTGTCTTCCTTTTCTTTTCGGGCCGCGGCGATGACCTTGTCGGCGATCATGGGCGGCACTTCCTCGTAGTGGGAGTGGCTGTAGGTGAACGTCCCGCGGCCGCTCGTGATGGAGCGCAGATCCGGGGCGTAGCGCAGGATTTCGGCGAGGGGCACCTGCCCCTTGATGATCTGGTTGTGGCCCTTGGGTTCCATGCCGATGACACGGCCGCGCCGCGAGTTCAAATCGCCGATCACGTCGCCCATGTACTCGTCGGGGATCTCGATGTCGATGTTGACGATGGGCTCCAGGAGCGCAGGGTTGCACTGCTCCACGCCCTTCTTGAATCCCATCGAGCCGGCGATCTTGAAGGCCATTTCCGAGGAGTCGACGGTGTGGAAGGAGCCGTCGAAGAGGGAGACGCGAACGTCCACGACAGGGTAGCCCGCGAGCACTCCCTCCAGCATGGCCTCGACGATGCCCTTCTCGACGGCGGGAATGTAGTTGCGGGGGATTGCGCCGCCGACGATCTTGTCGACGAACTCGAAGCCTCCGCCGCGGGGCAGGGGCTCGATCTCGAGCCACGTGTCGCCGAACTGGCCGCGCCCGCCCGATTGCTTCTTGTATCGGCCCTGCACGGTTGTCTTGCCCTTGAGGGTTTCCTTGTAGGGGACCTTGGGGGTCGTCAGGGTGACCTCGACGCCGAACTTGCGCTTCATCTTCTCGACGGCGATCTCGATGTGGACCTGCCCCATGCCCGAGAGGATGATCTCGCGGGTCTGCTCGTCGCG
>JAJFTY010000240.1 GCA_021372695.1 Deltaproteobacteria bacterium
AATGCGGACGCTCATGTTGCCGCCCGTGCCGCTGACGAGCCCCCGGTTGAAAGAACGGATCGAAAAATCGGAAAGCTCCTTCCGCAGACGGACGATCTCCATGCACTTGCTCATTTGAAAACCCTTCCTCTACCGATGCCGAGCATCGATACGCTTTTCTCATTCCTGTGGCCGACCGTTACCAGGCCGTGGTGCCGCCGTCCACCGGGAAGTTCACCCCATTGATGAAGGATGCCTCGTCCGAGGCCAGGTATAGCGCCGCCGCGGCCACATCCGCAAGGCTCGCCAGCCTGCCCAGGGGCACCTCGCCAACGCGCTCGGCGCGGCGGGCGGGGTCTTTCATCATCTCCTGGACCAGCGGGGTCTCCACGGTGCTGGGACACAAGACATTGGCCCGGATGTTGTCTTTGGCATAGCGCACGGCCACCGAGCGGGTCAGCTGCGCAATGGCCCCTTTGACGGTGGTGTAGGCCTCGGGGGTGAACTTGTGGCCGATGAGGCTGCAGACCGACCCCATGGTGATGATGGAGCCGCCGCCGTTGGCGCGCAAGAGCGGCAGGGCGTGCTTGATGCCTAAAAAGGGCCCCCGGACGTTGACCGCCAGCATCCGGTCGAAGTTCTCGGCGCTCATCTGCTCGATCGGCTCGCGGATGTTGATGCCCGCGTTGTTCACCAGCACGTCGAGCTTTCCGGCCTTTTCGATCAGCTCGGCAAAGGCCGCCTTCCAGCTCTCCTCGTCGGCCACGTCGAGCTTCACGAACCAGGCCCGGCGGCCCTCGGCCACGAGCTCGCCTGCGACATTCCGGCCCCGATCCTCCTTGATGTCGCCCAGAAAGACCCGGGCGCCCTCGAGAGCGAACCTGCGGGCAATGGCCAGTCCCAGCCCCTGGGACGCCCCGGTGACAAGGGCCACTTTGTTTTCAAGACGCATGATACTCTCCTTTGGTCCCCGCCCGGCCCGGATGGGGCGAAGCGGGGGTGTGTCTGGGCACGGTCGAGGCCGGGCACCCGACCGAAGGGTGCCCGGCCTCGATCATTTTATAGATGTTCAATGAGCGGAACGGCTACTGCGCCTTGGCGACTGTTGCCTTGAACTCCTCCACGAGGGCCTTGCCGATCTTGGGCTCCCAGTTGGCATAGACCGAGGCGCAGGCATCGGCGAAAGCCTTGTGCTGCGCCGGAGTGAGTTCCGTCACGGTGCAGCCGGCCTTCTTCAGGTTGTCCACGAAATCCTTGTCCATCTGGCGGTTGATGCTCCGCTGGTAGATGGCCGATTCCTGAGCCGCCGCGGCGATGATCTTCTGGTCCGCTGCCGGGAAGGAGTCCCAGAGCTTCTTGCCGATGAGCGTGATGTGCGGACCATAGACGTGGCCGGTCAGGGTGATGTACTTCTGGACCTCGTAGAATTTGGAGAGCCAGATGGTGGGGATCGGGTTTTCCTGGCCGTCGATCGTCTTCTGCTGCATCGCGGTGAAGACCTCGCTGAAAGGCATCGGCGTGGGGCTGGCGCCCATGGCGCGGAAGGCCTCCAGGTGGATCGGGTTCTGCATGGTGCGGATCTTGAGCCCCTAGAGGTCGGCCGGGGTCTTCACCTCGCGCTTGCTGTTGGTCAGCTGCCGGAAGCCGTTTTCGTAGTAGCACAGCAGCTTGATCCCCTTCTTCTCGAGGTCGCTCGCGAGCCTTGCGCCGATCGGGCCGTCGAAGATGGCGTCGGCGGCCTTGGTGTTCGGAACGATGAAGGGCAGGTCGAAGACGTTGAACTCCGGCACCAGACCCGTCAGCGGCGAGGCCGACGTGGTGACCATCTCGAGGGTTCCCATGCGCACGGCCTCGGTGGCGCGCACGTCATCGCCGAGCTGGGCGTTGGCGTAAACCTGGACGGTGTATTTGCCGGGGAGCTTGGCGGCGAGGATCTCGCCGAACTTCTTTCCCGCCAGGTAGGAGGGGTGCTGCTCGTTGATGCCGTTGGAGATCTTGAGCACCTTGCCCTGCGCGAACGTCTGGTCAGCTCCAAACCCGATCATCACCGCAAGGGCGAGGATAAAAATGGCCGCTTTTTTCATGATCTTTTTTCTCCTTTCGTTTATGGGGTTGCTGTTCGTCTTACCGCTTTTGCTGTTTGTACCGCTCTATCCGATCGACCGGCCTATTTGGGGATCAGGCTGGGCAGATACGTAACCGTCCAGGGTAGATACGTGACGATGAAGATGACGATGATCCCGATGACGATGTTGGGCCAGATGGCACGAGCCATTTGGGCCATGGGGATCTTGGAGAGGCCGCAGGCCACGAAGAGGATGTTGCCCACCGGCGGGGTGATCAGCCCGATGCAGAGGTTCACGATGATGACCACGCCGAAATAGACCGGATCCAGGCCGTATTGCTGGGTGGCGATGGGGTGGAGCATCGGCCCCAGGATGAGGAGCGCCGGAACCAGATCCATGACGCACCCGACGATCAAAAGCAGGATGTTGACCCAGAACATGAAGATGACCCAGTTGCCGCCGGAGAGCTTGAGGAGCAGGGCAGACAGCATCTCCGGGATCTGGGCCGTGGTGATGAAATAGGCGGCGGCCATGGCCGCGCCGCAGACAAAGAGCACGACCGCCGTGCCCCGGCAGGTATTGACCAGGACCGGGAGGAAGTCCTTCACCTTGAGCTCGCGGTAGATGAAAAACGAGACGATGAAGGCGTAGACAGCCGAGACCACGGCCGCCTCGGTGGCGGTGCAGATGCCGAGCAGGATCCCGCCCAGAATGATCACCATGAGAAACAGTGCCCAGAAGGCATCCAAGCAGGCCTTGAGGGCGAAAATCAGGCTGAATTTGCCCTCCACGTGGTAGCGTTGCTTGCCCCGCACGTGCAGCCACCAGCCGATCATCAGCCCTGTCCCTAGGATGATCCCGGGGATGATCCCGCCGATAAAGAGCCGGATGACGGAGACGTTGGCGATGACGCCGAAGACGACCATGGGGATGGAGGGAGGGATGATTGGGCCGTTGGTCGTGGCGGCGGCAAAAAGCGCTGCGGCCTTTGGGGGATCATACCCCTCCTTTTTCATCACCGGGTAGAGGATCGAGCCGATGGCCGAGGCGTCGGCCACGGCTGAGCCGGAGACGCCCGAGATGAGCATGCTCGCCACGACCGTCACGTAGCCCAGGCCGCCGCGCACGTGGCCGAACATGGCTTTGGCCACCATGATGATCCGCTGGGCGATGCCGCCCGTGTTCATGATCTCCCCGGCCAGAAGGAAAAAGGGGATCGCCATGAGCGGGAAGTTGTCGACCCCGCGGAAGACGGTCTGGACGACCAGGGCCGGCGACCAGGAGTCCATGGACCAGGAGAGGACCAGGGCGGTCAAAAAAAGTGCGATGGCGATGGGCATTCCCAGCAGGACGAATCCGAAAAGGGAGGAGAGGAAGAGCTGGATCATGGCCGCACCTCCTTGAGGTTCCGGATATCCCCGGCGGTTTTGATCAGGGTCTGGATAAACATCAGTGCCGCGCTGACGGGCCCCACCATGTAGACCCAGCCGTAGGGGATGGGAATCGAGGAGGCCACCCACCCGCTCTGCAGCGAGTCGATCGCCATGTCCCAGGCGCCCTGGCACATGATCACCAGGGCCGCCATCACCAGGATGTCGGCCAGAACCATAATCATCCGGCAAACGCGGGGGGAAAAGACGACCGACAGCAGATCGATCCCCAGGTGGTCGCCCCGGATCGTGGCGACGACGGCCCCCAGAAAGACGATCCAGATGAGCATGAACCGGGAAACCTCCTCGTACCATCCCCAGGTGGTGTCCAGAAAGTAGCGGCTCATGACGTTGCCGAAGACGACCGCTGACATGGCCACGAGCAGGACGGCTATGACATAAGAGAGGGTTTTATCCATAATCCGGCTGATGATTTCGAGCCGGGAAACGTTTGTGACGGGTTCAGAAGCCATGTTGAATCACCTCCGGTTTACAGATTGCTACGTATCCGATTGCACTGCGCCGTCCGGTCAAGGCGGCGGAAGGATCGGTCACTCCCAATGCCGAATGTACGCCAGACGCGCCGCCGCCTCCTCCTTCGTGGGGGCCACCACATTGAGGGCAAGACCCCTGCAGGGCAGGTTCTTTCTGACCAGTTCGAGATCCTCGACAGTCAGGTCGCCCCAGAGGATGAGTCCGTGCGTCTGCATGATCTTCATGAGGACCGGGAGCATTTCCGCGATGCCCGGCCCGTGGATGTCCTTGTTGACCTGGACCACCTTGAGGTTCTCCAGGGAGAGCAGATCGTCCAGGATAAAGAAGGAGTTCGGGTGCAGGTGGACGGCCGTGTACTCCTGTCCCGCCAGGATCAGGCGGGCCGAATCCAGGAAAAACTGCCGGTAGAGTCCGGGCGAGAGGATGGCCGAGAGGTCGTCCTGAAACCAGATCGCCTTGCCCGGCGCCCAGATATGGTAAAAACCGAGGGCCTGGCCCCCGTAGAAGGGGGGAATCAGGCGTCGCTGGGCTTCGATGACAGCGAGAAAGGCCAAGGTCACCCGTTCGATGAGCCGCTTCGTCTCCTGCGGGTCGGAGTCCACCAGGGCCATGACCATTTCCTGCTGCCCCAGGAGCGCGCCCAGTATGTCCGTGGGGCCGCGCATGATCGGCATGCCCACGGGGTAACGGCCGCGGCTCTGCTTCACCAGGGCCGTCGTGAATTCCAGGTATTTGGCCAGCCAGGGATTCTGCGGATCGAATCGGACCTTGTCCAGCGCCTCCGTCGTTGAAGAGAGCCATGGCTTCGACGTCATGCTGTCCCGGCCGGCACGGATGGAGCAGCCCAGGATCGCCTCCATCCAGGGGATGCCGGTGTAGGGCTCGCCCGTCCAGAAGGCGTCTGGGCCGAGCTCTTCGGTTTCCCGGAACATCCGTTCGTAGTCCGGCAGGAATTCGGCGACGTTCAGCATCTCCGGGAGGACGGGGTTGTCCGGCTCCAGCAGCGTCAGAGCGGCCTGGAAGTGGCGCGCGAAGAAGAAATCCCCCACCCGGAAGGCGGCCAGGGGCCGGGACTGCTTCTCCCGGGCCCAGAAGGCGCGGTGCAGATCGAGCCTCTCGACAAGACTGGCCCGTTCGGGGACTTCCGGGGTCCGGATGGTGCCGCGAGCGGCCAATCCGCCTTCAGCCTTGAGGCGGACGATGGTCCGGTCCACGTGCTCCTGCATGATGCTCTCCGCTGCCTCGGGATCGTGGGCCGCGATGGCGTCGATGAGCAGCCGATGGTAGTGCAGCCCGTCCACCATCTTCAAGGTGCTCACGATGTTGTCCATGGAGATTTCGAGAATCGTGCGCAGGACGTTGTTGACCTTGATGATGACGGGATTGCCGGTGGCCTTGGCTAGAACGAGGTGAAACTCGAGGTCGGCGTGGGCGAACTCGGCCACGCTGTGGCAGGACTGGACCATCTGCTCGTAGACGGATTCCATCTCGGCCATGTCCTGGGCCGTGGCGCGCTCCGCGGCCAGGGCCGCCGCACCCTTCTCGACGATGCGCCGGTATTCGAGGACCTGGAGGATGTCGATGTCGTCCAGGACCAGGAGCGGAATCAGGGCGCTGAAGTGGAGCTGGCCCCCCTCCAGTTCCCGGACATAGGTGCCCTCGCCGTGCCGTGTCTCCAGGATCCCCAGGGAGACCAGATGCTGGATCCCCTCACGGATGGAGACCCGGCTCACGCCCATCGTCCGCGAGAGCTCCTGTTCGGAGGGAAGCTTGCTGCCCGGAGGCCAGGTGCGGCGGAGAATCTGGTCGCGGAGCTGCAGGAAAACCTGGCCGCGGACACTCTCTTTTTTGATGGGTTTGAGCATATTAGTAATCCAGGGGTTGCCCAAATTTATGATTGTCAAATCTGAGGTTGTCTGATATCCTACGTCCGACCTCTTGTCAAGGGTTTTTCAATAAAAGGGTGCAAGGTGAGATCAAAGGTGCAGCCCGAATACTCTATCCAGGTTTTAAACGGTCAAAGGGCGAATACGTAATGGAAGAAAAATATCTGGTCCGAAATAGTTCTTCGATTCCCTCTCCCGCCCTCTTGTTCTACGAAAAGGAAATCGCCGCGAACATACGGAAGGCCATGGACATCGCAGGCGATCCGTCCCGGCTCCGGCCTCACGTCAAAACCCACAAGACGCGTGAAATCGTCGCGATGAAGATGAGCCTCGGCATATCGAAGTTCAAATGCGCCACTATCGCGGAAGCTGAGATGGTCGCTCAGGCAGGAGCGAAGGACGTGATGCTCGCCTATCCCGTGATCGGTCCTAACATTGAGCGCTTCGTCATGCTCATCCGAAACTATCCCTCAACGACGTTCGAAGCCACAGTCGACAACGAAGCCGTGGCCGAAAAACTCGCGGACGCGGCTCTGGCCCGGAGCTCGAGAGCTGAAGTCCTCATCGACATCGACCCCGGGCTCCATCGCACGGGAGTGAGCATCGGGGAAGCGGCAACCAACCTTTACAAAAAAATCTGTTCCTTGAGAGGCCTCCTGCCCGGCGGTATCCACTGCTACGACGGCCACAATCACCAATCCGATCCAGCCGAACGGAACCGTGCGGGCACGGACTGCTACAACGAGGTCATGGCCTTCCGGGCTCAGCTCGTCGAGGCCAAGCTCCCCGTGCCGCGGGTCGTCATGGGTGGAACCCCGACCTTCTCCGTCTACGCAAGCTTTCCCGAGGTCGAGCTCTCGCCTGGTACCTGTTTTTTACAGGATTGGAGCTATCTTACCAAGTTTCCGGATCTGGCCTTCAGCCCCGCAGCCCTCCTGCTCACCCGGGTGATCAGCGTCAACGACAATTTTTCGACCTTCACCCTGGATCTCGGTTACAAGGCCATCTCGGCAGACCCCCAGGGGGTCCGCGGGGTCATCCTTAACATTGATGACAGCGAAGCGCTTTTCCAGAATGAAGAGCATTGGGTATTCCGCAAAACGAAAGGCGCTCTGCCCGGCGTCGGAGACGAAGCTTACGTTCTACCCACGCACATCTGTCCGACCACGGCCCTCCACTTCGGAGCCCACGTCGTCGGAGACGATCGTCTCTCGCACAGGATTTGGGAAATCACCGCGAGGAATAGAAAAATTTCAATTTAGCCGGTTTCCAACGGGGGGTTCAGCATGCAGAGCAGATCAATCATCCTGAAGTACGGCCACGTCATCGATCCCCGAAATGCAATCGACGAGCCGAGAGACCTCCTGATCAGGGCCGGCAGGATAGCCGCGGTGGAACAGTCGATCGTTCCGCCGCCTGGGGCTATCGTCATCGACGTTTCGGGCCTCAACGTCACGCCGGGGATCGTGGACATTCACACCCACCTCTACGCCACGACCGGGATTCCCGATGCCTGGGCTGGGGATAATAGCGTGCTGCCCGACGGCTTCAGCTTCCGCAGCGGGACCACCACCATGGTCGACGCGGGAAGCTCCGGATGGAAGAACTTCCCCCACTTCAAGGCGACGGTGATCGACAGGACCAGAACCCGCCTCTTTGCCTTTCTCAACATCGCCTCCTTCGGCATGATGACCGAGCTCGCTGTTCAGGATGAGGAGGTCTTCGACGCCGCCAGGACCGCCGCCATGGCCGCGGCCTATCCAGGGCTCATCGTGGGCATCAAGACCGCGCACTACCGGAAGCCGGACTGGACGGCGGTCGAACGCGCGGTCGAAGCCGGCGAACGCTCCGGCCTCCCGGCAATGGTCGACTTCGGCTACTTCGTCCGGGAGCGGCCCTACTGGAAACTTGTCGGTGAAAAACTCAGGCCGGGTGACATCAGCACCCACTGCTACCGGGGCACGGTGCCCGTGGTCGACGAGCAGGGAAGGCTATACGGGTATTTACGAAAGGCCCGCGACCGCGGCGTCCGCTTCGACCTCGGTCACGGCGGAGGGAGCTTCGTGTTCCGGAACGCCGGGCCCGCCGTACGCCAGGGCTTCGTGCCCGATTCAATCTCCTCGGACCTCCACGCCCTGAGCATGAACACCGGGATGATGGACATGCCGACGACCATGTCGAAGCTCCTCAACCTCGGGATGCCCCTCGTCGAGGTGATAAGGCATTCGACAACCGTGCCGGCCGGAATGATCGGCCACCCCGAGCTCGGCACCCTCTCGCCCGGCGCCGAGGCCGACATCGCGGTGTGGGAGCTCCGCGAGGGACGCTTCGGCTTCGCGGATTCCGCGGGCGGACGCCTCGAAGGAACGAAGCGCCTCTCCTGCGAGCTCACCCTGAAGTCGGGAGAAGTCGTGTGGGACCTGAACGCCCGGAGTGCCGCGGATTTCAGGAGCCTGGGGTCGAGCTGCGGCATCCGGGAAGGAGCCGAGTTCATCTTGAAGCCGTCATCCACCTGACGGCGAGTTTCATTTTTTACATCACGAGTATAAAAGGCAGGACACCCAGTGTCCGCTTTCCTTTTCTGTCGCTTCCGGAACGACTTCGGAACAAATGTCCATCGCCTTCGGGCAGCGCGTATGAAAAATGCAGCCACTCGGTAGATTCAGAGAACTGGGAATGTCTCCTTGAAGAACGATGCGGTTTCTTTTTTGCGAAGGCACGGGGATGGGCACCGCGGAGAGAAGCGATTGCGTGTAGGGATGGAGAGGATTGTCGAACAGCATTTTCTTCCCGGCCAGCTCGACGATCGATCCTAAGTACATGACGGCGATCCGGTCGCTGATGTGTTTCACGACGGAAAGATCGTGCGCGATGAATACATAGGTCAGCCCAAACTTCCCTCTCAAATCCTGAAGGAGGTTTATGATCTGGGCCTGGACGGAGACGTCGAGGGCGGATACCGGCTCATCGGCGATGATCAGTTCCGGTTCCACCGCAAGGGCCCGGGCGATGCCGATGCGTTGATGCTGGCCTCCGGAAAACTCGAAAGGGAACCGATGAATATAGTCCGGGTTGAGCCCGACGCTTTCCAGCAGGGCGGAGACTTTCTCGTCGCGTTGTTTGCGCGTCTTGACGAGGCCGTGAATAAGAAGAGGTTCTCCGATGTTCTCCGCGACGCTCATCCTCGGGTTGAGTGAAGCATAGGGATCCTGAAAGATCATCTGCAGGCGCTTGCGAATGGTTCTGAGCTCCTTCGGAGCGAGACTGCCGACATCCGCGCCGGAAAAAAGTATCCGCCCGGACGTCGGCTCGAGGAGCCTGAGGATGCAGCGCCCGGTCGTCGATTTACCGCATCCAGACTCCCCCACGAGGCCGAGCGTTTCTCCTCGGCGAGCGGAGAAGTTCACCTCGTTTACCGCCTTTACCCAGCCGGTTGTGGATTTGAGGATTCCGCTTTTCACGGGGAAATGTTTGCAGAGCCGTTCGACTCGCAGTACCTCGACTGTATCGCTCATTGATTGCTCCGGTTCATTGCAGCATCCACATGCCAGCAAGCCGCGCGGTGTGAGGGAGCATACTCTCTGAGCTCCGGCTCGAGACGGTGGCAGGTTTCCGTCGAGAATGGACAGCGGTTTGAAAATCGACAGCCATCGGGGAGATCAAATGGCCCGGGCACCATTCCTGGGATCGTGGAGAGCCTTTGAGCGTCTTTGTTGAGGTGCGGAATACATTCGAGCAGCCCGCTGGTATAGGGATGGAGAGGTCCGGAAAACAGGTCAACCGCGGAGGCAAACTCGACGATTTTACCGGCATACATGACGGCCACCCGATCCGCGACATCGGCGATTACACCCATGTCGTGGGTAATGACCATGATGGACATGCCGAGCTCCTTCTGCAGAGCCTTGAGCAGTTCGAGAATCTGCGCCTGGATCGTGACGTCGAGCGCGGTGGTGGGTTCATCCGCGATCAGGAGATGGGGTTTGCAGCTGAGAGCCATGGCGATCATCACCCTCTGCCTCAGGCCTCCGGAAAGTTCATGCGGAAAGCAATGAATCCGCCGGGAAGGTTCCGGGATGCCCACCTTCTCGAGCATCTCCAGCGCCAGAGCCTTCTCTGCCCGCCTCGGCAGGGAAATGTGCACCCGAACCGCTTCGATGATCTGCCGCTCCACCGTGTACACGGGATTGAGGGAGGTCATCGGCTCTTGAAAGATCATCGATATCTGGTTCCCGCGAATGGACCGCATCTCGGCCTCTGAAAGGCGCAACAGATCGGTTCCGTGATACAGAATCTCCCCCCCGGCGATCCTTCCATGGGGTTTGGGCAACAGGCGCATGATGGAAAGCGAGGTCATTGTTTTTCCGCACCCGGACTCGCCCACGATACCGAGCGTCTCCCCGACATTGATGTCGAGATCGATTCCGTCAATGGCCTTTACGACCCTATCGCCCGAGCCGAAGTAGGTTCTCAGGTTCCTTATTTGAATGATGGGTTGCGTCTCCACTGATCATACCCCGCTGATTTCCCGCCGGAACCTTGGATCGAGATGGTCCCGCAGGACATCTTCAGCCAGATTGAAAGCAAAAACGGTAAGGACGATCAAGAGACCGTCACTCCACCACTGCCACCACGTCGATCTCCACATCGATCTCCATGAGCTGGCATCCGATGGTGGTCCGGGCAGGCTTCCGGTCGGGGAACCATTTATTGTAGACGGCGTTCATGCGCTCCCAATGGTGGCGGTCGGTGTTCGAGAGATAGACACGGCACTGAACCACGTTGGCGAGCGTCGTTCCCGCCGCAGCCAGATGCGCCTCGATGTTTTTCATCGTGAGTTCAAACTGCTCCTCGAGCGTCCCGCGGACAACCTTGCCCGTCAGCGGATCGGACGGTCCCTGCCCCGACACAAACACGAATTTCCCCTCTGCCACGACCGCCGGCGAATAGGCACCCGCCGGATTAAAAAAACCCTTCGACTGCGTGATGCACTTTTTCATACATTTCCCCATTCCCCTTCCGCGATCGGAAGGACATTGTGATGTAAAATCCGAAAATCTTGTCCGAAATCAATGTATTTGAACGATGGGTTGCGTCCCACCGATCATACCCCGCTGATTTCGCGCCGGAACCTGGGGTCGAGATGGTCCCGCAGGACATCTCCCGCCAGATTGAAAGCAAAAACGGTCAGGACGATAAAGAATCCCGGAAAAAGCAAGAGCCAGGGCGAACGCGTCAGGTAAATCGTGCCCTCCGACAACATATTCCCCCAACTCGGTATCTCCGGCGGGATTCCGAGGCCGAGGAAGTCCAGGGCCGCCATGTCGAGCAGCGAGAAGGCGAAGGTGAAAGAGGCCTGGACGATGATCGGGGAAGCCAGATTGGGCAGGATGTGCCGGAAAAGCAGCCGGAGATCCGTGGCTCCCGCTGATCTGAATGCCTCGATGTAGACTTCCTCTTTTATCTTCAGCGTGAGTCCGAACACGATTCGCACCGTGCGCGTCAGGTAGGTCACGCCGACGGCCAGGATCACGTTTATAAGACCCCTTCCCAGGATGGCCATGAAAACCAGGGCGAGCAGAAGCGGGGGGAAGGCCATGAGCACATCAATGATGCGCATGAACACGATGTCCACTTTTTTGAAATACCCGGAAAACATACCGATGATGACGCCGAAGAAAATCGAGAAAGCCACCACCGCCGCGGAGCTGACGAGGCTCATCCTGGCTCCGTAGATGATTCGACTTAAGATATCTCTGCCGAAATTATCCGTGCCGAAAAGATGGAGTCCGTTAGGCGGCTGGAGCCTGTGCTCAGGCATGACTCCGAACGGATCGTAGGGGGCTATGAGCGGCGCGAGCAGTCCCATCAGAATGACAACGATCAGCATCACAAGCCCGGCAAATGCGATTTTCCGATTCCAGAACATGCGGAGAATGTCGTTCATGCGCTCTCCCTATCCGTGCCTGATTCTTGGATCGAGCCAGGCATAGGAGATATCGACCAGCAGATTAATGAGCATATACAGCAGCGCAATAAAGAGGATGATCGCCTGAATGACCGGATAATCACGACGTAAAACCGATTCGACCACCAGCCGCCCCACCCCGGGAAGCGAAAAAACCGTTTCCGTCACCACCGTTCCGGCTACCAATCCGACGAAGGTAAAACCGAGGGCGGAAACGACGGCGACGAGGGAATTCCTGAAGACATGCGCCATGATGACCTTCAGTTCATGTAACCCCTTGGCCCGGGCCGTTCGCACGTAATCCTCCTTGAACACATCGAGCATGCTTGCCCGGGTCAGGCGAATGATCAAGGCCGAGTTTGGCGCCGCAAGCGTGAGGCAGGGGAGGATCAGATATCTGAGGTTCGAGAGGTCGCCGCTTTGCAGGATCGAAGGGAAGCCCGAACTCGGCAGCAGCTTAAACTGGACCGAAAACAGCGTCATCAGGTTGAGCCCAAGCCAGAAAGTCGGAACCGAAGCAAGGAACATGGACATGCCCGAAAAGAACTGGTCCAGCTTCGAGTTGTATCTCGCTGCGGAAACAATCCCGATCGGTATTCCGATCAAAAGCACCAACATAAAAGACAGCGACGCGATGCAGACGCTCGTCTCGGTTCTTCCCGCGATGACCTCCGCGACCGGCTGCGAAAAGAAGACGGATTTGCCGAAATCCCCGTGCAAGGCGGCGGCGGCCCACTTCAAGTACTGGACATAGATGGGCTGGTCCAGCCCGAGCGAAGCCTTGAGTTCCGCGACCTGCCGGGACGTTGCTTGGTCGCCCAGGAGAATGACGGCCGGATCTCCCGGGATGAGATGAATAAACGAGAACACCAGGACGGACATGATAAAGAGCGAGGGCAGCAGGCTCAGGAGCCGTCGAAGGATGTAATAGAGCATACTTCACCTCAGCAGGAACCCTGGCGATCCGCGGATCGCCAGGGCATTTCCTTCGTCAGGCTTGTGTCGTGGCGATTACTTAAAATACGTGCCCCAAAAGCGCGGCCAGGTAAGATGGGCCCCTGCCCCTACCCAATCGACCTTGGGCGACGCGATGTCATAACTGAAAATATCCCCGGTCTTTGCGACGGGGACCTGCTCATAAACGAGGGTTTGGATTTTGTTCCATATCTCCGAACGCTTCTTGGGATCGAGGACCTGAGTAAACTGACTTGCCAGATCTTCCTTCTGCTTGGTCGCCCACCAACCCGGATATACGGCGTTCATGAACGTGTAAAGCACCGGGTCCGTTACGAAGGCGTGATGCGTAAAGAACAGGTCCCACTGGTTCGGATCGGACCGCTTGGAAACGAGGGTTGCCCAATCGTATACCTGCAAATCCACGTTGAAACCGGCGTCCTTCAGTTGCTTGGCGATGACCACGCAACTATCGTAATGAAACTTGTAGGCCTGCGAGGTCATGATCGTGATCTTTGCGCCGTTATATCCCGCTTCCCTGGCGAGGGCCTGAGCCTTGGATTTGCTGCCCTGGCTGTAACGCTCGGTGCCCGCCGTGGTATACCAGTAGGTCCCGGCCGGGGCAATCGATCCGTTTGCTTTCCACAAATTCTTCGGGCCTATCGCGGCCTGAAGCACGGGGGTCATATCGATCGCGGCGAGAACGGCCTGCCGCAGCTTGAAATTGTCCTTGAACGGCCCCGCATTGGAATTGAAAAACATGAGCCCAATGATGGCGCCTTTGCGGATATAGGTCTTCACCGTGGCGTCCGTGTTCAGCTGATCATAGAGGTCCCCCGAGATCTGCTCGGCATAGTCATAGTCGCCTGCCTTGACGCCGTTCACCCTGGTCCCAACGTCCGGGACGGGAATGAACATGAGTTTGTCGAAATAGGCGATGCGGTTTCCACCATCCCCGTCGGATGCTTCCTTCCGGCCTGTATAGTCCTTGAATCTCTCTAAGAGCACGTGCCTGCCGGGATTCTGTTCGACGAATTTATACGGGCCCGTTCCAATGTACTTGCCTTCGGGAATAGGCTTTGCGTCGGCCCCTTCAACCGATTCCTTCGGGTAAATCGCCGGCCCACCGTTCAGCAAGGCGAGGAGAGCCTTCCACGGTCCAAAGGGCTCTTTGAAATACAAATTCACCTTGTATTTGCCGTCGGCTTCAACCTTGTCAATATGCGAGAAGAGAATCGGCCCGCGGACTCCGAACTTCCCCCAGCGCGTCAGCGATGCGACCACGTCTTCCGACGTCATTTCCCTTCCGTTGTGGAATTTGACGCCCTGCCGGAGGGTGATGGCGATCAGCTTGCCGCCATTCTTCTCTTGGTAGCCGCTGGCGAGCATGGGGACCGGAACGTAATTGGAATCGTAAGTGAAAAGGCATTCAAAGATATGCTGGGCGATGTTTGTCGAGGGGTCCGAAGTCGTTACGTGTTGATCCAGATGCGGTGATTCGGCGATCGCCGCAAACCGGAAAGTTCCTCCTTGTTTCGGGACGCTTTGCCCGCTGGAAGCTGCGGGAGTTTTCCCACCCTGAGCCATGACAGGCCCGGCAACGATGAGAACGAGACATGCCACCAATAACCCAATACCTCTGCAAACGCGATGATTCACGAACATACTCTGCCTCCTTTTCTGTTCGGGACCGAAGTGAATTGCAATAGTTGGAATGGCTCCAGGTAATCGGGGACTTCACTTTTTCCGACCGATAATTCGGTTGTCTGATATCCTACGTCCGACGTCTTGTCAAGGGTTTTTCAACAAAAGTGTGCAAGGTGAGATCAAAGGCGCAGCCCGGAATAGCTCCGGCTGCGGTGAGCGGGATTCTTTCGAGGGACGAGAAGCGAGGTACGGACAATCTGTTGATGGCTTATTTACGGCGATGATTTTGCCGGTTCGGCAGATGCAATGGAGGCGCTGACATGGATATCCATTCGCTGGAGCTCCTCATGCCGATCACACCGGCGGCCCCGCTCTGCCATACCTTCTCGAGCCATCCCGCCTTCAAAGGGCTCCAGGTGGCCTCCAAGGGCTGGCAGATCGGCGCGCCCGAATACTTTATCCAGGTTTTACAAGGACAGACGGCCAATCCCTGAATACGTCACAGCGCACTTCCGGTCTGCGGGAAGGCAAGCTGCCCTGCCTTTCTCCCGTGCGGTGCGGCCGTGCATCTCCTACGGATGCCCGGCCACGATCACGTTCTCCGGCTGTCCCAGGACCGTTGCCTGCTGCTCTCTTCCGTAGCGCCGTCTTGCCGCGTAGGTCATTTCGCTGTCGAGGTAATTCTTGATTTCGTCCAGCGTGATGCGGCCGTCTCCGTTCCCGAAGGGCTTCTGATCGGCAGCGCCGTAGAGCGCGTCGAGAAGGTGCTTCGTAAAGAGGCCGTGGCCGGCCTCCTCATCCCAGCTCGCGACCTGTCCCGGGCCCGTCGCGGATATGACGGTGAATGGGGACTCCGCTGTCTTTTGAGGGACCACCCGAACCCCGGAGGCTCCCCGAATCAGGGTACCGCGCGAACTCTCTCCGGAAAAGCAGGCGTCGATCAGCACCGTCACGGAGTGTGCCTCCACCTGATCCAGATTTCGGTACAGAAGTTCAAGGGGATATCCGAAAATCTCGGGTGTATTCAGATTCCCGTCCACCGGCCAGAGGTACGCGCGTCCATCCTTCAACCCCGGCACGCCGTGCCCCGAGTAGTAGACGAACACATCCGATTTGCGGGGCCGCACCCACTGCCAGAGCTTTCCCTTCGGGGTTCTGTCGTTGCCGAACACAGCCTCCATTTCGGCCCGCGTCGCGTCCCGCATATCGATGATGTTGGCTTCGTTGAGGCCCAGGGCCTCGACCATGAATTTCTTCATGGCCTCGGCGTCGTTGTGTGCGAAATCGACCGTCGGGGCGCGGTCTCCATAGTTCCTGTTGCCGATGATGACCGCAACGGCGTAGGGGTTGGTCACGGACCCGGGAGGTTTTGTCCGGGGGCCGTTTGATGGACCAACCGGTCTGGAGGCGGCCCGGGGGGCGACCGGTGTAACGGCGGTTCCCGCTGCAACGACGGCGGCGAGTTCAACTTCGAAGGCGCTCCAGAACTTGCGCAGCCCCATGCGTACGGCGGTGGGCGGCGCCTGCAGACGCTTGACCCGGGCCGAAGCGGTCGCGGTGCTCCGCAGCCTCAGGCCGATCGAGACCGATACCGCGTTCTCCTTCTCCGCGACAAAGACATTGCCCAGCACGTCCTTGCCCGACGGATCCAGGGTGGCGAACAGGGCCAGGGTCCCCATCTCCTGGGCGATGATGTTCCGGAATTCCTCCGTATCCTGCTTCTGGACCTCGGCCCATTCCGGCATCGTGAGCGGCGTCGGCGCCGGCGCGGTGGCGAGCAGGAACCCGGTATCAAACTTCTCCTCCTCGACGACCATGCCCAGACGGCGAAGGGCGAGCTGTGCGGCCTCGAAGGCCTGTTGCTTGGTTGCCTTGAACTGGCGCTGTCCATCAATTTCCAGGATCCGGACGTTCGACTGAAGCCATGCGGAATCCAGCTTGAGGATTGCCTGATTGTAATTTGAGGTGAATGCCCCGCACGCTGCCGTCATGAGCACCAGAGACGTGATGCCGATCATCCGAAGTGCGTAACGCATCTCCATTCCCTCCTTTGAAGAATCGAAACGAACTGGCGTGCCTGCTTCTCAGCGGCTGGTCCGGATGCGCTGCGTCTCCTCGCAGAACTCCGCGGCAGACGCTTTGCCCTGCTTGGCCGTGATCGTCACCCCCCGTACCTTTCCCCCCATATCCTGCGACCGGGTCGTCACCCGGTACACACTGCCTTCGGCCTGGGTGTCGATCGCCCCCAACTCCTCCGTGCTTCCGTAGACGACGACGTTCTCCTCGCCGAAGGGGGGGCTCACCTCCAGATCGAAACGGTCGCTGCCGGAAGGGATCTCGTAGATGGTCCCGGCGTCGAAATAGGCGTTCGACCGGTAGGGATTGGGCAGGAGCTGGATCGTCCCGCCCTGGACGTCCCGGTAGAGCACGCGGGCGTAGAAGGGCTTGTTCCCCTGGATGTAGATCTTGATCTTTTCCCCCTGACGGTATGCGGACTTGTCGGTCCACAATCGCACCTTCAACGGCGTGGCCGGATCCAGGGCAGACTCCTTCGTCTTCGCGGCCTCCTGCAACACCTTTTCATCGGGAACGATTTCGGCCTTGATTCTGATCCGGTAGCAGTCGCCGGAATGGGAATCTCTGAACCAGGATTTTTCCAGCTCCTGAACGACTTTCACCGTCGCCTGCGCGTAGGCGTTGACTAGGTCCTTCTCGACGGCGGAATCACGGACCCGGGTCTCACTTTTCAGGTAGGTCACGGCCCTTTCCGCTGCGTTCCGTTTGGCATCGGCCATGGCCAGGAGCTCTGTCTGCTTCCTCGACCTGTCGTCTCCCATGCAGGCATTGCCCTCGACATCGACGATGGTCGATTGACCGGCGTGAAGGGCGGATGACATCCAGAGGAAAAGGAGTGAGATGAGGAGAGTCTTCTTCATGGTGGCCAGCTCCATCTCGGTTTCGGGGATGACGCTTTGGCGGATTCTGACAACATTGATATCCCGTGTCAAGAAGAGAGGTGGGTTCGCTGATCAGACCAGGCGGATCGAAAAGGCGATCATGAACTGGCCGATGAAATAGAGGGGCAGTCCGACGGCCCGGTTGAAGAAAGTGCGGGCCAGGAAGCGCTGGCGGGCCACGAAAATGTCCGAAGCGTAGAAGAGCAGCGCTCCGGAAAAGGCAAGGGCCCGGCCCGGAAAGCGGACCGTTTCGGTGTCGAAGAGCGTTGCGGCGCCGATGACCATCGCGGTAATGACCGCGACGTAGGCGAGTACCGGGACGAGCATCTTTCCCAGGTGGGGGCGGAGCCAGGCGAAGACGGCGACGCTGACCAGAAGGAGCGGCGCGATGACGACCCAGCTTCCCCTGCCCGGCCCGGCCAGGGAGAAAAATGCGACCGCATAGAGGACGTGTCCGGCCAGGAAGGAGACGAGTCCCGCGAGAAAGGGCCCCTTCCTGTCGAAAAAGATCAGGAAGATATCGCCCGCCATACAGAGGATCAGGCCGCCCAGGATCCAGGCGAAGTATCCGGGATCTGAACGCGGCCCGGAGAGGGCCGTTACGATGAACAGGGCCGAGAGAAAGGGCTTCGTCGAGAGAAGCCCCCGGGTCGACTCCCTTTTATCGGCAACGAGGAGCCCCGCAAGAAGGAGCACGGCCGCAGAGAGAATCAGGGTGATCGTCATCCATTCACTCCTTTACGAGATATCAGAAGAGCGGTTGCAGGATCAGGGGAATCGTATCCCGGAAGAAATCAAGGCGTCTTCATGCCGAAGGCCAGCTCCGGATTTTTCAGGAATACCTGCGAGTCGGGCGGCACGGAGCGGGTGATCCAGACGTTGCCGCCGATGACCGAGCGGGCGCCGATCACGGTTTCCCCCCCGAGCACCGTGGCATTGGCGTAGATGATCACGTCGTCCTCGATCGTCGGGTGGCGCTTCTTGCTCCTGAGGGCCTCGACCTCCTCCCGTCCCAGGGAGAGAGCGCCCAGGGTCACCCCCTGGTAGATCCGGACCCGGTCGCCGATGACTGCGGTCTCGCCGATGACGACGCCCGTTCCGTGATCGATGAAGAACCCCTCACCGATGCGGGCGCCGGGATGGATGTCGATTCCGGTCCGGCCATGGGCGGCCTCGGTCATGATCCGGGGGATCAGGGGGATCTCAAGTTCGTAGAGCCGGTGAGCGATCCGGTAGACGGTGACGGCAAAGAGGCCCGGATAACTGAAGATGATCTCATCGTAGCCCCGGGCCGCGGGGTCCCCGGCGTAGGCGGCGCGAATGTCCTTGGCGAGCCCCTCCCGCAATGGGACCAGGCTGCGGAGGAATTCGACGGCGGCCTTCTCTCCCCGTTCCGTGCAGTTCGTGCAGGGTTCGTTGTGGCGGAGGCAGTCATGGCGGATGGCGAGCGTGATCTGTTCGGAGAGCTCCTCGAAGAGGGCGGTCGCCTCCTGCCCCAGGTAGTAGCCCACGTTCACCGGGTCGAGCCGCGCCTGGACGAAGTAGCCCGGATAGAGGATGTCGCCGATCCGGCGGAGCATGGCCAGAACCGCCGCGCGGGAAGGGATGGGCTCCGCGCTGACGTGGTCGAAGCAGCCCCGGTTGCTGCACGTCGCGACGAGATCCTCGACGATTGCGGGGATCTCCTCACGGCACGCCTGGGTCGAGGCACGGTCCGTCCGGCACTGATCGATCGGTTCGCTCATTTCCGATACCTTTTAAACGCTCGTGCAGGCCTGGCCCACCGAGGTCCAGTAGGGGGACATGCCGCGGAGCCTCTCGATGATGGGGGGCAGCTTCTCGATCACGAAATCGATCTCTGCCGGCGTGTTGTAGACGCTCAGGCTGAACCGGATGGAGCCGTGGGCCATGGTGAAGGGGACGCCCATGGCGCGCAGGACGTGTGACGGCTGCAGGGAGCCCGAAGTACACGCCGATCCGGACGAGGCGCAGATGCCGTACTCGTTCATCAGCAGGAGGATGCCTTCGCCCTCGACGAACTCGAAACTGATGTTCGTGGTGTTGGGGAGGCGTTCTTCGGTATCGCCGTTCACCCGGCTCTGCGGGATGCGGGCCAGCAGGGTCTTCTCCAGCCGGTCGCGCAGCTCTTTCACCGCCGTGTTCTCCCGGGCGATGTGGCCGGCCGCCAGTTCGCAGGCCTTGCCGAGCCCGACGATGCTCGGGGTGTTCTCCGTGCCGCCCCGGCGGCCCTTCTCCTGATGTCCTCCGATGAGGAACGGAGAGAACCGCGTCCCCTTGCGGATGTAGAGCACGCCGATCCCCTTGGGCGCATGAAGCTTGTGGCCGGAGAAGGAGAGCATGTCGATCGCATTCTTCTCCATCTTGATCGGCACCTTGCCGAGCGCCTGCACGGCATCGGTATGGAACAGGATTCCCCGTTCATGGGCCAGCTCCGCCGCCTTCTCCACCGGGAAGATGACGCCGGTTTCGTTGTTGGCCCACATGAGGCTGACCACCGCCGTATCGGGGGTGAGGCTTGCGACGTACTGCTCCATGTCGAGAATGCCGTTCTTGTCCACCGGCAGTTCCGTGACCCGGTAGCCCTTGCCGGCGAGGTTGGCGCAGAGGGATTTGATGGCCGGGTGCTCGACCCGGCTCGTCACGATGTGGCGCTTGTCCGGATAGGTGGTCAGGGCCGAGCGGATGGCGGCGTTGTCGCTCTCCGTCCCGCAGCTCGTGAAGACGACCTCGTCGGGGGTCGCGCCGATCAGCGATGCGACCTGTTCGCGGGCGTCCCGGATCTTCTGGGCGACCTGGCCGCCGAAGGAGTGCATGCTGGAGGGGTTGCCGTAGAGCTCATGAAAATAGGGGAGCATCGCCTCCAGCACCTCGGAGGCCACCTGGGTCGTGGCGTTGTTGTCCAGATAGATGGTCTTCATGGGGCCACCTCCTCGATGTTCAGGTCGGGTGAAACCAGATCCCGGAGCTTCGCCTCGACGAAGTTCTTCAGGGTGATGTCGGAGGCTTTGCACGAGGCGCAGGCGCCCCGGGTCGCCACGATCACGCGGTTCCCGATCACGTCGATCAGCTCGATGTTGCCGCCGTCATGCTTGAGCGAGGGCCGGATCTCCCGTTCGAGGGCCTCTTCGATCATCTTGATCTTCTGGATGTTCGTCAGCTTCGGCGCAGCCGCCGGCTTGGCCTCGGCCCGCACCCGGTCGATGATCTGCTGGATGGCGTCCTTGCAGTTGCCGCAGCCGCCGCCCGCCTTGGTGTAATTGGTAACCTCCTCGACCGTTGTCAGGTTGTTTTCCAGGACGGCCCGCTCGATCTCCCGATCGGTCACCCCGAAGCATTCGCAGATGATCTTCGCCCCCGGCTCGGTGGACGGCGCCCCGCGGTAATTCTCGATCGCTTTTTCGAGCGCCTCCTTGCCCATGACGCTGCAATGCATCTTCTCATCGGGGAGGCCCCCCAGGTAGGCGGCGATGTCCCGGTTGGAAACCTTGGCGGCCTCCTCGAGCGTCATCCCCTTGATGATCTCGGTCAGCGCCGAAGAGGACGCGATGGCGCTGGCGCAGCCGAAGGTCTTGAATTTCGCCTCCTTGATCCGCTTGTTCTCGTCGAGTTTGAACGAAAGTTTCAGCGCGTCGCCGCAGGCGATGGAACCGACCTCCGCGACGCCGTCCGGATTTTCCACTTCCCCGACGTTCCTGGGGTTGAGAAAATGTTCTTTGACCTTCTCCGTATACTCCCACATAGTGCGCTCCTCTAAGATTTTCTCCGGCGCCAGCAGACTGGTCGCTCGGTGACGACATTAACCAGCAAGGCAAGCACAAACCAGTGACGGAGCGCCGTTTGCCGCAGACCGGCGTCCCTGCCACGGGTTCGTATCTTAAGTCCGGGAGGGCGGATTGTCAACGGATCATGGCAAGGGGAAATCCTGCTGTCCCATTCAGATTCAGACCAATGATGCTTTTGATATGCGGTGGAACATGTTCCGGGACATTGAACCGCGCGCGGTGTGAAGCGGCCCGATGTTCGTTCAGCGAAGGTCCGCCAGGATCTGGAGGACGAAAATGAGTTCCTGGACGCCTATTTCACTATCTTCGTTTACGTCGGCGCCGGAAGCTGCGTAATCGGTGCGCAGCGACCCGGCCACGTCCAGCCCCGCCAGGACCCTCTGAGCCACGACGGCATCCTTCAAATCGACCCTCCCCGAATCGTCGAGGTCCCCCCGGGGTGGCGCATCAATGACCCTGACGTGGACATACGTTTCTCCGTAACCGCTCAGGACCGGGCCCTCTCTGGCTATGAAGCAGATGGAAAACGCGCCGTGGGAGTAGCTATCCTCATATAGCCTGTGGGAGGGCCGCCAGGAAAAAGCTCCGGTTATCGGGTCCAAGGTTGCCCCTTCCGGGAAAGAATAATAGGGGATCTCGTAGGTGACGTCGTCTCCGTCCGGGTCCGAAGCGGAGACGGTAAAACGGAGAAGCTGGCCCTCGGCAATGGACTTCTCCTCAATCCATTGGAAGCGGGGGACCTCATCGCCAAACTCCATCCAGAGTTTCCCTGCTCCGCGGACGTTGGGGTCCGAAGGCGTTCCCAGGCCCGTTTTTGCCCATTTTCCCAAATAGTATCGTATTTGATCTGGCTGGATATTCCGATGGAGCGACTTGAGCAGGGCGGCGGCACCGGCCACGTGGGGTGCGGCCGCCGAGGTTCCTTCGAACGATGTACCGTAGGCATACGTACCGTAGGTGTAGGTGCTGACCTTGTCGGGGGCGACGAGGTTCGGTTTCGAGAGGCCGCCACTTCCGGCCCAGGCGTTCGTGGGACCGCGGGAACTGTACTGCTCGACGTAGCCGGCGTCCTGGTTGAACGCCCCGACGGCAAGGACGCTCGCCGCATCTGCGGGCTCCATGATCGACCCGGCCGAGGTTGCCATGACGGGTTCAATGATCGAAACATTTGAGATGCCGAAAAAAGCGCTGTTGCCCAGCAGGGCGATCTCCAGTTCCTTCCCGGCCGGCGAATCCGGCTTCCGGGTAACGACCAGCTCAAAGTACCGGTAGGTCTGGTTGCCCGGAATGTCGAAGACGAGTTCCTCGACAGGGGGCTGGGAACCGTCTTGCGTCCCCGCGGAGCAGCCGACCAGGGCGCCGCGGGTCCTTGACGGGTAATCGTAGTTGTACAGGCAGAAGTCATAGTCCGTCGTGGCGAAAGGCCAGTCGTTCCACCGCATGATAACGGTCACCTCGCCATCCTCGGGATTGCCGTCGTCGTCGCAGGCCCCGATGCCGATCAATCTATTCCCCTGTATCCCTGCCGCGAATTCGTGGACATTGTCCCCGTCGGCGTCGGTGAAGACCCCCTCCCAGTGGGTTCCCAACTCAACGCCGTTTTCGACGTAGATGCCGCCATTTCCTGCGGCGGCCACGACCACGACGCCGTTGGCCCGTGCCGCGTCACAGGCGTCATGGATCGGACCTGTGCCATTGCCGGGACCACTTCCGAAGGTGACGATGGACAGGTTGACGACGTGGACCCCCTGTTCGATACAGTAGGCGAAAGCATCATAGAGGTCCTGCTCGTCGGCGACCTTCAGCAGGTGAAGCTCCGCGTCCGGGGCCATGTCGTGGACGATCTCCGCACATGCCGTGCCATGTTTGTACTGGGTTTCCAGCCCGCGGCCCGTGAAGTCGCGGGTGACCACGTTCGGCGGCAGATCTCCGGAGGTTTTGGCGGCCGTCAGGCCCTTGAACCCGATATCGATAACCGCCACCTTGACGCCTGCCCCCCCGTATCCGATCCTGGGGTAGTAAGCCCCATTGCTGAGTGCGACTCCTTCACTGGTGACGCTCGTGGGGTGGAATCTGTGCGGCAGGCGGGCGAAGCGGATGTTGGGGTTGGCATTGAGGAGAGTTTCGATCCGATCCGGTGGGAGCTCTGCTGCGATCAGGTTCGACATTTGCCGCAGGATCCTGCCGCCCAGGGAGACGATCTCATCGGGATCGAATGGCGTTCCCTCCGCGGTCTCGAACATGACCCGGATCCGGTCCCGAGCAGCGTCCATGGGAAGCCTTCCGCCCCTGGCCTGCCCCGCGGCTTTTCGGTCGATCAGGCGTTCCAGCGCGGAGGAGATCCTGTCACTGCTCTTGATTAGCCCTGCCTCCACAGGGGACCCATTCGTCAGGGGAGCATCTACTTTGACATGGATCTCTGCCGGAGGCTGGAGTGCGCCGCCGGGTGCTTCCGCAGCATTGGAGATCCCCGCAAGCCCCGTGGCAAGCAGGGCTATAAACCCCAGGACGGTCTGGAACCGTGAGGGCATCAATTTCGCGGCTGTCCCACTGTCGCGGGCACATACCGTACCAGCTCTATGCTGCCGTTTTATCTGGATGATTGTGGATATCAAATCTCCCCCTGGGGCGCTGCCCAGATGCCTGGGATGACCCGCTGCTGCCCTTCTGTGCCGGTTGAGATCGATCCTATGGGGGAGCACATTATGCGATAGGACATTCGATGTCAAGAAGATCGGCAGGGGAGCAAAACCGCCAGGCAAACGATCCTGACGGATCAGAGCGGCCATCCGGAGGCCGGTCACTCATCTCCCGGATCGCGCGGAACGACGCCGGCCTTCGGAGGCTGCGCTAGGGCCGGCCCGGTCTCTCCTTTGTCTCCGGTTGCGCTCCCTTCTGTTCCGGTTTGACCGGCTCGGATGGTGCCGGCCTTGCCGGGGCGCGCTCGACCCTCGGCGCGGCCGGTTCGGGCATCGCCGGCCTGGAGGGCGCCACCCTTTCCGCGGGTGCCGCGGGCTGAACGGGCCGTGCCGGTTCGGGCCTGACCGGTGCGACCTGCGGCGCTGCCGGCGCCGGCATCATCGGCCTGGCGGGAATGGCCCGTTCGGACGGCATCGCGGGCTGCGTCGGCTGAGATGGCCTGACCGGTGCGACCTGTGGCGCCGCCGGTGCAGGTCTGGCGGGAATCACCCGCTCGGACGGCATCGCCGGTTGCGGCTGCGGCTGAGTCATAGGCCTGGCCGGTGCCGCCCGTTCACCCTTGGGTGCGGGCGGTGTGGGCTGGGCCGGTATGACCCGCTCGGCCGGGGTTGAGGGCTGCGGCTGCTGCGGCCCAGTCGGTCTTGCCGGTGTAACGCGGCCGCTTCCCGGCGCGGCCGGTTCGGGTGGCGTGGCTCTCTCGGGGATCGCCCGTTCGGCTGGTCTGGTCGGCTGCCCCGGTTGTGCGGGCTTCGCCGGTGCGACACCGCCGGTTCCGGGTGTTCCCCACGCGGGCGGCGGGGTCGCAGGAGTCGACGGCTGAGCAGGCTGCGCGGGCTGGGCCGGCGTAACACGGCCCGCTCCGGGGGTTCCCCGCTCGCCGGACGGTGCCGGTTGCCTCGGTCGTGCGGGTTGTGTCGGGGCCACGGTTTCAGGTGTCCCTCGCTCGGGCCTGGCAGGAGCGACCCGCTCGCCTGGTTGGACAGGCTGCCCGGGCTGTGCAGGCTGGACCGGTGCAACGCGTCCGGCGTCCGGCTTCCCCTGTTCGGGCCGCTCGCGCCTGGAAGGGGGGGCTACCCGTTCGCCGGATTGGGGCGGCTGCCCGGGTCTCGCCGGCATGACACGACCGGTCCCGGGCGCCTCACGTCCTGGGGGTGCCGGACTGGCGGGGGCCACGCGCTCGCCCGGCCGGGGCTGTTGCCCGGGCCGGGAAGGCTGCGCCGGTACGATGGTTCCCGGCACTTCCCGCCCGGTGGGTGCCGGGGCGCGGCCGGGTTCGACCGACGGCGGCCGCCTGGTGCCGCCTTTGACCTCCCTTTCGGGAAGCTTCAGCTCCTCTTTTGGCCGGTTGACTGCGTTTGCGGGCACGATCTGGCTCCGTCCCCGGGGCTGCTCGACCCGGGCCGGGCCGCCGATCCTTCCTTCCGGGATGGTCTTCAGGTGCTCCCGGAGCTCGGAGGCTTTTTCAACCCGGCCTTCCCGGACGACCCTCTGATTCTCCTGGATGCGGTTGACCACCGTGCTGTGGGGTTTCTCGCGCACGGGGGCGTTCGTGAAATTGAACCGCTGCCGGTCCTTGGAGTAGTTCCGGATGACGTTATCCCCGACCACGGGGGCCATCCGGTAATTGTTGATGATGGTGGTGCGGTTGACGTTGGTCACCCGGACGTTGCGATACGTTTTCCTGCCGTAGAAATTGTCCCGGTTGACGATGACGGCATGGTCCACATAGGCGTGGCGGCGGATGTCGTCGTGGAACTGGTTGATGCTCACTTTGTTGACCACGACCGTGTGCCGGCCTCCCCAGCGGTGGCGGCAGTAGTAGGTTTCCCGCGGCGCCAGCGGCACCCAGCCGACGTGAATTCCGCTGTGGATCCAGGCAACCCTCCCTGGACACCAGGAGAATCCGATGTTGAGGAGCGGGAGGCCGACGCGCACGCCGACCACGGGCGGGCACCAGTACCAGTAGCGGCCGGCAAATATCCAGTTGCCATAATGGTGGGTGACATAGCCGAAAGGCTCCCCGGGGATCCATGTCTGGTCTCCGTACCAGTCCGTCCAGTGGCCCACGGTGAAAGGCGACCAGCCCACGGCCACGCGGGTCGGCCTCCAGCAGCGCCGAGGCTCGCCTTCGTAGTAAACCGTATCCCAGCTTCCGTTTTCCTCGAGGACGTAGGCATCATTCTGCAACTGGGGCGGGAGATATTCGGCCGACGGGCCTTTCACTTCGGCCCTGGCGAGCCAGTAATTCTCCCGCTCCATGTTCCACCGGTTCCAATCGGGATCGACGGTTCCGTCGCCCGTGGAGACCTGCTCCGCGTCGGCCAGAATCGAGGCAGGTCCCGCCGCGACGTCATACCTGCCTCCGCTGGCCGAATGGACGAAACTCTCGGTTCCCTTGACCGAGACCACCTCGACGGAGTTCTCACCAACATAGAGGTCGAAGATCGTACCGGGATCGGCCTGAACATACCCGAACGGGGTCGTGACCTTGACGGCCGCCTCTCCCTTGGCCTGAATCCGGACGATTCCTGAGGCGACATCGATCTCGGCCAGGTCGTCGTCGAGCGCGATGAACTGGATCTGTGTGTTGTTTCCGGTCCGGACCCAGACGCCGTTCGGGATGATCAGTTCGGCCATCCCGCTGCTCCCCGAAAAGAGCGCGTCCCCCGTACCGAAAGGGGCGTCCGGGACCGTGGCCACCCAGTCCTTCTCCTCCGGAACGTAGCGGAGCAGATCCCCCTCGACATGATAGATGCGGCCGACCACCAGGCCCGGCTCTTCGTCGGCTGCCGCGACAGAAGGCGGACACGCGATCAGAACCGTAGAAAGCAGACAGAGCAGCCCCAGGACCAACGGTTTCATTCCTTTCATCGATAAACCCCTTTCTCCTTCCGATGCACGACGCCTGTGATGAGGCAACCATTCTGCCTTTCGTGACGACGAGTAAGTTATACACCGTTCCGGAAGATTTCAACAGGCGCGGAACACGCTTTTTGGCGGACCCTTCCCGGGAATCGCCTTTTTGCGCGTTATTGCGGGAGGGTCCATACTGGAGAAAGCGCCCGTTTGCCTTCAAACCGGCGCCTTCTCTTTGATTGATCCTAAAAAGGGCTTGACAAGAACCGCCGCACTCCTCTATTCAGGGGCCGACAGTTGGCAGCTCCCGTAGATCTCAAGAGGCTGCCGGCCTTTTCCCCCAATGATCGGAATTCCGGAAAGACGCCATACAGGGCATTGGACGCATTGAATGGTGCGGTTCTGAAAGGGGAAATCTTCCGATCGCCGTCTGAAATCCGGGAAGGGTGGATCGTGCACCTTGTGCCGGAAATGAAGTATTATCGAGTCGTTGGACCTAAGACTCTTCGCAACGTTAGGGAGATTCGTTGACTTTGGCCAAAGCCAGGAATCAGAACCTCTTTGAGATGGAGAGCCTTGGCCGCGAGTCCTCACGGTCTGCGGATCCGGAAGCCATCCCCTTTTTTCTCTATTTGCCGATCGATATTCTCTCCGACATTCTCCCCCCGGTCACTGAAATTCCCGTTAGTCCGCAAACCCTCCGGTATTCGCCCATTCCAATGAAACCCCGGTCGATCAACGGGGGGCATGACCTCCTACGGTTTCAGCATTCCAGTTTGGCAGAGCATTAAGGAGCGCTTTATGTTTGATCTCACTCAAGGGAAAAAGTGTGGATGGCGGATGTTCCGGCCCCTCTTGGCATGCTTCGTCATGGCTCTGGCGCTAGCCCTGCCGATAGTCATCCCGGATGCAATGGCTCAGACCGCAGAAACGGACGGCTGGTACCGTCTGCGTACCAACAGTGTGCCCTATGAGCCCCAGAACGTGGCCCTCGATCCCTCGGGCGGCCTCTGGGTCAGTGCAGTGGACGGGGTCGAATACGCGCCCGGCGTATGGTATCGACCGCCCGGCGCCTCCGCAGGTCCCTCATTCCAGTACCTCACCAACGATCCGCGCAACAACCTTTTGAGTCCCCTGTATAACCCTCCGATCGTGAAGCCGCAGCTCGATGCCCCGGTGCTTTATGCCGTCCGGGACAAGGACGGAAACACCTGGTATGCCCTGAAGAACAGGAAGGTCCTCTGCGAGAAGGCGGATCACAGCTGGCTTACGATAGAGATGCCGGACTCTTCCATCTACCAACCGGGGGTGAATACCACGGGGGTCGACAGCGCGCACCGGATTCGGCTGATCGACAAAACGGACGGAACCCAGGAGAAACTGCTCATCGCGATGCGGGGGATCATTCGGATCGATGCCGGTTTTTCGGTGGTGGAAACACGGCAGGTGTATACCCAGTGGAACAACGATTTCATCAATGATGCCCTGATCGACCACCAGGGACGCTACTGGGTGGCTTCCAACCGGGGAGTGGAAAAGGGCACGAGCCTTGTCAATACCACGTATGCAACGATCGAGTTCCCGGACAATGATGCCGTTCCCGCGGCAGGAGGGGAAAGCCCGATAACCAGTATTGAAGAGGACTCCCAGGGGAACATCTGGTTCGGGTCTGACAGCTATGGAGACAATGGGGTGCACTGCTATACCGGTGGCGTAAACTGGATAAAATACGATCTCGGCAGTCTGCTTTCGGGAATCAGCAGTAAGGTACATGCAATTGCATCCGGTGCTGCGGGATCGGTTTGGTTCGGCGGCAGCTACTCAGGCCTTCTGCGATATGACCCGGCGGGTGGCGGGCAATGGACCCGGTACACGAAAAACGACCTTGGTCTGGAAAGCGCGGACATCCTCGGCCTGGCCTTTGACGGCACGGGGCTCTGGTTCACGACGGGGTACGACCCCTCTATTCCCGGCAACGGCACAGGGGTCCATTATCTGACATTGAGCGCGCAGGGGCAGGCAAACGTGACCCATTACACCTACCGGGGCAACAGCACCACCCTGACAAGCTTGCGCTTCAGTTACATTGCCGCCGATTTGAGCGGCGGCGTCTGGTTTCCCGCCTATGACTCCCCAAGCATTGCCCGGCTGAAGGCGGACGGCAGCTGGCAGCAGTTTAGCCAGGCGGGAACCGGGAGCTTCGGGGGGTTCGGTTTTGCCGGGGTGGCCGCAGATTCAAAAAACCGGGTTTATTTTGCACCCCTGAATGCCCCGCCGGTAGCCTACGACGTAGCTGCCGAACAATGGATCAATCTGCCTGGCAACCCCTTCTCGGAATTCTACTATTATGGGGTCTATGCGGACCCGCAGGACGGCAAATGGTTCCACGGCGCTTACTTTGTCTATTATCTGGACTCGAACAATACGGGGTGGACATCGATCGGAACGGATACGATCACACCTGCATTCCCCGCAAATTATTATGTGGATGGCGTGCTGGCCGACGATGCGGGGAATGTCTGGTTCATGTGCCGATACGAAATCGTTCTGCTGGAAAAGGACCCTGAGGGCGGCGCTCCGACCTGGTTCAGGTTCACCAACGGCGACGGCACCGGTTATACGGGCGGCTACCGTGTCTATCAGGACGACAGCGGGCAGGTCTGGAATGCCGCGAAACAGAAGTTCGATCCTGAGAACAATGGCTGGCTCCCGGTCGCCGCCGATACGAGCGTCCTCGATCACCGCCATCTGCGCTTCCTGAACGGCAGGATTCCCGTCGATCTGGATCTCTCCGGCGCCCTGCCCCCTGTCACGCTTCTGGAAGAGCGCAACATGACTCTGGAAAGCAGGGGGACGATCTATTTTACCGGCAGCCTCGGGAATGTCCTTGCGGGCATCGTGGCTTTCGGCCTGCCCGGCGGCGATATGGACCTGAACGGCCGCGTGGATCTGGCCGATGCCATCCTCGTCGCCAAGTCCTTGGTCGGAATGCCCCTGCAGGCGTTCGCCGGCAGGGATGTCAACGGTGACGGGAAAATCGGCCTTGCCGAGATGATCCATGTTCTGCAACGGGTGAGCGGACTACGGTAGGGCTGGCAGGAATGATGATGAGGATGCAAATGAACTGATGAGAGGCCACTCTGTCCCTGTGCACAGAATCCTTCCACGCTGACCGAGATCAAGTGGAAACAGGGGGATCTGCTGCAGGCCGCGTAGCGCGAAGTGGCGATTGTGTCAAGCCTGTCCCGGTCTATGATGCCTTCGTTAGGACATCATCCAAACGATGCGCGATACAGTCGGGTGACACGTTTTCGTAGTACTTGTCTCCCTGATGAGGGCTCGATTACCGGTTCAGTTCATCCCGGATGGCCACCCCGATCTTTTCCATCACGTAGGGCTTCCTGACATAGGCGCCTGCGCCCAGTTTCTGGGCCTCTCTGACTCGGTCCGTTTTCGAGAAACCGCTGACCAGGATCGCCTTCTGCCTCGGGTTGATCTCCAGGACCCTTCGGTAGGTCTCCAGGCCGTCGATCCCCGGCGTCATGATCATGTCCAGAACAAGAATGTCCGCCTTGTCGTTCCTGAGATATTCCACGGCCTCTTCCCCGCTGGAAACCGCATGGACCTGATACCCCAGCCGGGTCAGCAGCATGGAGGCGACATCCCGCTGTCCGGCAATGTCGTCGACCACCAGAACGGATTCGCCATGGCCCATGTACCGCGCGATCGACTCCTTCTCCTGCGGTGCGATCCTCTCCTCCCTGGTCACTGGGAAGTAGAGCGTGAAGGTGGTTCCCTCTCCCACTTCCGTCCGCAGATCGATGTACCCGTTGTGATCCTTGACGGTTCCCCAGACGATCGCCAATCCCAGGCCGGTTCCGCTTCTGCCCATCGCCTTCTTCGTGTAGAAGGGTTCGAATATCTTCTCCCGGTTCTCCGCGGGAATGCCCATCCCGGTATCGGATACGATCAGAACGGCGTAATCGCCCTCGTTGACCTCGTCATAGCCCTGGATGGCTTTGTCAAGATAGCAGCCTTCCGTCCGTATCGTCACCTCTCCGACTCCGGAAATCGATTCCGCCGCGTTGGACACGAGGTTCATCAGCGTCTTTTCCAGATGGACGGGAGAGCCCTTGATGTTCAGGAGGTTCCGGTCGTACTCCGTCCTGAAGGTCACGCGGGGATGATAATCCTTCAGCTTCTCAAACACCGGGGTCTTGAGAAAACCGGAAACGATGCTGTTGAGGTTGATCACATCCGATACCGTGACGCCCCGCCTGGCCAGGGTGAGAAGGTCCTGGATGATCGAGGCCCCCTTCTCGGTGGACTGCAAAATTTTTTCCGCATGAGCCCGGGAGCGGCTTCCCTCGGTCGTTTCCAGGAGCAGCAGCTCCGAGTAGCCGGTGAGTATTCCCAGCACGTTGTTCAGATCGTGGGCCACCCCGCCGGCCAGTTGTCCGAGGGCCTCCATCTTTTCCGAACGCCGCAGGCGCTCTTCCAGGATCTGCTTCTCCTCCTCCGCCAGCTTGTGGTCGGTGACGTCCTGGATGACGCCGAAGACCACATTCCTGCTCCGGTCATACTCGGCCACGGAGTGGATGTCGGCAATCTCGCCGGTATCCGGGAGGAGTATTTTGAACTCGACATCATACGGGCGGTTTTCTTCGATCAGCCCCCGGAGGGCCCGGTCGAGCATCTCCCTGTACTCGGGAAGCGGCATCTTCTGCACCTCCGGGATCGTCCACTCCCCATGGATACCGTAGATCCTCCGCGCCCCATCGGACGCAAACACGCGCTTCGTTCCCAGATCGAACTCCCAGTTGCCGGAGCGGGAAATGACCTCGGCTCTGGAAAGGCGGTTCTGGTGAATCCTCAGCTCCTCCTCCGTCCGCTTGCGCTCGGTGATGTCGCGGCAGATCTTGATCAGGCCGTAGGGAGAACCCTCCTCATCGCGGAGGACCTCCCCATTGACTTCAAACAGCAGCTTTCTGCCGTCCTTCATGATCAGATGATACTCCTGGGGCGCCAGCTTTTTCCCCTCGACCAGGAGAGCCACGTTTTGCATGGCCTTGTCATGATCTTCGGGAGCGATGATGGACAGCATGCTCCGCCCGACCAGCTCCTCCCTCCGGTAGCCGCTCACGCTGAGGCCGACGTCGTTGATGAAGAGGATCTCCCCGTCGAGATTCATCCGCACCATGATGTCGGGCATTGTGTCAATCAGTTTGGCCGAGAACTCCTCGCTTTTCCGCAGCGCCTCCTCCGCCTTCTTGCGATCGGTGATATCTCGCCAGAGGCAGTGGTAGACCGATTGCCCCAGGATCCGGATGGTCTGCGCCGTCACGTGGACATTTCTGATTTCACCCTGCCGATTGCGCTGCCGGGTTTCAAAATCAGCGCGTCCTTCCCGGATGACCTGCGCAATTTTCGACCGGGTCTCTTCGGGAGTCTCGTCAACCTCGAGATCGAAAATACTCAACTCCGCAAATTCTGCGCGGGAATAGCCGAGCTGACGGTGTGCGGCTTCGTTGAACTCCAGGGGGCGCGCCGTGGCGGGATCGATGATCAGAATGCCGTCGGGGGAGTGCTCGAACAGCAAACGGTAGCGCACTTCGGCGTTTCGCAAGGCCTCCTCTGCGCGTTTGCGCTCCGTGATGTCACGGATGATCATACTCGTTTTCGGGTTGCCGTCGCGATCGATGAAGATGACGGAGGCGATTTCGCAGGGAAAGGCGGTGCCGTCTTTGCGGATCAAGGTGATCTCTCCCCGAAACTGGCCGGTGCGAGCCCGCTCCTCCAGCGCGGACGCCACCCGCGGGTCTCCCGAATCCATCAGACCGGCCCTGCCGATCCGGCACATCTCCGCTTCGGTGTGCCCGAAGATCCGACACGCTTCGGGGTTCGCCGCCAGGATTCCCCCATCCGGCGCGGTCAGCAGGACGGCATCCATGCTGTTCGCAAAGAGCGAGCGGTAGTGATCGTCGCCCTCCCTGAGCGCCTCTTCCGCCAGTTTGCTGTTCGTGCCGCCCCCGACCAGGGGTTCCGGTTGCTTCAGTTCTGCGATGCTCTGCCTCAAGGCTGCCAGCTCTTCAATCGGGACCTGCTCCGTCTTCGTTTGATCTTCCATGGTATTGCCGGTTTCTTCCCGTGATATTTTCTTGTGTGCCGCTCTAAAATTTTGTCCAGATGCGTATGATCAGGGTTAGAAACAGAAGAGCGACCGCCGTCAGAAACAGGAGGTGCAGCTTCCGGAAGGTGTGAGTGCCGATCACGACCCGGCCGCAGCCATCGCAAATGGTCCAGCGGGAGGCGATGGGGCCGCGGCAGGCTGGGCATAAGAGGACCTTCGCGGCATCGGGATTCCGTGCCGCGAGGTTCTCCCGCAGGCCTTTATGGACATCGTAAAGGCCGTCGCAATCGGGGTTCGGGCATTTTCCCCGGACCGGCATGTCGTCGGTCCAGATGAACTCCTTTGTGCATTCGGAACAACGGATTTTCAGCATGACCGGCCTCCCTTCCTAAATTGGGGTCAGAGTCGAATTCTTTTCTCATCTGCCTGCATCAACCGCCGGAAAGATCCCGTGGGTCCGGCGGTAGCGCTCCGGCAGGCGCCGCACCTCGACATCCGCATTCCACAGTTGGGAGATGACGGGCTTCACTTCGGCCGGTTCCCCGCTGGTCCAGAATCGCTCCACGCCCGGCCCGGCATCGGGCGAGAGCAGCCCGCCAGCTTCCAGCCTGCGCCGGAGCTCGTGGGCGATGGCCGCGTTCGGGTCGATGACGGAAACCCCGGGTCCCGTCATCTCGCGGATGAGCGGCGCGAGGAACGAGTAGTGGGTGCACCCGAGGATGATCGTGTCCGCGCCCCGCTCCAGGAGCGGCAGCAGATGCTTCGCGGTCGCGGCCCACGCCCGCTCGCCGTCCAGTTCGCCCGTTTCGACCTGCTCGGCAAGCCCTGCGCAGGGCTCGATCAGGATCTCGACGCCGCGTCCGAACCGGTCCAGCAACTGGGCGAATTTGTCTCCGGCCAAGGTCCCGTGGGTCGCCAGCACGCCGACAACCCCGGTGGCCGTCTTTCCCACGGCCGGTTTGACGGCGGGTTCGATGCCGATGATCGGCAGGGAGAACCGGGAGCGCAGGGTGGCGATTGCGGCGCCCGTCGCCGTGTTGCAGGCCACCACGATCGCCTTGGCCTTTCGGTCCAGCAGGAATTTGGTGATGGCCACCGATCTGGCTTCGACAAACTGCGGGGACTTTTCTCCGTACGGTACGAAGGCCGAATCGGCGACGTAGAGGAGATCCTCATTCGGGAAGTCCTTCCGGATCTCGCGAAGGATCGAGAGCCCGCCGACTCCGGAGTCAAAGACTCCGATGGGAGATGAAGCGTTCACGATTCGGGACCGATGCCCAAAGCCTGCCGGCGGCGGGCCGGGCAACCCCGCCCTGTCGCCATCATCGGCGTCTTTCTTTTTGTGCCGCAATACCGCATGGATGGGGTCATATGCCGTTCAAGGGCCTCTTGTCAAGGTCTTATCCCGGGCGGCAGGATGGCTCATGCTTCTCCGCGAACGTTGCCGGGAGCCGAAGCGCGATTTTGAATGGGAGGGAGATCTTCACAAGGCAATTTTCCATTGATATGCAACCGACATTTCCATATACTCCCTTTCCTTAAAGCGGCTCTTTCAGCCATCTTATCAATATTGCTGAGTAATGAGGCAACAATGGAGGAAGTGCACAATGAGTGAACGCGTAGGTTTCATCGGTATTGGCCTGATGGGCTACGGCATGGCCAAGAACCTGCTGCTCAAGGGGTGGCCCCTGACCGCCATGGCGCACCGCAACCGGGCGCCCCTGAATGACCTGCTGGCGCAGGGCGCGAAGGAGGCCGAAACCCCCGAGTCGCTCGCCTGGGAATCCGATCTGATTTTTCTCTGCGTCAGCGGCTCGCCCCAGGTGGAGGACCTGATCTGCCGCAAGGACGGCCTGCTGGCGGGCATTCGGCCCGGCCAGGTGGTCGTGGACGCCTCGACGAGCAACCCGGTTTCGACCCGCAAAATGGCGGCCCTGGTGGAAGCGAAGGGTGCCCGCTTCGTCGACGCACCGGTCACCGGTCGCCCGAAGGATGCCGAGGCGGGGCATCTCAACTCCCTGGTCGGGGCAGACCCGGAAACCTTCGAATGCATCCGCCCGGCGCTCGAAGCCTATTCGCAGACGGTGACCCACTTCGGCCCCGTGGGGGCGGGACACACGGCAAAGGTGATCAACAACTTCGTCACCTGCGGCACGGCGGTGCTGCTGGCCGAGGCGGTGGCGGCAGCGGCCGCCGGCGGCGTGGACAAGAAGAAACTATACCGGGTGATGGAGCGCGGGGCGGCCAACAGCGGCACCATGCGGAAGATGATCGGACCGCTCGTCGAGGAGGGCGACTGGACCGGCCACGCCTTCTACATTGTGAACGCGGCCAAGGACGTGAGCTACTTCGCCAGCTTCGCCCAGGCGATGGGACTATCCAGCCGCATGATCGGGGGAATCACGGCGACCTATGACGCAGCCCTGAAGGCCGGCCTGGGCGACAAGATGATGGCTTCGCTCGTCGAACTCCAGGAGCGCGAAACCGGGCTTACCATCATCCCGGGGCGGTCGAAGTCTTGATTCTGGCGTCTTGCACGCGCTCCGGAGTCATGAACCCCGAATCCATGTTGCCTGACTTTTCGTCGTCATTTGATCCGGGAAATGCTGAATACCCCCAGAAGCAGCAGGAAGCCCGACCCAAGAAAGGCAACGGTGTAGCTGCGGGTCGCGTCAAAGATGTAACCGGCGGCAAGGGGGCCGAGGGAGCATGCCAGGTTAACCACTCCCGTTATGAACGTATAGATGATGCCCATCGAGGCCGCTCCGAAGCACTGAACCGTAAGCGCCGGGACCTGCGGAACATCGCCGCCGTAGGCCAATCCAAATATGATGGCAAACACGATAAATGCCGCATCCGACGTGATGAACGGCAGCGTGAACAGGCAAACAGCCATGGCGATCAGACAGATGGTCATCGAGCGTTTAGCGCCTATCCTGTCCTGGACAAAGCCCATCCCGATCCGTCCCAGGAAACTGCCACACCCGATCATCGACAAGGTCATCGCAGCCACGAAAGGCGAGATCCCCATGTCTGTGGCATGCGGTGCAATGTGAACCACAATCGCCCTTGTGGTCATCTGGGCGGTTGAAAATCCCGCTATGATGAGCATGATTTCCCTCGTTCTGATGGCTTGTCCGAAAGTCATGCTCTGGAGAGAGTCCGATTGGCGTGCCGGGCCGCGACCGGCAGGTTCGCCGGCCGCCGATCGGGCCTCGCGGGATGCCGGTTCCGGCGGATTCCTGATGCACTGCGCGCAGAACAGGAGGATGATGACGCTTGCCAGACCTGAGATGAGAAAGGTGTTGCGCCACCCGTAGGAAGCGATCAGCGTATGGGTCAGAGGCGCAGCGACCAGCATGCCGAATCCGGCGCCGGCGCTGGCGATCCCGAAAGCCAGGCCTCTCTCTTGGGTAAACCAGCGGGTGAGCACGGAAAATATGGTGGGGCCGCAAACGGCGATGCCGACCGCCAGCAGGCCGTAGAGCAGATAGAGCTGCCATGTCTCCGAAGCCAGGCTGCACAGGGCCAGAGGGAGACCGACCCCGAGAGCGGCCAGGGAATAGACGATCCGGGCGTTGAATCTGTCGATCGCCCATCCCGCCGGGACCATGGCCAGCGCGAACACGACCAGGTGGGTGGTCATCGCCCCGGCAATCGCTCCGCGCGAGCATCCCAATGCATCCTGCAAACTTCTGAAAAAGATTCCGAACGAAAATTGGATTCCAAAGACGACCGTCCAGATGGTGAAAAGCGCCGCGACGATGATCCAATGATAATAGCTCCCGGAGATCTTTGAATCGGCTTCGACCACGAAATCCTTTTGCCCCCTGACCAATAGGTGAGAAAGCTGTACCACATTTGAAATTGGAATTCTGCCATTTTATGTTCTTCGACGAAGCCCAGCTTCAACTGCGGGAGGACGATTGCTCAACGAACGGGGGGCATCGGGTTCTTGATGGAGTGACGATTACGATTTGAACTCGACAGGGGAGAGTGGCTGGGTCGGTCGCAGATTTCAACGGTATTGTGCAGGCACGATGGTAGAAGAAATGAAATATGCTGTCTATGGGCTCCACCTGCCGGTCAGTAGTCGTCATCCACAAAAAGTGGGGTTTACTGAAAGTAAGATTCGATTTCTCACGCAATCTCCGCAAGGGCTCTTTCCGTTCGTGTCACCCACCCGTCGGCACCACATTCTCGGAAGATGTCGATTGCTTTGGTGATTTGTTCCTTGGCCCCTTGAATATCGCCCTTCTTCTTGAACCAGTCGGCATAACAGGTATGATCCTGCGCCAACTCCCACCTGTAACCGCTTTTCCTGTCTGCATCGATGGCCTTTCGGAACCATGCCTCTGCATCCAAAAGATGATTATTATCGATATTCGTGAGGATGTCTCCTATATTTCTGGCTGTCCGGGCTTTACTCCACGTGAATTTATTATTTTCATAGCATTCAAATAGTCCACCTAATTCGATGTCCCGATCATGCCTCAACACTCTCACTCTCAACAAACTTGTTTGAAAAAGCCTGATTATGGAAGGCATAAAACTTCTGCTTTCAAAGATTGGTATTATTTTATTGTAACAATTCACCGCATCATTATATTCTCTCAAATCAAGGTGGAGAGATCCCAAATGTTCATGATTCCAAGCGATCCAAACCAGGGGAGTTAATTTCTCATATGAATAAACCCATTCCGTAAGGTAGATTTTTGCCTCGTCAAACAATCCTTTGCCATAACAAGACCCACCATAGGCAGAGTAAGCCATCGCTTTGACAAAGGCATCACCTGTCTCTTTGGCCAGTGTCAGTGCTTCCTGAGCAAATTGGCGAGCAGGATTCATTTTCCCTTCATAGTGATAGGATGTAGCAATACCTCCTTTTGCAAAGGCTATCCCCAATTTATGGTCAATCGACAGGCTGAAATCGAGACACTGCTGAAAACGTTTATGAGCTTCCTCTAATTCCGACATCATCTCCAGAAAAGGACCTGATTGGTATAGTGCGGTCCACCATAAAAAATAGTCGGCAACCTCTCCTGCAATGCTCACTGTCTGGTCAATAAATTCAAGTCCTTTGCGGTCTTCCTCGACATAGAGATAATTGAGCCCTATTGCTGTGTAGATTGCTGGTAGCTTTTTTCGATAATTTAATGCCAAAGCCAGGTCAAGGACTGGTTCCACCGTTCTTCTGGCATGCAGATAGAAATTCACATCCAAATAATAATTTGAAAGTGTTGTCCGAGCATCAACTACCTTCTTCTGATTGGCTTCTGTCTGGGGCAGTTTTTCCAGGCACGCGATGCTTTTCTTTGCATATTCGATGGCATCGCTGAATGAACCCGCTTTCTGGTATCTTCTTGCCTCGAGCTTTGCATACTTTGCTCCCTTCTCGTAGTCCTCGCTCGCGATGCAATGATTGGCCAGAACACCGTAGCAGTCACAGATGTTCTCCCCGTAGATCTCCTCGATGGTCCTGGCAATCTTGTCGTGGATTTGCTTCCGCTTCTTCGTAAGGACGGAATCGTAGGCAACCTCTCTCGTCAGGGCATGCTTGAAGATGTAGGTGCTGTTGGGATAGATGCCCCGTTCATAGAGGAGCTCGGAGTCTCTAAGTGTGGACAGATTGGATAGCAGTTGATTCTCCGGCAGTCCGGTCACCTTCCGGATTAGCTCATGGCTGAACTCCCTCTCGATGACAGAGCCGGTCCTGAGAACCTCTCTGGCTCCTTCGGGCAGATGATCCACACGGGCCATGATTACATCCTGGATCGTAGAGGGGATGGATATGCTCTTGAAATCTCTGGTCAGTTTGTATGTGCCGTTGCTCTTCTCAATGACATTCAGTTCCCGGAGAGACTTGATGAACTCCTCGATGAAGAATGGCACCCCTTCCGCCTTCTGGAGGATCAGGTCTTCGAGGTTGTGATCGATCTCCCTGGAGCCCAGGATATTTTCGATCATGGCCAGGGATTCGCGGTTGGAGAGTCTATTCAGGGTGACCTGACTGTGGTAGGAGCGGCTGCCCCAAGTATGAACGAACTCCGGCCTATAAGTGAAGATCAGAAAGATCCTTGAACCGGAGATGCCCTCCAGGAGTTCCTTCAAGGCATCCTCGGAGCTTCTGTCCATCCAGTGGAGATCCTCCACGGCCATAATCAAGGGTCTGAGTTCAGAACCTTTGAGGGTGATCCTCTTGAGGGTCTCCAGGGTTCTGTCCTTCCTGGCCTCGGGACTCATTTGAATCTTCTCGATGCCGCCCTCCTTCACCGAAAGAAGCTCCTGGATATAGGGCAACGTAGAAGGCACATCCACCTGGATGATCTTTAAGAAGCTGATGACCTTCTCTTTCACCTGCTGGTCCGTGTCGTCATCCTGAATCTCGAAGTTGGCCTTCAGGATATCCACGATCGGATGGTAGGCACTGTTTCTGCTGTAAGAGAGACACTTACCCTCCAGGAAGGTGACATTCTCGTTGGTCACGGCCTTCCGGAACTCATAGAGGAGTCTTGACTTGCCGATGCCAGCCTCGGAAATGATCGAGATGGCTTGGCCCCGGCCTTCTCTGGAACGCTCGAAACCGTCGAGGAGCAGTTCCAACTCCTTCTGTCTGCCCACGAAGGGGGTCAGGCCTCTTTCCGCACTCACATCAAATCTGGTCCGTCTGCTGCTGGGGGCAATAACCTGGTAGACCTTCAGGGGCTTCTCCTTCCCCTTGATCTCTTTCTCCCCCAAGGCCTCGACACGGAACAGGCCCTCGGTGATCTTGAAGGTGTCCTCGGAGATATAAGTGGTTCCCGGTTCGGCCAAGCTCTCCATCCGGGAAGCCACATTGACGGTGTCTCCGACAGCTTTGAACTCAACACGCAGGTCATTCCCCAGGGTGCCTACCACAACAGGGCCGGTATGAATCCCGATCCGCATTTTCACCGGCGGGAACTCACCCTTCTCCATCCGCATCCGATCGTTAAACCTCGTCATCTCCCGGTGGATCGCCATGGCGGACCGGATGGCCCTCTGTGGGGCGTCCTCCAGGGCGATCGGGGCGCCGAACAGGGCCATAACCCCATCACCTGTCATCTCATTCACTGTTCCCTCATAGTTGTGAACCTTGTGGATGAGGATCTCGTAGACTTCATCCATCATCGCATACGTGATCTCGGGACCCAGTTTCTCCGAAAGAGAGGTAAAGCCCTTCATGTCACAGAACATCACCGTCACCTGACGCTTCTCACCTTCGATCCGGTCTCGCTGGGAGAGGATCTTCTCGGTAATGCCGGAGGGCAGGGACTTCTGGATCCTGGCGATCTTATCGTCGAAGGAGCGCCCTTTAGAAATGGACGGAGATGGCTCGGTCAGATCGCGGCCGCATTCACCACAGAACTTGTTGCTTGAAGGATTGATTGAACCGCACTGGCGACAAGTTCTTTCCAGTTTGCCCCCACACTCGACGCAGAACTTGGCGGCTTTAGGATTTTCATGCTGGCATTTCGGACAATTCATTTTCATATCCTTTAAAAATCGTCACAGCACCGTTCCTAGTCAAAAAGTATAGTAAACTCGAAGTATTCGCCTTGGCTTTTGAGAGAAACGTTGTCACAGGCACTTTTAGCAAGTTTGATCATCTTGGTGTTGCCAGCCAGTATTTCTCCAGTGAAACCTCGAATACCGCGCGACTTGGCATATTCCTTCATGCGTTCCTGAAGCGCCCTGCCTATTCCCATACACTGCCATTCCGACCGAATCATGTAGGCTATTTCCGCCGTGTTGGTCGAAAGATTGCCAACATAACACGAACTCCCGACGATTTTTTCATTTTCACGCGTTCCAGCAACAGCAAGGAAGGCCATATCGGTTTCATAGTTGACGTTGCACATGAACTGTGCCTCGGATGCAGAAAGCGACCGCATATTTCTGAAGAAGCGCGTGTAAACGTCCTGTTTGTTCATGGCGTAGAAAATGTCCTGCAAACCAGTGATATCGCTGGCGCGTGCCGGGCGGATCAGTACGCCGGTTCCGTCTTTCAACACTACCGTTCGTTCTTCTCCCACGGGGTAGGCGACGGCACTCTTAAGCATCTGTGCCTGCGGCAGGTAGCTTAGCTTCTTGGCTTCTTCCAGCAGCCAGGGACGGAATTCGGGATGGGCAATTTCGATAAGCGAAAGGGTACGTTCCCTGATGGATTTTCCGAGAAGGTAGGCGATCCCGTACTCAGTGATTACGTAATGTACATCAGAGCGTGCGACGGTGACACCCTCACCCTCCTTGAGTAGGGGGCGGATGCGGGAGGTTTTACCGTCGTCGGTGGTAGAAGGAAGGCAAATGATGGGCTTGCCACCGACAGCGTAAGCTGCACCGCGGATGAATTCCGGCTGAGTGGAAACCCCACCGTAAAACTCTCCCTGGAACTGATCGGCGCATATCTGACCTGTCAGGTCAACCGCAAAAGCCTGGGTGACAGAAACCATACGTTTTTGCTGAGCAATAAGGGAAATATTGCTGACGTACTCTATGGGATGGAAGGAAAACATCGGGTTATGGTCGATAAGGTCATACAGCCGCCGTGTGCCAAAGCAATAACTGGCGACTATTTTGCCCCGGTGAATCGACTTCTGAGTCCCGGTGATGATGCCTTTCTCGATAAGAGGAATGATTGAATCGGTGATAACGTCCGAATGCACGCCCAGGTCTCTCCTGTTTACGAGGTATTTAAGCGTTTCACTGGGAATGCGTCCAATGCCGATCTGCAGCGTGGAGCCGTCATCAATGATACTCGCGATGTAGCGGGCGATCTTTTCAGCCACTGCGTCCGTAGTCGGGTGTTGGTATTCAATGACCGGGTTTTCAACCAACACGAGATGGTCAATTTTATCCATGCGGAGAAAGGTGTCACCAAGTGTGCAGGGCATATTGGGATTGATTTCGGCGATGATCTTTCTCGCCTTCTGAACAGCCGCGGAGGTGACATCAACCGAGACACCCAGGCTGACGTATCCGTATTCGTCCGGCAGAGAAACCTGGATCAGGGCTACGTCAACTGGAATACGGCCGTTTTCGATGAGTTGGGGAACCTGTGATAGTGAAATGGGAACATAGTCGGCCATTCCCTGTGCGGTGGCACCCCGGATGTCGCTGCCAACGAAGAAACAGCGGTGGCGAAAACGGGTTTTTGGAACATCATTTTCGTAGCGCATCGTCCCCTGGGTGATAAAGTAGAGAAGTTGGACATCGGGGGGTGGTGAGTCGAGTTGTTCCAAAGCCTGGATCAATGAGAGCGGTGTTGCGGAGGCGGTGCCGACAAACACCCTGTTGCCGGGTGCGATACTGGAAACCGCCTCAGCGGCGGTTACAAATTTGTCTTGATAACGCGCGAGCATGGGATAACGCGTTGCCGGATCGTTTTGCATAGCTCAGCCTCCTCGTAATCCCAAATCTCATTCGATCTCAAACCAAGAAATCTCTCCTGCCTCTTTTCAGAAATAGGGCTTCAATCATGTAGCCATGGCAGCACCCTTCATAGATGGGAATGGAGTGTTTTGGAAACCTAGCTGACAATGGAGGGCTTCTCCGCCAGACGAATATAACGGCAAAGAGCAATAATAATTTTCCCTTGGAGGCCGGGGACCACATCCAGCAAATGGGCGAAAGATTTCGTATCGACAACCAATAATGTCATATCGGTATCAGCGATCACCGTTGCTGTCCGTGGCTCCCGATCTATAAGAGAAATCTCGCCGAAAAAGTCACCATTAGCCAATTTCCTAATGACTTTAAGATCTTTTTTGACTTGCGCTTTACCTTCCACAATGAAATAAAATTCAGACCCTCTCCGCCCCTGCTCTACCAAAACTTCACCGTGTTTTACGAATAGTTGTTCCGCATGCTTTGCGATCTCGATCAACTGTCGGTTGTTGAGGTTGCTAAACATGGGGACCTTTTTCAAAAATTCCGTCTTCTGGTCTCTTCTAATCAATAACATTCGACTTCCTCCTCTCAAGACGGTTTAAAGCCGTCAAGTGCTATTGATCTCTTTTCCCGAGCTTCGCTTATAGGACCCATTTCTGACATTCAAGGTCGATTCCTGCCATGCCATTATCCTGCCTCATGCTTATCGTTGGTTCCGATGAAGCGATGAATTTCCGTAAGGAACCGATGCCACGCAGGCTCATTTTCCTGCAAAAGGTGGTTCTTACTCTCAATCGGGACGAAACGGGCGCCAGGAATCGATGCGGCAACCTGGCGACCGCCATCGAAGGGCGCCATTTTGTCGTTGAGCGCATGAAGCACCAAGGTTGGAACTCTAACCTTTGGCAACATATCGAGTACATCGATTTTTCCAATCTCGACCCAGAACTTGGCCGCCATTGCTGGGGAGGTCGACTTGCGTTCCATTTCATTGAAGGAACGCACGAACTCGGTATTTGCCTCAGGAACAAACAAGGTCGTGAAAATCTGTCGATATGCCGGATTGCTTCCCCCCCAGCCGATCTCCATTACCTTGGCCAGGGCAAACAATGCCTCCAATTTGGATTGCGGCAAACCAAGCTTTGCCCAACCTCTCGCGAAGGCGCCGTACAGAATAAGGTGAGCGACCCTTTCAGGGTGACGCACGGCGTAAGCAATCGATATCGCGCTTCCTCCTGATATTCCCAACAGATTGAAGCGATGGAGGCCGGCCGAGTCTACCACGGCTTCGAGGTCGCGAATCCAGGCATCGAAAGAGTTATCTTCCATATTCCAGTCGGATAGACCGGTCCCCCTTCCATCATACATAACAAAGAAATTATTCTTGGATAGATCACGAGGCCAGTGACGCGTGACTGGGCTCACCCAGTATAACTCGGTATGGCTAAGCCAATTGGCGGCCTTGACCAAGGGATTACCTTTTCCAGCGGTACAGTAGGCGATGTTGACGCCATCTTCGGATGTGCAAAATTTTATCTGCTGATCAATCATTTCGACCGAAACAGTAGCGGACTCCGTCAAGATTCGATAAACTCTCACCGGATGTGCAATGTTCTTAACAAATTGTTCACCAAGGTACTCGTAGTTCAACCCGAGTTTGTTCCAAACTTGATCATAAACAGTGCCCGAGATGCAGACCCCGCCGCCGTCGGCGAGACTCTCAATACGGGCCGCGATGTTGACTCCCTCTCCATAAACCCTGCCTTCTTCCTCAATCACGTCCCCAAGATTGATTCCAATCCTGAACTCCATTCTGCTTTGCTCGGTCAGTTCCGCATTTCGAGTCATGAGCTCCTTTTGGACCTCCGCGGCACAGTGGACGGCATCCACCGCACTGGCAAATTCGGCAAGCAGATTGTCCCCCGGTGCATCGACCACTCTCCCCCGGTGATCTTGAATGATTCCAGCCATCAACTTCTTGTATTTATTTAGGGTGCGAACAGTTTCCTGTTCATCATGACCCATAAGACGACTGTATCCCTTGACGTCGGCACTGAGGATGGCAGAAAGTTTCCTTTGAACTTCATCACTGCTCATCGATGAACCTCCCGTGGGATCTCAGATGGAAAATCGAACATTTACGCAACAATGACTCCATAAAAACACAAAACCCCGCGTCTCGTGAGGGTGCGGGGTATGAATAATCGTCCCATGGCATCATCCTCGGAAGGGGTTACAGTTACAGTCTGTCAACCTGTTGACAATGCCTTTTTCAGTTATCTTCCATTTGCGCCTGGCTCAAAAAGAAGTCAAGGGAATATTCAATGGTTATGATTCGAAAGGACGGATGTCAGTCAAAATTGCCAGACGCTCTCTTTCAGGCAGGATGCTGGCACACCCAGAGACAGAGGGCCAGATCTCTTGCTCTTGCACCTTTCATCCCGTACACAATGACTCAGCCGGGC
>JAJFTY010000018.1 GCA_021372695.1 Deltaproteobacteria bacterium
AAGATGCTGGGTCTCGAACTGCTGAAGGTCGATGACGGCTACGCGCTCGTCCGGATGACCTTCACGGAGAGGCACCGCAACATCTACGGGCGCTGCCACGGCGGCGCTCTTTTCTCGCTCATCGACGAGGCGTTCCAGTTCGCCTCGAATTCCAGCGGCCGGATCGAGATCGCCCTCAACGTAAGCATCTCCTACGTGAAGGCCCCGAACGAAGGGGACGTCCTCCAGGCCGAGGCGAAGCTCCTCAACCGGTCCCGCCGAATCAGCCACTTCCTGATCGAAGTCCGCAACCTTCCCGGCGAACTCATGGCGTCCTGCCAGGCCACGGCCTATCGCAGGGACGACCCCCTGCCGTTTCTGTAGCCGTCCGTTCCGTTCGCCGGGCCCTGCCGTCGCCGCAAAGGGCAAAACGAAAGCCCCCGCATTGCCGGAGTCCTGGAAGGCCGGTCATGCGGGGGCTTCGGGTTTGCAGGGCCGATACTATGTGGGCGACATCGAGGAAAGTTCTTTTTTGAAGGAATAGAAGTACACCGCGCCGATGAAGATGAATCCGCCGACGATGTTTCCCAGCGTCACCGGGATCAGGTTCCACTGGACGAATTGCGCCCAGGAGACATTGGCCCCCAGCATGATGCCCGTGGGGATGAAGTACATGTTCGCCACGGAGTGCTCGAACCCCGAGGCGACGAAGGCCATGATGGGGAACCAGATGCCGAAGAATTTCCCGATCATGTTCTTCGACGCGAACGCCAGCAGGATGGCGACGTTGACCAGCAGATTGCAGGCGATGCCCTTCATGAACGCGGACCAGAGCCCGAGGGTGCCCGTCGCGATGTACGGGAGGGTCTTGGCTTCCGCGATCGCGACGGCGTTCTGTCCGAATACCGTCAGTTCGGGGCCTCCCCCTTTCGTCAGGGGACCGACCACCATCAGGTACGCCCAGAAGAGGGAACCGACGAAATTCCCGATGTAAACCCAGAACCAGGCATTGAAGACCTTGTCCCAGGTGGTCTTCCTCTGAAACACCGCCATGGGGATGAGCATGGTGTCGCCCGTGAAGAGCGACATGCCCGTCAGGACGATGGCGATGAGGCCCACGGGGAAGACCGCGCCCCCCACCAGGGCCTTGAAGCCCGGGCCCAGGGTCTTTTCCACCCCCGTGCCGCAGACGGTGCACAGTGCGGCACCCACTGCGATGAAGAGGCCCGCCATGAAACTCCGTACCAGGAAATTGGAGGTGCCGAGGTTTGCCTTGTACACCCCCGCATTTCCTGCCAACTCGACAATTTCGACCGGTTTATTGGCCATGGGTTTCTCCTGTTCAGTGAGATGGCAGGCCCTTCGGTCTGCCGGCTGTCTTCTATGATGTTTTCCGTCATCGGGAAATCGGCGGCCGTCTGAAAACGGGGTAGGAATGCCCGGTGAGACCTCGGCAGACGGGGTCTGACGGGGGCATAGGAGATGCGCTGATGGGACGGGATCCGTTGCGCGGAGCAACGTGCGCATCTGTTTTACGGGCATCTCAGCATGCCTGGACCGGGTTCCCCGTTGATTCCGTCGCGCGTCGTCGAGCCCATTGCTTTTCCCTGCCGCCCGCGTATATTTTTTATGGAAGGGTTCCGCTCGCCCCCGGGTTTCCGTGTTCAATCCGAATCGGTTCTTCTCGTCACACCGTTTGGGTCGTATCCTCCTGCGTTCCTGCCGATCGTGATTCGCCTCTTGCCGTTTACCCGGGCGGGTGCATTCGCCGGCGGGCTCGAGGCGGTGTGGTCGTGACAGTAAAAACGAGGGATGCGGCGGAGAGGGGTATTCCGGGACGTAGCCTGAAACATCGAGAAGAAAGGAGGTAGCAGGCCATGAAAGACGCATCGAAAGAGATTTTGCGGTTTTGGAAGACGCAATGGGAAGCGTACATGAAGTCGATGGCAGCCATGCAGGAGCAGGGGGAGACGATGCTGGAGATGATCCAGAAAAGCGGCGTTTTGCAGGAGGGGTCCCTGAATATGGTAAGGGACTGGGCCAAGAAATACAAATCCATCCAGAGGACGTATCTGGATGCGGTTGAAGACCACTTCGAGAAACTCGACGATATTGTCGGGGGTACTCCCTGAACGGGGGAAAATCTGCCGGACGCAGGGCAGGGCGAAGGCAGAGCCGTCGGGTTCTGCCTTCTGCATGTCAAATCGCATCCTCGTCCATCGCCATGGGCAATGCGGTCATCCCGTTCCATGCCGGCTGCTGCAGGAAGGGGGATGCGTGCACCGTTACGCACCGCTCGGCCGATCTCTGCGTGAATCCGCTTTGTCTTTCTCGAAACGTGTCGCTACTCCCTGCCGTATTTTTTCTTCAGGAACTGTTCCCCCGAGGCGGGGTAGAGGACGCAGGTCAGGACGTCCTCCTCGGTCCGGGCCAGCTCCCCCAGCTTCCGGCGCGCCGCCTCCATCTCCGGCTTGAGGTGGTTGGCCGGCCGGTCCGTGATCCAGACCCCCTGGTCGTAGCCGCGCAGGGCGATCTCGCGGACCTTCGGGTCGACCGCGGCGGGCGTCTTCCCGTAGAGGCCGAACAGCAGG
>JAJFTY010000032.1 GCA_021372695.1 Deltaproteobacteria bacterium
CCACAGCAAAGAGACCTTCGACATGGTCCTGGAGACGGCCATGCGGATGGGTCGGGGGATGCTCTTCTCCACCCTGGGGGAGATGGACCGAAAGCCGCCGGAGTTCCGGGATGGCAAGGTCTTTGTCCACCCGATCGTGGCGCAGGTGATGAAGGCCTGCGGCGAGGGAGGCTGGATCGGCGCCCAGGCCCCTTACGAGATGGGCGGCCAGCAGATTCCGAATACCATCATGACCGCATTCCGGGGAATCTTTTCGGCGGCGAACTATTCCGCAACGGTCTACCCGTTCCTGACGGCCGGCGCGGCCCACCTGCTCCTCTCCTTCGGAGCGCAGGAACTCATCGAGGCCTATGTCCCCAAGATGTTCGCCGGTATCTGGCAGGGAACGATGGCCCTCACGGAACCCCAGGCAGGCTCTTCGCTCACCGACCTCGCCACGACGGCATTTCCGCAGCCGGACGGCTCCTATCGGGTCAAGGGACAGAAGATCTTCATCTCCTGCGCCGACTACGAATCGACTGAAAACGTCGTCCACCTGCTGCTCGGGAGGATCGCCGGGGCCCCCCCCGGCGTGAAGGGGATCTCGCTCTTCGTCGTTCCGAAGCTGCGGCCGAACGGCGAAGGCCTCGTCCCGAACGACGTCGCCTGCATCGGGATCTACCACAAGCTCGGCTACCGCGGCGCGCCGATCACGCAGCTCGTCTTCGGAGACCGGGACGACTGCCGGGGCTGGCTCGTCGGCGAACCGCACAGGGGGCTCCGGTACATGTTCCAGATGATGAACGAGGCGCGGGTCGACGTGGGGATGGGGGCGGCGGCTATCGCGTCGGCCGCCTACCTGGCCGCACTCGAATACGCCGGACAGCGCCCGCAGGGGCGCCCCGTCGCCGGCAAGGATCCGCTCGCACCGCAGGTACCGATCATCGGCCATGCTGACGTGAAGCGGATGCTCCTCTTCCAGCGTGCGGTGGTCGAGGGGTCACTCGGGCTCATCTTCCAGTGCGCGCAATACGTCGATCTCGCCCATGTGACCGAGGGTGAGGAGAAGGAGAGATACGAACTGCTCCTGGACCTACTGACGCCGATCGCCAAGAGCTACCCCTCGGAGATGGGGATCCTCGCGGTCAGCCAGGGGCTCCAGTGCCTGGGCGGCTACGGCTACTGCGATGAGTTCCCGCTGGAGCAGTACTACCGCGACGTCCGGATCCATCCGATCCACGAGGGAACGACGGGGATCCAGGGCATGGACCTGCTGGGCCGGAAGGCGGTCATGAAGAACGGAAAGGCCCTCTTCCTCTACCTGGACGAAATCGAAAAGGCAGTCGCGGCCGGTCGGGCGCTTCCGGAATGCGCCCCGTGCGCGGAGGCCCTGGCCAAGGCGGCGGAAACGCTCAAGGAGGTGACCGGGTCGCTGACGGGCCTCGCGATGAAGGGAGAGATCGAGCTCTTCCTGGCCGACGCGACGCTCTACCTCGAACTCTTCGGAATCATCGCCATCGCCTGGCAGTGGCTCCTCCAGGGGATCACGGCGGCCAAGGCCCTCGGGGCCAACCCCGCGGGCGCCGACGCCGACTTCTACCGGGGGAAGATCCAGACCTGCCGCTACTTCTTCGCCTACGAGCTGCCGAAGATCCGGGGACTCGCGGCCCGGCTTGCGGAGAGCGGTGACGGGATCACGGTCGCGATGAAGCCGGAGTGGTTCGACTGAACTCCAGACGGATGAGGATGTGTGAACGCTTCGGAGCGATCCGCTGATCCCGAATCTCCCACCCCGGGCTACGGCCAGAAAAGAGGGTGTGGAGGTCACCTCTTTTCCAGCCGTATAGTGGTTTCATGCCTCTGTCGGTCGCTCTTTTTATGGTGCGAAGACGTAACATAATCTAAGAAACGATTCACGCATTCTTTGTCGACCTCCCTTTCGGCCCATCCGTCGCATCGTGGTCGACCCGACGGAGGCGCCGGATCGCGAATATCGACAGGCTTGTCATTTCGCCGGCAATCATATATGTGAGGATTGGTCCGGGAGCCCCTTGCCGGGGCGGCCGCGGAGCGGTCATGAATGACGGGAATGCTGACATGGAAAAGAGATACGGGATCATTGCCGATGACCTGACCGGCGGGGCCGATGCGGGCGTTCATTTCGCCAACCGGGGGGCAAGAACCCTCCTGGTTTCCTTTAACGGCAGCGGTCCGTCGCCCTTCGCCGACGAACGGGAAGAGTCCCTGATCGTCAACACCATCTCCCGTGGTCTGCCCCGGGCAGAGGCGTTCGGCATCGTCTCCTCCCTCCTGCGGGGGCTTGACCCGGGGCGGCTACCGATTCTCTACAAGAAAGTCGATTCCACGCTCCGGGGCAATATCGGTCCGGAGGTCGAGGCCATCATGCGGGAGACAAACCTTCCCTGCTGCTTCCTCGCCCCCTCCTACCCGGAGCAGGGGCGAACGCTCAACGGCGGGGTCCTGATGGTCGGGGGAAAACCCCTCGCGCTCACGGAAACGGCCCGGGACGCGGCATCACCGGTTCGGGAATCCGACATCCGCAGGCTGCTCGCGGGCCAGACCGAGCTCCCCATCGGGATCATCGGCCTGGCCGACGTCGCATCCGGAAACGAGACTCTCCGGCGAGCCGTGGAGAAGGAGCTCCGGGCGGGCCGCAGGATCCTCGCCTTCGATGCCGTAAGCCGCCGGGATCTGGCGACGATCGCCGAGGTGGCCCTCTCCCGCGAGACGATCCCGCTCCTCGCCGGCTCCGCCGGCCTCGCGGAGGAAGTTGCCCGGATCCTCATCCCCGGAAGTATCCTGGCCGGCCCGGTGAGACGACGGCCCTTCCGCCACGTGCTCACCGTCGCCGGCAGTGCCTCAGCCGTGACCCACGCACAGTTGCAGCGTCTCCGTGAGAGAGGGCTCCCCTCCTTCGGACTTCCCCGGGATTTCGTCGTCGGAACGGCGAAAAAGGCGGATCGGCAGGCGTTCGTCAGCCGGGTCGGAAGGGCCCTTGCAGCAGGGTCCGCCATCCTGCACACCCCGCCCGACCGCTGGACCGGCAATGCCGCCCCTCTCCCGGCGCAGATCACGGGCGCGATCGCCGGCACGGCCAGCGAGGTGCTGCGGGAGGCCGGGATCGATGCGGGCGATTTGGCCCTGGTCCTGACCGGCGGCGACACGGCCCTCGGGGTCCTGGAACGGCTGCACGCCCCGGGAGTCGAACTGGCAGGGGAGATGGTCGCGGGGATCGTGCGGGGAAATTTGCGCGGAGGTCCGTGGAGCGGCCTGACCGTCGTCACCAAGGCGGGCGCCTTCGGGAAGGAGGACGCCCTGGCGCGCATCCAGGAGATGCTGGAAACGGGGGACCGCGTTTCCAGGATCTCGGGACATGAACAGGTAACGGAGGAAGGAAGATGAGGGCATTGATCAAGGATAAACCGGTCCGGGGGGCGACCCTCACGGAGCTGCCCCGGCCGGAGATCGGCGAGGAGGAGCTCCTCGTCCGGGTGGAGGCGGTAGCCATCTGCGGCACGGACATCCATATCTACCAGTGGAACGACTACGCGGCTTCCCGCATCCGGCTTCCCCTGCTGTTCGGACACGAATTCGCCGCCGAGGTGGTGGAGGTGGGACGGCGGGTGAAGCAGTTCCGGCCGGGGGACCGGGTGGCGGCGGAAACGCACGTTCCCTGCGGCCGCTGTTTCCAGTGCACCACGGGCCTGCAGCACGTCTGCCGCGACATGAAGATCCTGGGCGTGCACCTGGACGGCGCCTTTGCCGAGTACGCGGTCCTGCCCGCGGTCTGCGCCTGGAAGCTGGACCCCGGGATCCCCTCCGAGATCGGCGCGACGCTGGAGCCCTTCGGCATCGGCGTCCATGCCCTCTCCAAGACGAAACCGGCGGGGAAGAAGGTGATCGTCTTCGGCTGCGGCCCGATCGGGATCTATGCCCAGATGGTCGCAAAATTCAGCGGGGCCGAGGTGGTGGTCGGGGTCGATGTCTCGGGCGACAGGCTCGCCATGGCGCGCAAGATGGGGACCGATATCGCGCTCGACCCCCGGGAGGTGAATGTCCAGGACGAGGTGGACCGGATCACCCATGGCGCGGGCATGGACATCGTCGTGGAGCTGACGGGCAACCGGGGGGTCGTGAACGGCGCCGCCGGAACCCTTCGCCGGGGCGGCGAGATGGTGCTCGTGGGGCTCTACTCCGGACCCGTCGAGGTCGACCTGGTGAACAACGTCATTTACAAGGAGGCCACGGTCTACGGGGTCACGGGAAGGGTCATGTGGGACACCTGGTGGACCGCACAGAGCATGCTCCTGACCGGGAGGATGGATATCTCCCCGGTCATCACGCACCGGTTCGATCTGGCCGATTACGATCGTGCCTTCGAGCTCGCGGAATCGGCGGCTTGCGGAAAGATCCTGTTTACGGTATAGCGCCGGCGCAAAGGACGGCGGCAGCCGTTCCATTTGATTTTCAGGAGGACCACTTTGAAGAAACCATTGATCGGAATCAGTGTCGGCGATCCGGCGGGGATCGGGCCGGAGATCACGGCCAAGGCGCTCGCCATGCCGGAGATCTATGAAATGTGCCGACCCCTGGCCATCGGGGAGCTGCGGATGATGAAGGAGGCCGTGCGGTTCTCCGGGCTCGATCTCGAGGTCCGCGCCGTGGCCACCCCCGGGGAAGGGCTCTACCGCTGCGGCATCCTGGACGTGCTGGACCTGAAGAACATCGAGCCTGCCGCCATCCGCCATAAGATCGCCGCTGCCGAAACGGGGCGCGCCTCCTTCGAATACGTGAAGAAGGTGATCGACCTCGCCATGGCGGGCGCAATCGACGCCACCGTGACCGGCCCCATCAGCAAGGAGGCGATCAACCTGGCAGGCTTCCACTATGCGGGACACACGGAGATCTACGCCGATTTCACCCACACGCGGGACTACGCCATGATGCTGGTCCACAACCAGTTCCGGGTGATCCACGTCTCCACCCATGTGTCGATGCGCGAGGCCTGCGACCGGGT
>JAJFTY010000043.1 GCA_021372695.1 Deltaproteobacteria bacterium
TGACAAGTTCTTCCCTGACCGGAAGCCTTCCCGCGAGCTGAACCCGCAGCTCGGGCTTCGGGCCATCCGTTTCTGCCTGAAAGAGGTGGCGCTCTTCCGCGTCCAGCTCCGGGCCATCCTCCGGGCCAGCGCCCGGGGAAAACTCCGGATCATGTTCCCGATGATATCGGGAGTCGAAGAGATCCGCGAGGCCAAACGGATTCTGGCCGAAGTGAAGGACGAACTGCTGGCCGAAGGGAAGGAACTGGGCGCCGATATCGAAATCGGAATCATGATCGAGGTGCCATCCGCCGTGATCGTTGCCGAGGAACTCGCCAAGGAGGTCGACTTCTTCAGCATCGGGACAAACGACCTGATCCAGTATGTCCTGGCCATCGACCGGATCAATGAGAGAGTCACATACCTCTACGAGCCGCTGCACCCCGCCATCCTGCGACTGATCAAGCAGATCGTGGAGATCGGCCACCGCGCGGGTATCCGGGTGGCGATGTGCGGGGAGATGGCCGGCGAGCCCTCCTACACCATGATCCTGCTGGGGCTGGAGCTGGATGAACTGAGCATGAATCCCCTGGCCATCCCTCGGGTGAAGAAGATCATCCGGGGCGCCACGCTCAAGGAGTCCAAGGCTCTCCTGAGCCAGGTGCTGACCTTTTCGTCCACCGCGGAGATCCGGGCGTTCGTCGATGCCGCCATGCGGAAACGATTCCCGGAGGATTTCCCGTCGAACGGTCAATGACGACTGAGAGGGGAATCTGGCGCGCGACCGGGAGGGCTCTGCGACCGCTTTCGTAAAGAGAGGAACGAATCGAAACATGCCCATTCTGTCGGTTATCAGATCATGGACCACCGAGATCGGCGTCTACCATTCGGGGAGCCTCTACCGGGAGGAGAATTTTCCCCTCTACTGGCTCGTCCAGAAGGTGCTCTCCAAGGTCCTGATCTCCGACCCGACGGCGGAGGGGCTGAAGGCGCTCACCGAAAAGGGGGTCGTCGTCTATGCGCTCAAGAACAAGAGCCAGCTCAACAGTCTGATTCTTCATGAGCTCTCGATGCGGAAGGGGATTCCCCGCCCCATCTACAGCCATGGCGTCAACATGATTGTCTGGCAGCCGTGGCCCATGGCCCTCCGGGTGATCCTCTCCCACCTCTTCCACTGGATCCTGCGGAAGAGCGCCGTCCGCACCACGAGGATGGAGTATCTCAAACAGGTCACGGAGGAGGGGAAGACCTCCATCATCCATCTCGGGGAGTCCGATCTTTTCGAAAACCCTTTTGTCGAGGGAAGCCTCGATCGGCTGCTCCAGGCGCAGGAAGCCTCGGCGGTACCGATCTACATCTGTCCGGAACTCATCACCTACGGCAGGAGGCGGGAGAAGGAGGATGAGAGTCTGATCAACATCCTCTTCGGCCAGAGCGACCCCACGGATCCGCTGCGCCGGGTGATCACCTTCCTTCGGTATTCCAACAAGGCTTCCGTCATCTCGGCTGAGCCGATCAACCTGGCGGAGTACATGAAGGCCGGGGAGGCGCTCCCCCGCGAGGAACTGATCCGGCAGCTTCGCGGGGAGCTGATCGCGCGGATCGACGAGGAGAAGGCGACGATCGTGGGCCCGCTGCTCAAGTCCCGGGAAGAGATCATCGGCATGGTCCTCAGGGACAAGGGGCTGGTCGCCCACATGGAGGAGACCGCGGCCAAGGCCAAAAAGGGTAAGAGAGATTTCGCCGCAGTCCGGAAGGAGGCGAGGAAGTACCTGGAGGAGATCGCCTCCGACTACAATGAGATCTTCGTCGAAGTCTGGGAAAAGATCCTCTCCTGGCTCTGGAACAACATCTACGACGGCGTCGTCGTGGACGGCGAGGGAATCGCAAAGATCCGGCAGGTCTCCAAGAAGATGCCCTTCGTCATCATCCCCTGCCACCGGAGCCATATTGATTATCTCCTGCTCTCCTACAGTTTCTACAAGAACAACATCCAGATGCCCTTCGTGGCTGCCGGGACCAACCTTTCCTTTTTCCCGATGGGCTACATCTTCCGGAAGTCGGGCGCCTTTTTCCTGCGGCGGAGTTTCAAGGGAAACGATCTCTACGCCGAGGTCTTTGCGCGGTATGTCAAGGTTCTCCTGAAAGAAGGGCTGCCGCTGGAGTTCTTCATCGAAGGGGGGCGAAGCCGGACCGGGAAGATGGTCATGCCCAAGTACGGCCTCCTCTCCATGATTCTCCAGGCCTACCAGGAGAAGTGCTGCGACGACTTGGCGGCGATTCCCGTCTACATCGGCTACGACAGGGTGATCGAGGAAAAGGCCTATCTCAAGGAGTTGGGCGGTGCCCCCAAGGAGAAGGAGAAGACGACCGACATGATCCGGAGCGGCAAACTGCTCCGGAAGCGATACGGCCGCGTATACATGAACGTCGGGGAGCCGATCCTGCTGAAGTCCTACCTGGCCGCTCAGGAAAAGCCGCTGGAGGAGATGACGGTGGCGGAGCGGCAGAGTCTCTACCGGAGGATCGGCTATATGATCGTCCGGGAGATCAACAAGGTCTCTGTGGTGACCCCGTTCGCCCTAACCTCGGCGGGTCTGCTCTGCTACGACCGGCGGGGCATTTCGCTCGGAGAGCTCCGGGAGGTTCTGGCGCTCTTTTTCGACTATCTCTCTGCGCAGAAGGTCTCTTTCGCGATGACCTTTGCCGATCGGGACAATGCGGTCAGGGAGGCATTGAACCTCTTCGATCAGTCGGGGCTCATCTCCCGCATGGGGGCCGAGGATGAGGAGGAAGAAGAGATCGAGGAGATCGTCTACTCCCTCGAGGATGAAAAACGGATGAACCTCGAGTACTACAAGAACAACATCCTTCACTATTTCCTGCCGGTGAGCTTTGTGGCGACCTCCATCCTGGCAAGCCCCGAGGATATGGTTCCCGTCAACCGGATCCGGGATGATTACGCCTTCTTCAAGCGCCTCTTCAGGCACGAATTCATCTTTGACGATCAGAAGGACGATCTGGAGGAGATCAAGGAAACCCTCGCCTATCTGCGCGATCGGGGGATGGTCGCCGGTTTCGACAAGGAGGAGAAGACCTGGATCGAGGTGAAAGGGCGTGGCAGGACGAACCTCCTCCCCTTTGCGGGTCTCATCCACAACTACATGGAATCCTACTGGGTGGCGGTCCGGGGCTGTTACTATCTCCGGAAGGGGCCGAAGACGGAGAGAGACTGGCTGAAAAACATCCGCGGCCTCGGAGCGAGGATGTACCGGAAGGGGGAGATCCGGAGGGCGGAGGCCCTCTCCCAGTCCAACTACCAGAGCGCGATCCGCTACCTGCAGGATGTGAACATCGTCTCCGGGTCCGAGGTATCGGACAAGGCGGAGAAGAGATTCACCAAGCGCTACGCCCTCACGGAAAACAGGGTGCAGATGGAGTCTCTTCGTCGCAGGCTTTTCAAGTTCCTGTAGAAGTGCGTCATCTCTCTATTCTGCACTCGCCTTGCACGGTGTGCTATCGGGGCATAGGAAAGCAACAACCGGATCAGAAAGGAGTCGAACATGAGCGCATCGCTGATCATCGCCATGTCTCAGGGAAAAGAGATTGCCCTGCTTCCCCAGATGGCCAATCGCCACGGCCTCATCACCGGGGCGACCGGCACCGGAAAGACGGTCACCCTGCAGAGGATGGCTGAATCCTTTGCCGCCATCGGGGTCCCCTCCTTCGTGGCCGACGTCAAGGGAGACCTCTCGGGGACGGGCGCGGCAGGGGTCGCCTCGGAAAAGATGCTGAAGCGCCTGGAATCCATCGGCATCAAGGATTTCACTCCCCGCGCGAACACCACGGTCTTCTGGGATGTATACGGCCGGTCCGGTCATCCGGTGCGGGCGACGGTATCCGATATGGGACCGCTGCTTCTGACGCGGCTCTTGAACCTGAACGAAACCCAGTCGGGGGTGCTGCAACTGGTGTTCAAGATAGCCGATGACAACGGTCTGCTGCTCCTGGACCTGAAGGACCTGCGGGCCATGCTCCAGTTCGTGGGCGACAATGCCAGGCAGTTCACCACGCAATACGGCAACATCTCCGCCGCTTCCGTCGGCGCGATCCAGAGGGGGCTCCTGACCATCGAGCAGCAAGGCGGCGACAAGTTCTTCGGCGAGCCGATGCTGGATATCGCCGATTTGATACAGACGGACGGCGAGGGGCGCGGCGTCATCAACGTGCTCGCGGCCGATCAACTCTACAACAACCCCAAGCTCTACTCCACCTTCCTGCTCTGGATGCTGGCCGAGCTCTTCGAACAGTTGCCCGAAGTCGGCGACCCGGAAAAACCCAAGATGGTGTTCTTCTTCGACGAGGCCCATCTGCTGTTCAGCGATGCCCCGCCGGCGCTGCTGGAAAAGATCGAACAGGTGGTGCGATTGATCCGCTCCAAAGGGGTGGGCGTCTATTTTGTCACCCAGAATCCGTTGGATATTCCGGATGCGGTCCTCGGCCAGTTGGGCAACCGCGTCCAGCACGCACTCCGCGCCTTCACCCCGCGTGACCAGAAGGCGGTCAAGACGGCGGCCGAGACGATGCGCGCCAATCCGGCCTTTGACGCCGTTCAGGCCATCACCGAACTGGGCGTCGGCGAAGCGCTCATCTCCTTCCTGGATGAAAAGGGCCGGCCCGCTCAGGTGGAACGCTCCTTTGTCATCGCTCCGGGCTCACGGCTGGGGCCGCTGAGTGCAGAGGAGAGAGCCGCAGCCATCAAGGGCTCCACGATATTCGGCCATTATGAGCAGCTTCTCGACCGGGAATCCGCCTATGAAAAACTGCGCGATGGCTGGCAGGCGAAGGCAGGAAGCGGCCAGCCGGCTCCGCCGGGCAGAGCCGGGGAGATGACGGCAGAAAAGAGCGGCGAGGCTGCGCCAGCCGCCGGAGGCGGCGGGCTGCTGGGCGGCCTGGGGGGCATTCTGTTCGGACGAACCGGCCCGCGGGGAGGACAGTCGGAAGGTCTCATGCAAGCGGCCGCCAAGAGTGTGGCGAGGACCATCGGCTCCTCCGTCGGACGGGAGATTGTGCGCGGAGTCCTCGGCTCCATCCTGGGCGGCGGCTCCCGCCGCCGATAGTCAGGGGCTTCAGCATCCGGCAGCGCATTCCCGGCTGATCATCGGATGCCGTTTGGAGATTTCATTCAGCCGCCGTATCTTGAGACCGAAGTCCGAAGTCTCAAGATACAGCGGCTTTCTGTTGAACTCAGGGTTCGCAGACCGGGATGCCCCAACCTGCCAGCCTTATCTCTTCCCGCGGATGGAGTAGAGAGCGGCTCGCCCCCGGTAAACGGCGGCGTCGCCGAGCTCCTCTTCGATCCGGAGCAACTGGTTGTACTTCGCGAGCCGCTCGGTCCGCGACATGGAGCCGCTCTTGATCTGCCCGCAATTGGTGGCCACGGCGATGTCCGCCATGCAGGTGTCTTCCGTCTCGCCCGACCGGTGCGAGATGACGGACGTATAACCCGCCTCGCGGGCGCACTGGATCGTGTCGAGCGTTTCGGTCAGCGTTCCGATCTGGTTCAGTTTGATCAGGATGGAGTTGGCCACGCCGAGCGCGATCCCCTTTTCGAGCCTCTTCTGGTTGGTGACGAAGAGGTCGTCGCCCACGATCTGGACCTGTCCGCCCAGCGTCTCGGTGAGAAGCTTCCACCCCTTCCAGTCGTCCTCGGCCAAGCCGTCCTCGATGGAGACGATCGGGTATTTCTTCACGAGCCCTTCGTAGAACTTGACCATCTCCTCGGCGCTCCGCACGGGCTTCTTCTCCGCGGCGAGGGTGTATTTGCCCTTGGCAAAGAAGGAACTGGCCGCGGAGTCGATGGCGATGGCGCAGTCTGCACCGGGCCGGTAGCCCGCCTTTTCGATGGCCGTCACGATCAGGGAGAGCGCCTCTTCATTCGATTTCAGGTTGGGCGCAAATCCGCCCTCATCCCCGACCGCCGTACTGTACCCTTTGGCCTTGAGAACCGCCTTCAGGTTGTGGAACACTTCGGCGGTCATCCGGAGCCCCTCCCGGAAGGTCTTGGCCCCCACGGGCATGACCATGAACTCCTGGATGTCCACGTTGTTGTCGGCGTGCTGGCCGCCGTTGATGATATTGGCCATCGGCACGGGCAGGTCGCGGGCAATGACGCCGCCGATGTACCGGTAGAGGGGGATCTCCAGAGACGCCGCAGCCGCTTTGGCGCAGGCCAGCGACACGCTGAGGATCGCGTTTGCCCCCAGGTTGCCCTTGTTTTCCGTGCCGTCCAGGGCGATCATTTCGGCGTCGATCTCGCGCTGACACTCACAATCCATGCCGACGATCTCCGGAGCGATCTTGTCGAGGACGTTGCCGACGGCCTTCAGGACGCCCTTGCCGAGATAGCGCTTCTTGTCCCCGTCGCGGAGCTCCAGCATTTCGTGCTCCCCGGTCGAAGCGCCCGAAGGGACGGAAGCCCGGCCGGTGATCCCGGATATCAGGGTGACCTCCGCCTCGACGGTCGGATTGCCGCGTGAATCCAGGATTTCCCTGGCATTGATGTTGATGATCTCCGTCATAAAAACCTCCTTGGGTGGGCTGTGATTTTCGTTTTCCGGAAGGCCGGTCTTCCGGCCTGCGGCTGCCCGTCAAAGGCGGCTGCGAATGACCTTTCTATATCAGTTGATGCGGATTTTCAAGGCGAATGTCGGCGCCCGCACTGAAAGTTCCTTGATATGAGGTCCGATGTCGGATAGAATCCACCCCGATTCGGAATGGGATGACATGGCGGTGGAAGAGAAAAGAACGAGGCTGTTCCTCCATCTGAAAAAGTGGCTGGAAAAGGCGGTCATGGACTACGGCATGATCGCCGAAGGCGACCGGGTGCTGGTCGGCGTCTCGGGGGGTATGGACAGCATGGCCCTCCTGGACCTGCTCGACACCCCGATGATCCACATCCCTCAGTTTTCCCTGATGGCCGTCCACATCGACCCCGGTTTCGATCCGGACGGCGCGGGCGGCGCGATCCTTGCGCGGCATCTGACTGCGGGTGGTTATGAGGCCGTCATCGAGAGATCGGGCATCGGTCCCCTGGCCCACAGCGAGTATAACCGGAAGAACCCCTGTTTTCTCTGTTCCCGCCTCCGGAGAAAGCGGATTTTCGAGATCGCGGCCGAGCGGGGGTGCAACAAGATCGCCTTCGCCCACCACAAGGACGATATCATCGAGACCCTCCTGATCAACCTTCTCTACGGGCGGGAGATCAGCACGATGGTCCCGGATCAATCGATCTTCGGGGGGAAACTGCACATCATCCGGCCACTGGCCTACATCCGGGAGGCGCTGGTGAAGCGGTACGCGAAGGAGCGAGGCTTCCCCGCGATCGAGAACAACTGCCCGACCAGCCGGACGTCGAAGCGTCGCTCGGTCAAGGAACTGCTCGACGGTCTGGAAGGGGAGAACCCGAGGGTCCGGGAGAACATCTGGAAGGCGATGGGGCATGTGAAGCCGGATTACCTGCCGCATAAGCTCGGCGATCGGTGATCGGCGGCAAAGCACCCCTCGTACCGGCCATCAGGATCGGATAACCCTGCTTGAGTGCAGGCTATGGAAGGACTGGAAGAAAGTGGCAAAGAAGGAGACGGGCGAGAAGCCCATCGCCCAGAACAAGCGGGCCAGGATCAACTATTTCATCGACGAGACCTACGAGGCGGGGATCGCCTTGGTGGGGACGGAGGTGAAATCACTGCGCGACGGCCGGGCGAACCTCAAGGACAGCTACGCCCTGATCAGGGACGGAGAGCTCTTCCTCTATGACCTTCATGTCAGCCCCTACTCCCACGGCAATCGCCAAAATCACGAGCCGCTCCGCGTCCGCAAGCTGCTCATGCACCGGCAGGAGATCAAGCGGCTCTACGGCAAGTCCCAGGAGCGCGGCCTCGCCCTGATACCGCTCCGGATGTACTTTCGGAACGGCAAGGTCAAGGTGGAGATCGGCATCGGCCGGGGGAAGAAGCTCTATGACAAGCGGGAGGACATCAAGCTCAAGGAGGACCGCCGGGCCATGGAGCGGGGGATGCGGGCGAAGAACCGGGAGGGATGAGGCCTCCGCATCCGGACCTGCGGCTGTACGGCCGCGGGGTGATAGCGTGCCGTATCCCTTGACGATTCAGGAGAAGGGATGACCGGGCGGGGAAGGTCGGAGATGGCTGCTTGACTTTGACGGAGAATAGGGTTAGAAGTGTGGCCGTTCATTCACATCGTTTCACCATCCACGGGGGCGTCACGGTTTCGACGGGGATATGTGAAGCTGCATAAGCGTACCGAGGTTCCTGCAGGCCTCGTTAAACAGGCAGGACAATATAATCGCAGACAACTACGATTACGCCTTAGCCGCTTAGTCGGCTAACGTCTCCCCGATTTCGCCTGTCGGGTCGGTTCGGAGGCGTCATACTGGCAGGATAACCGCTCTCTCAAGCCTGGGGGGAGGGGGGCGAAAAGCAATAAAACAGGATAGCGAAAGAGGGATCCTGCTTCCGGGAGCCCTCAAGAGCGAAAACTAAAACAGAAGATACGTACGTAGAAAGTGCAGCGGAAGATTTCCGGACGCGGGTTCGACTCCCGCCGCCTCCACCATGATTTATAAACAATATTAGATAGTTACGAAGTCACGGAGCTGCTTGGGGCACTTTTGGGGTACTTTCTGCCGCTCCTCCTTCGTACTCTTTCACAAACAACGATCCGTCGTTATGGGTCATGTTGGGAATGTAAGCGAAGTATTTCTCGATGATCATTTTCAACGACGTGTGTCCCATCATCTTTTGTACCCACCCGATATTCTCTCCGGACGTTACCATGAGGGTTGCAAAAGTGTGACGTGTTTGGATCATCGGTCGGTATTTAATACCGATCTCCTTCAAACACGCTGTCCATGCGGTCTTTCGGAGGGTCTCGACATCGACGGGTTTATCATCCATGTTGAGAAACACATACTTGCTCCTCATTCTTGTTGCTTGAGCCTGTTCCAGAAGCGATTTGCGAACCATGGGCAACATGTCAATCGTTCGGTACGAACCTTCTGTCTTTGGACGACCTTCTTCACCGTAAACCCTTGTCTCCACGATATCAATCTTGCCAGTATCGAGATGGACGTTTTCCCATTTCAATGCCGCCATTTCTCCTCCCCTCATACCTGTGAAAAAGGCGACGGTGAAGAATGGTCTGTAGAAGGGGTTAACATGATCCAAAAAACGACGGACCTCGTCCATGGACAGGGGGGCAATTTTTGGTTTGTTGATCTTGTGGTTCTCAACTATCAACATTATGTTTTCTTTGACGTATTTGTTCTTATACGCTAGCTTGAACACCGATCTCAGTGGCACCAAGATGTTGTTGATTCGTTTCGCCGAGCATTCCAGCTCGGAGATCATTTCCTCGATATCGAGGTAGGTGATTTCAGCGATTGGGGTATTACCGAATCGTGGAAGGAGATAGGTGTTCATTGCGGATTTGTAGTCGATCATCGTGGATGGTCTGATTTTCTTGATGGTTATCTTGACCCATTTTTCGACTATTTCCCCAAAAAGTAGTCCCCCTCCGTCATTTGTCTTGGCAGTCCGCAGATCGCCATGCAGCTTGATGTCTCTGAGATACTCATCCCTGATCCGCCTTGCTTCCGTGATCGATTGTGAAAGAGCTTTCCTGATCCTCCGACCGTTGGTCTTGGTTACGAAGTACCAGGTGTCACCCCTTAATATCATGTGGTGATTCTTGTCTTTGACCATCATATCCTCCATTCCTTGTGCTGTTTGGGGGATATTCCAGGTCTTTCCCTTTTTATTTCCTTAGGTCTGACCACCTCCTTCTCTTGATGAAGCGATTGCCGTTCGAGCTTCTCGACTGACTCGACGGGGTATAGCACCCTGGTTGATCCGGGGACCCGCAGGTACTGGAGCAACCCTTTTTCCCGCCAATTTTTGACGGTCGACTGTGTGATTCTAAATCTATCAGCAACTTCGCTTTGGGTCAAATACACTTTCGGCTGGTCGTCCATTTTTCAACTCTTATCAAATGGGATGATATTCCACTGTTCGTCTAACAAGAAATACCGGACAAACGTGATTAAGCTGACCAGGGTGAAAAAAAGGGGTATAAGGGAGCCGAGGTATCGTTTTGGTTAGAATTGGGAAGGATAATGAATGTTATTCCAGTGATAACAAGATATTACGGTTATCACGGAGATGCTCTTGAAAACATTGGGATTGGTTGAATTGTTGAACTATATTGGATTATTGATGAAATGAGGACCTATGGAAAATATTCGGGACAGATTTGATGATTATCTGAAATCCATGTGTGCGAGCAACTATTTCGCTGTGTTTCTTAATGAGCTGATATATAAGGAATTTCAGCTCATGTCCGTAGAAGAGATTATGACTTCGATGACATCGGATCTGGGAGGGTTTGTCTATCACGAGATCCCCATAAACAATAAAATATTTGATGACTTACAGTTTGTCGTTGCCGATATGGAGGGATACTGTAGCGACTTGGAGAAATTTGCCTTTCCCAAAGGGGGTTCACTCGAAGAATATCGAAAATGTTACGTTGAGCTGCAGCAGACCTGTAGGGAGGAACAGGGACGATATGAGAGAAAGCAAGCGGGGGTCGTAAAAATAATTCTGAGAT
>JAJFTY010000070.1 GCA_021372695.1 Deltaproteobacteria bacterium
TCCTTCTGCCAGTCCTCCTGGGTCGTCCGAAAGACGTCCAGGTCCTTGAGAACGCCGAGACGGGCCGTAGGCTTCCCCGAGGGGTCGAGCGCACCCAGGCCCTTGATAATCGTCGTCCTGTCGGCGGCCCACTTCGGGTCCTGCGGCATGGGGAGCCTGACAGCTACGAACCCCCAGGCCGTCCGAACGCCGTGGTTGCCCCCGCTCATGTGGCAGCTCTGGCAGGTTGGCGCCGCGGCGTTTTCGGGCAGCACGCCGCTCTGCTTCAGCAGGTAGCGCACCCCGTGCTTGGAGGAGGAGTACATCTCCCACTGGGGGTGGTCGATGCCCATGTGGCAGGTCCGGCAAGCCTGGGGCTGCTGGGCCTCCTTCTTGGAGAAAACGTGCCGGGTGTGGCAGGAATCGCAGGAGGCAACCCCGAACTGTCCGCCCCGCGTCCGCAGTTCCTTGATTTCGTCTTTGGTCTTAATGCCGATCTTGTGGCAGCCGCCGCACCCTTTCATGCCGTCCATCATGGCCATGGGCTGCATGTGGAAGGTGGGCATGGCCTTCAGGGAGGCCCATGCCTTCGCGTGCTTGCCCCCCTCGAACTGCTTGACCTGGGGGCCGTGGCAGTAGGCGCAGCGCTCGGGCGTCGGGACCTCGGCCAGCGCGACCGTCTCGGGGGAGAAGTGCTTGTCGCCGTGACAGACGGCGCAGTCGACCCCTTTCTGGCTGTGCTTGCTGAGCTTCCAGTCCGACACGACTCCCGGCGTCATGGCCGTGTGACAGAGGACGCAGTTCTTCGCCGAGGTAACCGGCTTTGGCTCCGTCGGGTAGTTCGCCTTGACCCACTCGTTCCACCCGCCCGTCAGGGCGTAGACCTTCGTGTAACCCCGCTTGGCAAGTTCAACCGCCCCCCGGGCGGCCGTGTACTCCTGGGGTCAAGCTCAGTAGAGGACGTAGGTCGCGTCCTTCTTGGGGTGATTCTTTACGAATTCATCGAAGTTTTCCGGCTGGACGAACACGGCGCCGGGGATCCTCCTGTCGCTCTGCTCGTACTGCTTGATGTAGCGGATGTCCACGATGACGACGTCGGGCTTCCCGAGCATCTCCTTGACGGCGTCCTTTGTCAGGCGGGGCACCTGCTCGACCGACGACGGTCCCCTGCCGGGCGGCGGGCCCTGCTGGCCCCTTGGCCCGTGCGGCCCCTGGGCCAGCGTCATGGACGAGTTCTTCGCCGCGGGCACCGGTTGTTCCGTGTAGCCCGCCAGGGCGACAAGCGACAGGAGCGCCGCAAGCAATGCGGTGAGGATCGGCTTCGCTTTCATGTCCGGAACCTCTTTCTTCTGCTGTTGTACAGAACAGGGGGATGAAGATCACAAGAGGCAATTTACACTGTTTGACGGGTTGCTGCCAACGGTTTTCTTTTGGCGACAACCCTTGAAAAGGTCGAGAAGGGGCATTATCCTATTCACGGGTCGATGGAGATGCCGCACAAGGAGAAAGAGCATGCCGTACAGAGTTATCGCCGCTTTGCTGTGTGTTGCCGCCCTGTCCCTGTTGACGGCGGGGTGTGTCCCGTCGCTTCCCTACAAGGAAGGACCGCTGGCAATGGATTACCGGACGCTTTCTAAGGAAGACCTCGATCGCTACGCCGTCCGGATCGACGAGGAGATCGCGCGAATCGAAAAAGGGTCCGCCCCTCCCGGGGACGTCCCTCGGGAGGCCTATCTCGCGGATCTCACGTCCAGGCGATATGCGGTCAGGACGGAAATCGCCGGCCGCGAGATCCTGCGGCAGGACGAGCGTCGCCAGAGGATGGAGCTTCAGCGTCCCCTGCCCTGACCCCGTCCCGGAGCCGCCGGACCCATGAAGAGGTTGTGCGGGATGCCGGACAGGAGGAAAAAGATCTGCGTGCCGATGCGAAGGGCCCTTCTGGCCCTGGCCGTGCTCGTCACGGTCCTGGCGGGGGGGTGCGCCCCGTCGCAGCGCGTCTACGCGGAGGGAGTCCTCGCGGCGGACTACAAGCTCATGGCCAAGGCCGAACTGATCCGCTACCTGGATCGGGTGGAACAGGAACTCGCCCGCGTCCTTGCCGGGGGGAGCGGTCCGGAGGGTGTTTCCGGGGAAGTGTACGCTGCCGATCTGAGACAGCGGATGAGGGACATCCAGAACGAGATCGGCCTTCGGAACATCTGGGAGCGGAAATCCTACTGGGAGCGCCGGGAGATGTGGGGACCCACGCGCTGATGCAGGGAGCACGTCAGCGGCAGGCATCCGACAGCCAACAGCATGAAACATTGAGACCCTGGGCGGATTTGGCGCGGCAACCTTTCTTTGAACATGCCATGGTTTTTATCCCGCTTGAGTCCACCCGTTATTCACCGGGCGATAAATACCCGTGTCGTATCCGTTGGCTAACTTCACATGGCGCGCAATTCCCGCATCACCTCGGCAGGACTTTGCCCGAAGTACCGTTTGAATTCACGGCTGAACTGGGAGGGGCTTTCATATCCCACCCTGTCGGCGGCCATGTAGGCTTTCATCCTTTCCTGCACCATGAGATCCCTTGCCCGGGTCAGCCTGATTTTTTTCAGATACTGCATGGGAGAATCCGACGTGATCTCTTTGAAGGCCCGATGGAACGCAGAGACGCTCAAATGGGCCGTATCGGCCAACCGCTCCACGTCGAGATTCTCTGCATAATCGTTTTGCATAAGCCTCAAGACGCGCGCCACCTGGGAAAACGTGCCGCTGTGCATGGCCAGCGAGTAGAGCACCGGCGCCTGGGTGCCGCCAAGAACCCGATAAAGAATTTCCCGCACCAGACCGGGTCCTAAAATTTGTGATTCCGTCTCCGACTGCAGACACTTGACCAGCCTCGTCGTTGCATCCAGCATTTCATTATCCATGACGGCCGATCCGATCCCGCGAGGCAATGTCCTGTCACCGCCATTGACGATTTCCGGTTGCACATCCATTCGACCGATGAGGTCACGCAACTGGCCCATGTCGATATCGATGTAGAGCCCGCGCAAGGGTTCCTCGGGGCTTGCGAAGGTCTCGCATTCGAACGGCATGGTCACCGAGGTCACAAGGTAGTGGTTCGCATCATATCGAAACTTCTGGCCCCCCAGGTAGCCAATCTTATGGCCTTGAACAACGATACAGACACCGGGGTCATAGACCATCGGCTTTCTGGGGATATGGCGCGTTTCCTTGAATAAAAGCACCCCTTTGAGCCGGGACTCGGAAGGTCCGTCATCCATTTCCGGAAAGCTTTGCAACAGTTCATTCATCTTGGGCATGAAATATCCCCTATTCCGAATGTCATTATCAGACAATATTTTTAGCGATAAAACATCCGAAAATCAATATGGAAGCAGAAATAGGCAAGAAAATGAGAGGAACAGGTATTTCAACTACGGTTGCGAGACCTTATGATGTCACTCAAAGGAACAACGAATCGGAAAAAGGAGGTTCTCGATGAACTTTGAATTTCACAATCCCACCCGTCTTATCTTTGGGGCGGGCACACTCACCCGACTCGGAGAAGTGGTCGGCGGGCACGGCAAAAAGGCTCTGATCGTCACCGGCGTGGGAAGCGTCAAGCGCAACGGGACATTCGACCGGGCCGTGGCCGGCCTAAAGGCTGCCGGGATTGCCTTTGCGGAATGTGACGGCGTCGAGCCCAACCCGAGAATCACCACCGTCCGACGCGGCGCCCGGATCGCCCATAAAGAAGGCTGCGACGTGATCGTCGCCCTGGGGGGCGGCAGCACCATGGACGCATCCAAGGTCATGGCCGCCGCGTTTTACTACGACGGCGATCCATGGGACATGATTTACCACGGTCAGCCTGCCCCGTATGTCCCGACCCGCGCACTGCCCGTCATCACCGTGCCGACCCTGGCGGCCACCGGTTCCGAGATGAACATGGGCGCGGTGATTTCAAACGAGGAGACCCGGGAAAAATCCTTTGTCCAGACCGAATGTCTGTACCCCAGGGTTGCGCTGGTGGACCCCGAACTCACGGTGAGTGTGCCGAAGGATCAGACCGCCTACGGGGTGTGCGACCTGATCACCCATGTGACCGAAGGGTACTTCAACGGCGTTGACGGCACCCCCATTCAGGACCGGTTTGCCGAAGGCGTCATCCTCACGGCCTTGGAGTGGGGACCCAAAGCCGTTGCCGACGGAAATGATCTGGAGGCGCGGGCCCAGGTTCAATGGGCATCCATTGTCGCCCTCAACGGCTGGGTGAACGCGGGCACCAACGGGGGCTACCCCGTGCACATGATCGAGCATACCCTGTCGGCCTGTCACGACATCGCCCATGGGGCAGGCCTGGCCGTGGTCAATCCTTCCTGGATGCGATTTGCCGCCGGACACAGGCCGCAAAAGTTCGTGAAGTTTGCGGAGCGCATTTTCGGGCTCAAGGCCAAAGACCCCGATGACCCGGATTGCGCCCTTCAGGGCATCGATCGTTTTGAGGCCTTTCTCAAGGGTATCGGCTGCCCCACGCGTCTGTCCGAGCTCAATATCGACGATACCCTGATCGCACGCTATGCCCAGGACACCCTGCGTATCGTTCACGACGAGAACGGCAATCTGCCCGGGCGTCCGGCCATGACCGAGGCGGATATCGTTGCGGTTCTCAAGGCCGTCCTGTAACGGAGCTTCAACTGGCGACTGCCAATACCGAGGTAAATGCTATAACCAGTCAACAAGGACCAACTCATTGAAAGTAACGTAAGGGAGAACTGAAAATGCACAAATTCAGACCGTCAGGCATGATAGCCGTCGTCTTGGGCATGATGACCTTCATCGGCCCCCCGGCTTTGGCTCAGGATTTGGCCAATGCCGCTGATAATTTCTATAAAAGCAAGAAGGTGACCATGCAGAAGGTTGTGTTTAAGAATCAATACAGCATGAAAGTTGCGGGAAATCTTTTCACTCCCAACGATATGAATAAAAACTCAAAATATCCCGCGATCATTGTCGGGCATCCCATGGGCGCCGTGAAGGAACAAAGTGCGAATCTGTATGCAACGAAAATGGCTGAGCGGGGATTTGTGACCTTGTCCCTGGATTTATCCTTCTGGGGCGAAAGTGAGGGCCGGCCCCGCAACGCTGTGTCGCCGGATATCTATGCCGAGGATTTCAGTGCCGCGGTGGATTTCCTGGGCACCCGCCCGTTTGTGGACAGGAATCGGATTGGTGTTATCGGGATTTGCGGCAGCGGGAGCTTTGCCATCAGCGCCGCCAAGATCGACCCGCGCATGAAAGCCATTGCGACCGTCAGCATGTACGATATGGGCGCTGCCAACCGTAACGCGCTCAGGCATTCTTTGACCCTGGAGCAGAGAAAGAAAATCATCGCAGAGGCCGCGGAGCAGCGCTATACAGAGTTCACCGGAGGCAAAACCAAATACACCAGCGGGACCGTGCATGAGCTGAAAGAAAACTCCAGCCCCATCGAGCGTGAGTTTTATGATTTCTACCGCACTCCGCGAGGCGAGTTCACTCCGAAAGGCTCGTCACCGGAACGGACGACCCACCCGACGCTTACCAGCAACGTCAAATTCATGAATTTCTATCCATTCAACGACATCGAGACGATATCTCCTCGTCCGATGCTGTTTATCGCCGGTGAAAATGCGCATTCCATCGAGTTCAGCGAAGAAGCCTGCAAGCTGGCGGCCCAACCGAAGGAACTCTACATCGTTCCCGGCGCCGGCCACGTTGATTTATACGACCGGGTGGACCTCATCCCGTGGGACAAGCTCACGGCCTTTTTCACCGAATATCTGAAATAGGTTTTTCGGAAAACCGTTTTCCGCCGCGAGCCGGAGGGCATCAGCATGAAGAAAATACTTTGCATGATATTGGCTGTCTTATTGGTTTCCATATACGGCATTGCAACTATTTCAGAGGCGGAGTCAATGAAGACGAACGGCATTAAAAAGTCAGCCAGCGT
>JAJFTY010000081.1 GCA_021372695.1 Deltaproteobacteria bacterium
AGGCCAAACGCCGGGCCGAAGAAGAAGCCCGCAAAAAGGCCGAGGAAGAAGCAAAGCGCCGGGCCGAAGAAGAGGCCCGCAAAAAAGCCGAGGATGAGGCCAAACGCCGGGCTGAAGAAGAGGCCCGCAAAAAAGCCGAGCAAGAGGCCAAGCGTCGGACTGAAGAGGAAGCTCGCAAGAAGGCCGAGCAAGAAGCGAAGCGCCGGGCCGAAGAGGAAGCCCGCAAAAAAGCCGAGGAGGAGGCCAAGCGTCGCGCCGAAGAAGAAGCTCGCGAGAAGGCCGAAGAGGAGGCCCGTAAAAGGGCCGAGGAGGCGAGACTCCAGGCTGAAGAAGAAGCCCGGAAGAGGGCCGAGGACGAGGCAAGGCAACGGGCCGAAGAAGAAGTCCGCAAAAAAGCCGAGGACGAGGCAAGAGCAAAAGATCACGAAGAACTGCTGAAGAAGATTGAAGGTACCCAGCAGAAGCCCCCAAAGGAATCCGATCTCGGGTATGGCACCAAAGTTCAGCCTGACGGAGCAAAGTACATCGGTGAGCTGCAAGACGGACTGCCCCATGGCCAGGGAATCATAAGCTACCCGGACGGAGGCAAGTATGTCGGAGAGTGGCAGGCCGGGCAGCGCAGCGGACATGGCATCCTTTCCCTCTCCGATGGCTCGACCTATATCGGCCAGTGGCGGGAAGATAGAAAAGAAGGGAACGGAAAGCTCACCATGGCGGACGGAAGGGTCTATGTGGGCGACTGGAAAAACGATCTGTACGATGGCCGGGGAACCCTGATTCTGCCTGACGGGAAAAAGTACAAGGGCGAGTTCCGGCGGGGCATGTCCAACGGATACGGCATCATGGAATTCCCCAACGGCGACCGGTATGAGGGTGAATACAAGGACAACAAGTATCACGGCCGGGGGACCCTGATCCTCACCGACGGCAGAAGATATAGCGGCCGGCTGGAAAACGGGCTGCCTCACGGTGTCGGGGTCATGATATTGGCAAACGGCACGCGGTATGAAGGTGAGTTCAAGAAAGGGAAATTCGTGGGCTGATCAAATGGGAGACCAACTGAACCAACAGAAATTACTGGCATATCGATCTTCCGACGTTCCGGAGTTTCCCCTCTCCGTCGAATTCCAGTGGAAAGAAAAACCGGCGGAAGGCGAAGGAAACGTGGCCTTTCCGGATGGGACAGCCTACAGCGGCTCCTTCAAGTCCGGCCGTTTTCATGGCAAGGGGACCTTCACGTGGCCCGACGGAAGCCGATATGAAGGCCAGTGGGAAGATGACCTGCCACACAAGCAGGGAACGATGCTTCTATCCGACGGATATCGATACGAGGGCGAGTGGAAGAAAGGCGTCGTGGAAGGGAAAGGATCGGAGACCCTGCCGGACGGCGGACGATACCTCGGGGCGTGGAAGGACGGCCTGAAGAACGGCTCCGGAGAGATGATCTTCCCCGATGGCAAAAGATACAAGGGAGGATGGAAGGACGGCCAGATGCACGGCAAGGGGGTCCTTTCCTTTACCGATGGTTCGAGGTACGAGGGGCAGTGGGAGGAGAACAGGATCTCCGGCCGGGGATCTCTGATCTTCTGGGACGGAAAAGTCTACCAGGGCGAATGGAAAGACAACAAGTTCATCAGCGGCTGAGATTCCGCAGCATCCATTCCCGGATACGCCATCTCATCGACCGCTTGCGCGGTCATCTTGATGAACTTCAGGACCTTCCCGTAGAGATTGCAGCAGGAACGCAGCGGCCTCGCCGGCGACGAATCCCGTAGAGAAGGCGGCCTGGAGGTTGTAGCCCCCCGTGTCGGCGTCGATGTCCATCACCTCCCCGCAGAAGAAAAGACCCTGAACCAGGCGCGACGCCATCGTCTTCGGGTCGATCTCCTTGAGCGCCACGCCGCCCGCCGTAACGATCGCCGAGGTCAGCGGCAGGGCCCCCCGGATGTTGAAGCGAAGAGCCTTGAGCAGACCGAGGAGTCTCTCCCGCTCCGCGGCGCTGATCTGATGGCCCGGCCTGTCCGCGGGGATGCCGGTCATCTCGATGAAAGGCTCGATCATCTTGTGGGGGAGGAGCCCCGCCAGGAGGCCGCGGAACCCCCGTTTCCCGAAGGAGTCGAAATCCCGCTGGAGCCGGGCGCGCAGTTCTACCGCCGACAGGGCGGGCTTCAGATCGATCATCACCCCCACCGGCCCTTCCGCAAGGGCGTCCACGACCGAAAGGCTCATGAGGAGTGTGATCGGTCCTCCGATCCCGAAGTGGGTGAAGATCATTTCACCCATCCGGCTCTCGATGACCGGCCCTTTGCGACGCCTGGCTTCCAGCCCGCGGCCCACATCCTCTGCCGGAGCCAGTGCGGGATCGATCTCCTCCGCCGGACACCGAAAAGCCGTGAGCCGGACATTCTTCAGGCTCACCCCCTGCATCGCCTTTGCCCGTTCGACCTCCATCACGACCAGCGGCACAAGGGCGGGCCGGAGCTTCGTAACGGCGTGGCCGAGGGCGGCCGCAATCCGGTAGCCGTCGCCGGTCGAGCCCGTTGCCGGCCAGGTTGCCCCGCCGGTCGCCAGGACAACGGCGCGGGCGGGCAGAAGCCCCTCCTCCGTCCGAACCCCCTGGACGATACCTTCGCGGACCGCGACCCCCTTGACGGCAACCCCTGTCCGGACCGTGGCGCCATGCTCCTTCAAATAACGCCGGAAGGCCCGGACGACATCTGCCGCGTCGTCGGAAACGGGGAAGATGCGCCCGCCCCGTTCCACCTTCGTCTCCACGTCGTAACGCTTGAGAAACTCCAGGAGATCATCGCGGGAGAATCGGTGAAAGGCGCCGTGGAGAAAACGACCGTTCGGGCCGTACATGGAAAGGAAACTTTCGATGTCGCGGATGTTCGTCAGGTTGCAGCGGCTTTTCCCACTGACGAGAATCTTTTTCCCGGGGCCGTCCGTCTTTTCCAGGAGCAGGACCCGGGCACCCGTCTCCGCAGCCCGGCCGGCAGCCATCATCCCGCCCGCACCGGCGCCGACCACGATCACGCGGTCGGGGTCGCCTCCTGGATTCATCACGATCTCCAAAGATTTCGTCGCCTATCGGGAATCCCTAAGCCTCTTTGAAGATCTTCGCGAAACGCCGGGGCTTGCGCTTCTTCCAGTTTCCCCGGTGCCAGGCGTAGCTCGCCAGAAGCGGGAGGACGGAGGTGGCTTCCGCGTAGACCATCTGCTCGTTGCTGCTGTCCACTTTGCCCCAGGAGTTGGCCTCCTTGAGGGTGGAACTGGAGCAGGCCCCGTCACGGACGTCGGCCACGGTGATCTGCACGGCGTACTTGTGCATCGGCACCTCTTTCCCGAGGACCTCCGCGCAGACGACGGTGTCCTGGGCAAAATTCTTCGGCACCCCGCCGCCGATCATCAGGAGTCCCGTCTCCCCCGCCTTGAGCTTGATCTGGGTCAGTTCCAGGAAATCCTTGACCGAGTCGATCGAGAGGTGTGTCTTGGGGTGCTTCACCTGGTGGAGGACGAGGCCGAAACCGGCGCTGCTGTCCGAAAAAGCGGGGCAGAAGATCGGCACGTCGTGTTCGAAGGCCGTCTGGACGAGGGACTCTTTCTTCACGGCATGGTCGACCAGGTATCGCCCCATTTCCCGGATGAACTCCCGCGAGGAGTGCGGGCAGGGGGGGAGGTTGTCGGCAATGGTCTGGATGGTCTTGTCGCAGACCTGGAGCTGTTCCTCGTCGATGTAGGTGTCGTAGATCCTGTCGATATAGAGGCTCCGGAGAACGCGGTCGTCCACGAACGGCGTCCCCTGGTAGTGGCGAAAACCGAGCGCCTCGAAGAAGTCCATGTCGACCACCGTCGCACCCGTAGCGACGATGGCGTCCACCATGTTGTGCCTGACCATATCCGTGTAGATCTGCATGCACCCCGCGGCGCTGGTGCTTCCCGCGATGGTCAGGATGATGCCGAAGTTTTTCTCGGCGAGCATCCGGTCGTAGATTTCGGCCGCCGCTGCCAGATCCCGCGCTGTGAAGGACATGCCCTTCATCGCCTCGACGATCGGTGTGGCGTCGAAAGAGGTGATGTCGATGTGACGGACCGGCGTCTTCAGAAAATCTCTCTTTTTCATAACCTCCCCTGGTGAATGGTGATCGGAAATTCCGTTCCGCCGGAGTGAATCCGACAGCCGGAGCCTGAAGAACTGGAATCCCACGTGTGGCCGTATTATGAAGAAGCAGCGGGCAAAAGTCAATGAATTGATCCATGAATCCATCCGGCCGATCCGTTCCGCTCATGACCCGAATGACCACGCGGAGACCTCTCCCGGGAAACTAAACTTGCTCATCCAGATGTGACGCGCTCGTAAAAAGGCGGAAATCTGCCAAGAATGTCATACCGGCGAAAGTTGACGACCTCGTAAAAAGTCAAAAATCCCTGTGATTGTCATGCTGAGCTTGTCGAAGCACGACGTGATATCGATCACTTCCGTCACGCTTCGACGGGGCTCAGGGTGACACGGGTGTCTTTTTACGAGTTCATCAGATGTGACTTTTCGCGAAATGGATTGTATATCCATATAAAGGAGAAGTTGCAGATCATGCAGAACGAAGAAGAGAAAAAATGGGCCCGCTTTCAGGATCTGACGGAGGTCATGAGAAACGCGCCCCGGCAGGAGCTCCCGGAAGGCTTCACGGCAAGGGTCATGGAGCGGATTCCCGACGGGAAACCGGTTGCGCGGCGCTCCCTATGGTCGCGGATTGTCCATGATCCGGTATTTACGACAACGCTAACCTTCGGCTTCCGGGGGGCTGTAACGAAGTCGGAATGCGCCTTCTATTTCCTGCTGACGGGTTTCTTCTACCTCGTCCTGGGATGCATCATGATGTTCGGCCTGCAGCGGGTTGCAGGACTTCTGCAACCGGCCTGGCTCTCGCTCCAGCCCCTCTTCGGCATTCTGCTGGCCATCGGGCTTTCAGCCCTCGGTTTTCTCCTTTATACAGACGGGCGGGGCGCACTCCGTGCGGCTCGCATCGGAACGGCGCTCTATGCGGTGCTGGTTTTCCTGAACGGATCGATCGGCGCCCTGTGGGCGCAGCTCCCCGTGGCGCTCTTTTTCGCCGTGATCTTCTCCGCCGCGGGGCTGGGCATGGCCGCATTCCTGGGAATCGCCGTCGGCCGCTGCACGACGGCAGGCATCTCATCTCAAGAGGTCAATGCATGAAGCGAACCGGAACTCTCGTCGGAAATGGCACATTCATCATGAGGGAAGTTTCTATTCCGAAACCTTTTCATGATCGAAGGCGCGGCTTCACGCTGATCGAGGTGATCGTAACCATATTGGTTATCGCGGTTCTTGGAGCAGTCGTCATGACCAGAACGACGTCGACAACGGAGTCCGCATTGCGGGCCAACGCAGAAAAGCTCAAGGTCCATCTCCGTTACGCGCAATTGAGGGCCTTGAACTCGACGGAGCGGGTCTGGGGAGTCGAGTTCCCAGGCACGAATACATACAAACTATATTACGGTCTGCCAGGCACCGACACCAGCCCGCACTATGTGCCCTTCCCGGGAGAAGACGCCGGCACCGTTACCCTGCCGAATACGACTATCACCATTACTAACCCGACCGGGAACATTTTGTCCTTTGACACATGGGGGAAGCCCTATTTGAATCTTCGAGCAAATTTCGCCTCCGCCAGCCCACAAGCCACTGATTACAGGACAATTACATTGAGCTCGGGCGGCGCCTCGGTCGCCATAACCGTCAGAAAGAACACGGGGTACATCCCATGAAGACATCAGCCTTTTCGAAACGGAGGGAGAAGGGGTTCACGCTTCTCGAGATCATCATCACGCTCACGATTGCGGCGATTCTCGCGACATTTCTGGTCACCTTCATGGGGACCGCCCTGACCAAAAGCGGTGAGCCCGTGGTCCGGTCCAAGCAACTCTATGAGTTGCAGCAGGTCATGGAAAACGTCAAGGCGACCTACATGACCATGGCCGACGCCACGGACGCCCTGACACGGCTGCAGCAGTTTGCGACAAATGCAACCGGCGCGACCACGTCCCGGAACTATGGAAGCTACACAATCGATGCGAAGTGCATCATCTTTGACGCGAGCGGCAGCAACTATGTGGAACGCGCCGGCGCCTATACGGGCAGCGGCTATGCCCTGAAATTGACCGTAACATCCAATGCCACCCAGGGACTGAGCGTCACGGAAGTCTTCACGCAGAGACCCTGATCGTCGTACCTGGCGGTTGAATGGAGGAAGCTTCAGATGAAATCGAAGATCAAAACTGCATCGAGCCGCGGTTTCACCCTCATAGAAGTCGTGGTTTCCCTGATTCTGGTCGGCATCATGGCCGCCGTAGCCGGCATGGGAATCGTGCAGGCGACCCAGGCCTTCATCTTCACCCGGGAGGCGGCGGA
>JAJFTY010000085.1 GCA_021372695.1 Deltaproteobacteria bacterium
CGGCAACCTACCGCTTTGTCGCAAAGGACGGAACCATCAAGTATGGCGAGGTCAGCGGATCCCCGATGATGCGCGGCGGCCAGATGATCGGCATCACCGGCGTCGCCCGCGACATCACGGACCGCATACAGGCGGAGGAAAAACGGAGGGAGAGCGAACGCAGGTATCGTCTTCTCGTGGAAAACGCCAATGAGGCCATCCTGGTCATCCAGGACGGGATGGTCCGCTATGTGAATAACAGGGCATTGGAATCGTACGGTTATTCGAAGCAGGAATTTCTGTCGATCCCCGTATTCGACCTCGTCCATCCGGCTGACCGGGAAGAGATGAAGAAGCGATATCTGGAGAAGATCCAGGGAGATGCGACTCCGACCCGGCATGCCTACCTGACCCTGCACAAGAGCGGCCGGATCATCTGGATCGAAAACAGCTCCGTTCTGATCGAATGGGAGGGCCGGCCGGCGACACTGAATCTCATCCTGGACATGACGGAACAGAAGCTGGCCGAACAGATGGCCTTCAAGTCGATGGAGCGTTTGAGGCGGTCGCTGGCCGGAACCGTTCAGGCCATCTCCATGGCCGTGGAAGCGCGGGATCCTTATACGGCGGGCCATCAGAGACGGTCGGCCGATCTGGCCAGGTCGATCGCCGTGGAGTTGGGCTTCCCGGCGGACCGGACGGATTTTGTCCGCATCGCAGCCTCCATCCATGACATCGGCAAAATTTCCGTTCCGGCCGAAATCCTCAGCAAGCCGTCGAAACTGAAAGAGATCGAGCTCGGCCTGATCAGGGTTCATCCGCAGGCCGCCTATGACATCCTCAAGGATATCGACTTTCCCTGGCCCGTAGCCGAGGTCATTCTCCAGCATCACGAGCGGATGAACGGCACGGGATATCCGGAGGGGCTCACGGGGGATGGCATCCTGCTGGAGGCGCGGATCCTCTCCGTGGCCGATGTCGTGGAGGCCATCGCGTCTCATCGCCCCTACCGCGCGGCGCTCGGGGTCGAGGCGGCCATGGAGGAGATCTCAAAGAACCGGGGCATCCTCTACGATCCGATGGTGGTGGATGCCTGCCTGAAGCTTTTCCGTGAGAAGGGCTACCGGCTGATGTGAAGGCCATATTCAGACCCGCCACGCTCGAAATCGGAATATCCATCTTGACAATGGTGGAAAAAAGTATATAGATGCGTCGGTTTCGGATCAGAAGCCATTATAATCATTCAACAAGGAGGAAAAGATGAAAAGCTTCAAGTATTCAGTATCATTGATGATGGTTCTTGCCCTGGTCCTGGTTTTCGTCGGTTGTTCCAAGCCGCCCGAGGCGGAGCAGCAGGCCGCGAAGGCGGCTATGGATGCCGCCGTCGCCGCGGGCGCCGACAAGTATGCGACCGCCGATCTCGACGCCGCCAAGAAGGCGATGGAAGCGGCCGATGCCCAGGTGAAGGACAAGAAGTACAAGGAAGCCAAGCAGGGCTACGTCGATGCCAAGGCCGCCTTCGAGAAGGCCGCCGCCGGTGTGGAAGCGGGCAAGAAGGCCGTGACCGATGAAGCGACCGCCGCCGTCGCCGCCGCCGAAGAAGCCTGGAAGGGCATCGAAGCTGCCGCCAAGAAGCTCGAGAAGAAGATGAAGGACCAGAAGGACGCCTGGGCTGCCGATTCCAAGGCATTCGCTGACAACCTGAAAGCCGCCAAGGATGCGATCGCCACCGACGCCGCCGCCGCGAAGGCAAAGGCAGGCGAGCTGAAGGCCGTCATCGACAAGTGGGAAGCCGCCCTCAAGGAATTGGCTGCCGCCCCCGCCGCCCCCGCCAAGGAGGAGAAGAAGGCCAAGAAGTAGGACCTTCAGACACATAACCATTCAACAGAAAAAGGCGTTCCGCCGACGGAACGCCTTTTTTCGTACCCCTCCTCCCGGATGGGAAGATCACGCCATATTCAGGTTTTTCGTCTTTTTGTGCTCATACATCCGCTGGTCCGCCTTGGTCAGAAGCGCCTCGATCGCACAGGACTCCTCTTCGTCCGAAGAGACCGCGCCGATGCTGAGGGAGAGCGGATAGGGGGCCTGACTTGCCGCATTGAAGGCGGCGACATTTCTTTCCAGCCGGGCGAGAATGTTCTCCATGTTCTCGTCGAAGGCGTTCACGGTGACCACGACGAACTCATCCCCTCCCACCCTCGAAACGAGGTCCGATTCCCGGAACGTCTTCTTCAGGATGATGCCCGCATTCTTCAACGCCAGGTCTCCTTCCGGATGCCCCAGGGTATCGTTGATCCACTTCATGCGGTCGAGATCGATGAAAAGCAGGATGAGCCTTTTCTTCATCCGGTGCACCAGCCGCAACTGCTGTTCGGCCAGGGTGAGAAATCCGCGGCGGTTGAGCAGGCCGGTCAATTCATCCCGGAGAGACATGGCACGCAACTCCTCTTCCGTACGCTTGTTCTGCGTGATATCGCTGATCACGTGAACAGCACCCTCCAGGTTTCCCTGATCGTCCAGGATCGGACTCACGGTGATGGTGTACCAATGCTCGCCGATCTGATGAATTTGCGATTCCCTGGTCTTGGTCACCCTGGCCTTGGCGAGGGGGCAATCCTTGATCGGTGCCGAATCGCCGTGCACCATCAGGAAGCAGGGCTGGTTGATGATCTCCGAATAGGGTCTGTCCAGATACTCCTGGGTGGCCTTGTTGCATCTCAGAACCGTTCCATCCGGATCGCACAGCCACACCATGTCATGGATGGAATCAAACGTGACCCGCCACTGCTGGGAGGCCCGGATCAGAACGTTTTCCATCTCCTTCTGCCGGCCGACATCGACGAGGGTGCCTTCGTAGTAGAGGTCGTTTCCGTTGCTATCTCGCACGGCGCGGGCGTTGATCTGGACCCATACCTCTTTCCGATCCCGCCGCAGGATGCGCGCCTCGAAACTCCTGACCTCCCCGAGCCTCTCGATCTCCCCAAGCAATGTCCGATACTGTTTTTCGTCGGCAAAGATCCCTTTGGCGACGTTTTCCCGGGAGCCGAGCAACTCCTGCGGCGATCCGTAGCCGAGAATGGCGGCCAGCGAGGGGTTCGCCGTGAGAATCCTGCCGTCCGGGGTCATCTGGAAAATGCCCTCCAGGGCATGTTCGACGATGCCCCGGTATTTTTCCTCGATCGTCTGCATCCGCCTGAAGAGCGCCGAATTCTGCAGGGAAGGAGCCGCAATGCCGACCATGACGTTCAGCGCCTTGATCTGCCCTTCCGTGAAGGAGCGGTGATTGAGTTTGTTGATGTTGACAACCCCGACGAAATTGCCCCCCGCGACCATCGCCAGGGAGACGGCAAAACTGATCTCCGGCCGGGGTGCGATGGGCTCGAAGCGGGGGTCATTGATCTCCCCATCCAGGACCAGGGTTTTGAGATGATGGGCCACCCATCCGGCAACCCCATCCCCGATGCCCGTCTGTTTCCCGAGCAGCCTCTCCCGCCCTTTGCCGCGAATCGCTGCCACGTAGAGCTTGTCACCTTCGGCGGTGGGCAGCATGATGGAGACCTCATCCGCATTGCAGAGCTCCATGGCCGCGTCGGCCACCTTGTTTGCGATGACATCGGCATCCATGGAGACATTGATCACCTTCGTCAGTTCATAGACCGCCATGGTGCCGCGGAGCTCGATGTTCTCCCTCTGCAGTTGCCGCACGCGCATCGCCCGGCTGACCACGGGCAGCAGGGATTCCGTCGTGAACGGTTTGAGGAGATAATCGAAGGCCCCGGCTTTCATGGCCTCCACGGAGGTCCGGATCGTCCCCTGCCCCGTCATGATGACGCCGACGAGATTGGGGTCGATCTCTTTGGCTGCGCTGAGAAGTTCGATGCCGTCCATATCGGGCATCATGAGATCGGTGAGCAGGAGATCGAACTCCTGTTTCTTCAAGGCTTCCAGTGCCTCGGCAGGGGAAAGAGAGCCGGTCGCTCCATAGCCCTCGGAGGAGAGAAAGTCGCAGAGCAGATCGACGAGCCCTTGATCATCATCGACAACCAGGACGCGTCCCAGGGAATTCTCCTTCATGTCATCGGACCCTTCTTCCCGATCGGTTCCGGATCGGGACGGTGTAAATGGCACCGAGATGCAACCGTTTTGCATAAGAGCCGAGATCACGCCTTAGGAAGGAAGCCTCTGCCATCCGAGGCATTTCCTCTCCGGATCAGCCAAAACCGTAAGCAAAGCGTCTACATATCCATCCGATCGGAATGAATGGAGCGGGCATGCTATACCACAATTCTCAATGGATTCATACGGAAAAAATCATCATCGCCGATTCGGATTGACACCCCGGAGCGGATTTCCTATATTTCGGGCGACCGGAAGTAGGTCGCGGAGGACCCGCGGCCGGCACAGGCCGGGCGGGAACCCACGATGAAGAGGAAGAAGGCCATTGCATCTGCCCGAGGGTGAAATTCATCTCTGGTTCGCATTCCCCACGGAGGCCGGCGATCCGCAAACGCCCGGCCCGGAGTGCTCCCTCCTCGACGAAGAGGAGCGGGCCCGCATGGCCCGCCTCCGTTTCCCGGCCGGGCGCCGCCTCTTCGGGGCAAGCCACGCCCTGGTCCGGACCGCGCTTTCGCAATATTCGGAGATCCCACCGGAAAAGTGGCGATTCGTCCGAAACGCCCACGGCAAGCCGGCGATCGATCCGGGGCTCGGCCCCTCCCCGCTTTCGTTCAGCCTCTCCCATACCCGGGGGGGGGCGGTCGTCGCGTTGACCCGGGGGGCGGAAGTCGGGGCGGACATCGAACGGGAGGACCGCAAGGTGCACGCCTCAAGGCTGGGCAGCCGCTTCTTCTCTCCCGAAGAGGCCGCGGCACTGAACGGGATGCCGCCCGATCGGCTGCGTGGCCGTTTCTTCCTTTACTGGACGCTCAAGGAGTCCTACATCAAGGCCAAGGGAGTCGGGCTCTCGATGCCGCTCGACTCCTTTTCGTTCCGCATCGAAGGGGAACACCCCGGCCGGATCGGTTTCCGCGTCGGAAATTTTACCGCCGAAGAGTGGCGGTTCGCCGCGTTCAGGCCCCGGCCGCCCTACGTGGCCGCTGTCGGCTGCGCCGCATCGAGGCCGGTCCGGGTCCGCTGCTTTCAGGATCTGCCGGCAGGGCCCGCGCCGCTCTGTTTCGAGACGCTCGCGCTTTCGCCCTGCACATTCCCCTTGACACCCCCTGCAGGCTGCGATAGATAAGTTGCGATCCCTGCGGGTCGCCCGAGCGGGCGATGAGGGAAGACGGTGCGATTCCGTCGCGGTCCCGCCGCTGTAACCGGGGACAAGGGCTGCACAACGTCACTGTTGAAAAACGGGAAGACGCGGCCTGAGGTCGATCCGGAAGCCAGAAGACCTGCCCGCAGGATGAAACTGCTCGCTGGACCCTCGCGGAGAGGGGTCGCGGTTTTTGGGAAAACGGTCGAGGATGAAATACGGCATCCCCACGTCGAAAGGCGCGGGGATTTTTTATTTTCTGGGGCAGAGCCCCCACCCCAACCTTCCCCTCAAGGGGGAGAGCGGCGATTAAAGCGGGAGTGTTCCCACTCTCCTGGCGGGAGGGGGTTAGGAGGCGGGGGTTCGGAACGGGTGCTTTATGGCCAATCGACTGATCCTCATCCGCCACGGCGATCTCGGCGAGAGTTGCCGCGGCCGGTACATCGGCCGGACGGATGCCGCGCTCTCCGCGGAGGGGAGGCGGCAGGCCGCCGCCCTTGCGGCGCCGCTCGCCCGGGTCGGCGGAGCGCTCTTTTTCTCAAGCCCCCTGCTCCGCACCCGAGAAACGGCGGAGATCGCCCTCGGCACGGGGCAGGGCTATGAGATCGACGACAACCTCCGGGAGATCGACTTCGGCCGCTGGGAGAAAATGAGCTTCGCCGAGATCGTTGCCGCCGATCCCGCCGCCGTGGACCGCTGGGCCGCACTGGAGGAGGAGTTCGCCTTTCCGGAGGGCGAGCCAATCGCCCGCTTCCGGGCGAGGATCCGGGCGGCGGCGGAACGGGCCGTCAGTGCACCGGCCGGAACGGTTGTCCTCTTCGCGCATGGAGGCGTCATCCGGTTTTTCATCTGCCGCGTCCTGGGGCTTCCGGACCGGCATCACCTCTGCTTCGAGGTCGGGCCGGCCTCCATCTCGGAGATCCGGATCGAGGGCGGCCGGGGCGTCCTCTCCCGCCTCAACGACCGATGCCATCTGGAGAGATGCTGAATGGCGGAGATCATCCTCATCACCGGTGGAAGCCGGAGCGGTAAGAGCGCCTGTGCGCAGAAAATGGCGGAGGCCCGCCCCGGTCCGCGCGCCTACGTGGCCACCTGCCCCGTGATCGACCCGGAAATGGCAGAGCGCGTCCGGAAGCACCGCGAGGCGCGGGTCGGGAAGGGGTGGGAAACGATCGAAGAGACCGTCGATCTGGCGGGCGTCATCGGCCGGGCCAGGGGATACCGGCTCCTCCTCGTCGACTGCCTCACCCTCTGGATCAACAACCTCCTCTACGAGGCGGAGCAGCGCGGGGAGCGCTTCATGGAGCAGGAGGCGGCCGAACGCTGCCGGGAACTGATCGATGCCGCCCGGGCGTGTCCCGGCACGGTGATCTTCGTCACGAACGAAGTGGGGATGGGGATCGTCCCCGGCAATGAAACGGCGCGGCGCTTCCGGGATGCCGCCGGGCGCTGCAACCAGGAGATGGCGGCGGCGGCTGAAAAGGTCACCCTCGTGGTCAGTGGCATTCCGCTGGAGATCAAGGGGCCGAACGAGACCCTCCCCCTGACCTCCTCCCGCAAGGGGAGGGGGAATTCCTCCCACAGATTTAAGGAGTTGAAATGAAATTATTGCAGGAAACCCTCTCTCAGATCATTCCTCAGGACGCCGAGTTCCGGGCCCGGGCGCACCGCCGCCTGGAGGCCCTGACCATGCCTCACTGGGCGCTCGGCCGCCTTCTCGACCTGGCCGAGGATCTGGCGGGCATCACCCGCTCCATGCGGCCACCCGTCGCCCGGAAGGCGATCTTCGTCATGGCCGGCGACCACGGCGTCGTATCGGAAGGGGTGAGCAGGTTCCCGCAGGAGGTCACGCCGCAGATGGTCGCCAACTTCGTCGCCGGCGGGGCGGGAATCAATGCGCTCGCACGCCAGGTGGGCGCCGAGGTCAGGGTCGTGGACATGGGGGTCGCCTCGGACATGGGCGCGCTTTCGGCCTCGGGGAAGATCATCTCCCGGCGGATCGGACCCGGCACCCGCAACATGGCCCGGGGGCCGGCCATGAGCCGCGAAGAGGCCATTTCCGCCGTCGAGGCGGGGATCGCAGTCGCGCAGACGGCGGCCGGGAGCGTGGATCTCTTCGGCACCGGAGACATGGGGATCGGCAACACCACGCCGAGCAGCGCGATCGTCGCCGTCATGAGCGGCCGTCCCTCCGAAGAGGTCACCGGCCGCGGGACCGGGATCGACGCCGAACAGTTCGCCAACAAGGTCCGGGTGATCGATGCCGCCCTCCACATGAACCGCCCCAATTCCCGGGATGGCCTCGACGTGCTCTCCAAGGTCGGCGGTTTCGAGATCGGCGGGATCGCGGGACTGATCCTCGGGGCCGCCAGTTTGAAGAAGCCGGTCGTCGTGGACGGGTTCATCTCCACGGCCGGGGCGCTCATCGCCCATGCCCTCTGCCCGACCGCCGTGGAGTACATGATCGCGGCCCACCGGAGCGTGGAGCAGGGCCACCGCATCGCCCTTGCGACCCTGGGCAAGCAGCCCCTGATCGACCTTGACCTGCGTCTCGGCGAGGGGACGGGGGCGGCGCTGGCGATGAATTTCGTCGAGGCCGCGGTCCGTGTACTGACCGAGGTGGCCACGTTCGACGAGGCGATGGTATCGAAGGCAGGCCAATGAAACGGTTTTTCGCGGCGATCCAGTTCCTGACGATCCTGCCCCTTCCCCGGGGTTTCTCCCCCGACGAACGGGCGTTGGGGGGGGCTCTCCCCTTCTTCCCGGTCGTCGGCCTGGGAATCGGCGCGGCAATCGCCGTGATCGACTGGGGGGCCGGCCTTCTTCTTCCGGCCACCGTGACCAGCGTCCTTTCGGTAATCCTGCTGATCGCGGCCTCGGGCGGCCTCCACATCGACGGCCTCGCCGATACGGCGGACGGCTTCTTCAGCGCGCGCCCCCGCGAACGGATCCTCGAGATCATGCGGGACAGCCGGACCGGACCCATGGGGGTCGCCGCGATCGTCTGCGTCGTCGCGCTCAAGATCGCGCTGATCACCTCCGTCGCGGCCCCGGACCGCGCCTGGGTGCTGCTGTTGACGCCGATCGCCGGGCGTTCGGCCCTGCTCATCCAGATGGCCCTCCTCCCCTATGCCCGTCCCGAGGGGCTGGCCCGGATCTTCCACCAGAACCGCTCGCCGTTCCATCTCCTCTGGGCCGCGGCGTTTCCGGTCGCTATGGGCATCATCGGGGGCGGCCTCGCGGGACTTGCCGCGGGCGTCGCATCGCTCCTCTTCGCGCTCCTGTTTACGGCTTATGTCCGGCGGAAGATCGGGGGCCTCACCGGCGACACGCTGGGCGCGGGGTGCGAATGGACCGAGTTGGCACCGGCTCTTGTAGCATCGGCATGGGTTCACGGAGGTTTCGCATGACCGGACGCCACGGCGGAAACCTGCGCAGGATCGCGCTCGCCTCCGGGAGGGCCATGGGGGAGATTCTCGACTTTTCGGCCAACATCAACCCCCTGGGGCCGCCGGAGTCGTTCCGTCCGCTGATCAGCGCCCGGATCGCCGAGCTGGTCCACTACCCGGACCCGGACTGCACGGAGCTCGTCCGGGCCTTCTCAGTCCGCTACGGCGTTTCCCCCGATGAGGTCCTGATGGGGAACGGCTCGACGGAGCTCCTCTTCCTGCTCCCGCAGATCTGCGGAAAAGCGCGTGCGCTGATCCCCTGCCCCGCCTATCTCGACTATGCCCGTGCGGCGGAGCTCGCGGGCTGCACCGTGGTGTCGATCCCCCTCCGCGAGGAGGCGGGCTTCGCCGCGGACCTGGAGGCGATCGGGTTGCAGCTCCGGGGAGACGAGATCCTCCTCCTCGGCCGGCCGAACAACCCGACCGGGCAGATGATCCCGGCCGCGGGGGTGAGGGAGCTCGCCGCAGGCCATCCCGGAACCCTCTTCGTCGTCGACGAGGCCTTCGCCGATTTCGCCCCCGAGGCCGAGCCCCTGATCGCTGCCGGCCGGCCGGAAAACATCGTCATCCTCAAGTCGCTGACCAAGTTCTATGCGATGCCCGGCCTTCGCCTGGGCGCCATCGTCGCGACTCCCAAGCGGATCAGCCGCCTCCGCGACCGGATGCCCCCCTGGTCGGTGAACACCCTCGCCCAGGCTGCGGGCGAAGCGTGCCTCCGCGATTCGGACTACGCGGCGGAGACGTGCCGCTTCGTCGGCGAATGGCGCGCGGAGCTCGCCGCGGCGCTGGGGGCACTTCCCGGGCTCTTCGTCTATCCGGGCGCGGCCAATTTTCTCCTGGTCCGCACCGACCGCCGGGACCTGGACGCTTCCGAGATCGGCCGGCGCCTGCTTCAGGAGGGGATCGCCATCCGCGATTGCGCGAACTTCGCCGGGCTCGACCGCCGCTTTTTCCGCGTCGCCGTCCGCACGGCGGCGGAGAACGACCGCCTCTGCCAGGCCCTCGGTCAGGTCTGGGGAATGACCGCCAGAACGGGTGGCCGCCGCCGGACGCCCGCGATCATGTTCCAGGGCACCGGCTCCAACGCGGGGAAAAGCATCCTCGCCGCGGCGATGTGCCGGATCCTGCTCCAGGACGGCCTCCGGGTCGCCCCGTTCAAGGCGCAGAACATGTCGCTCAACTCCTACGTGACCCGCGACGGCGGCGAGATGGGACGGGCGCAGGTGGTCCAGGCCCAGGCCTGCCGGCTCGACCCGGACGTCCGGATGAACCCGGTGCTGCTCAAGCCCAACAGCGACACGTGCTCCCAGGTCATCGTGATGGGGAAACCGGTGGGCAGCATGGATTTCTGGGAATACACCCGCGATCGCACCCCCCCCTTTGCGGCCGCCCGCGCCGCGTTCGATTCGCTCGCCGCCGAGTACGACGCGATCGTGCTGGAGGGGGCGGGAAGCCCGGCCGAGGTCAACCTCAAGAAACGGGACATCGTGAACATGAAAATGGCCCTCTACGCGGAGGCGCCGGTCCTGATCGTCGGCGACATCGACCGGGGGGGGCTCTACGCCGCCTTCATCGGCACCATGGAGTGCCTTGCCGAGCGGGAACGGGCGCTGGTGAAGGGCTTCATCGTGAACCGCTTCCGGGGACAGGCAGCGTTTCTCGCCGACGCCGACGACTACATTCTCGCCCGGACCGGCAGTCCCGTCCTCGGCGTGGTTCCCTACTTACGCAACCTGGGCCTCCCGGAGGAGGATTCGGTCAGCTTCAAAGACGGCCTGATCGAAGGCCGCCCCCCCGCGGGGGACCATGTCGATATCGTGATCATCGACTTTCCGCACATCTCGAACTTCACCGACGTCGACCCCTTCCGGGTCGAGCCCGACGTCCGCCTGCGGGTGGTCCGGCGCCCGGAAGAGCTGGGCGCTCCGGACGCGGTGATCCTGCCGGGAAGCAAGAACGTGATCGGCGATCTGGCCGCGCTCCGGGAAAACGGCCTGGCGGCGGAGCTCATCGACCTCGCCCGGCAGGGGAGGACCGAGATCGTCGGAATCTGCGGGGGTTTCCAGATGCTGGGACGGGAGATCGCGGACCCCTTCGGGGTGGAGTCCGCCGCCCGGAACCTGGCGGGGCTGGGGCTGCTTCCCCTGCGGACGGAGCTCGCCCGGGAGAAGACCCTCACGCGCACTGAAGCCCTGCATCGCGCCTCGGGCTGCGCCGTCCGCGGCTACGAGATTCATCACGGCGTCACCTCCGGAAACGGTCTCGTCCCCCTGTTCCGGCCGGCAGACGGCGAGGGAATCGGCGCCGGGACGGAGACGGGCCGCATCTGGGGAACCTACCTTCACGGGATCTTCGACGCGGACGGCTTCCGCCGCTGGTTCATCGACCGGCTCCGGGAAAGGAAGGGCCTCGCCCCGCTGAACCGGATCGCGGCCGTCTACGACCTGGAGCCGGCCCTTGACCGCCTCGCCGAGGTCGTGAGAAAGAGTCTGAAGATGGAAGAGATTTACAGAATCATGGGGCTGTAAGAGATGCTCTCTTTTTGGATGCGGTCATCCCGGACAATGGAAGGCGGCGGAGCGGCGGATGGACGTCTCGTTCGCCGGCGGCGATCGGAACGTCCCGACGAAAAGGCGGCAGCGAGCCGCCGCGGTGGGGGAAACGGCATTGTGTCCCCGGAAAAAGTGAAGGGCGGGAATAGTACTCTGACCCCAATTACAATTATACGGAGCCGGCCATGAGTTTGGAGATACAGATCCTGATCGCCCTCCTGCTCGACCTCGTGGTCGGGGATCCCCGGTGGCTGCCCCATCCGGTCCGCCTCATCGGCCGCCTGATCGCGGCACTCGAGGGGCCGGCGCGGCGGGCGATTCCGAATGCCCGCACCGCGGGGGGGGTGACGGCGATCGTGGTGATCCTGGCCGCGGCCCTGGGAACGGCGCTCCTGACCGGCGCCACCGGGAGGATCCACCCCTGGCTCGGGGATGCGGTCTCCATTCTCCTGCTCTACGTGACGTTTGCGGCCCGGGACCTGGCCGACCACAGCAGCGCGGTCTGGCAGGCGCTCGAAGCAGGAGATCTGCCGGAGGCGCGGCGCCTCGTCTCCTGGCTGGTCGGACGCGACACGGAGCGGTTGACCGAACCCAAGATCGTCCGGGCGGCCGTGGAGAGCGTTGCCGAGAACACGGTGGACGGGATCATCGCCCCGCTCTTCTTCGCCGTGATCGGCGGACCGGCGGCGGCGATGGCCTACAAGGCGGCGAGCACCCTCGATTCGATGATCGGGTACAGAAACGAGCGCTATATCGATTTCGGCCGAACCGCCGCGAAGATCGACGACGGGTTGAACTGGCTCCCGGCACGTCTCTCGGCGCCCATCATCGCAGCGGCCGCGGCATTCACGGGGCAGAGGGCGGCCGATGCCTGGCGGATCGCCGAGAGAGATGGGCAGAAGCACATCAGCCCGAATGCGGGGATCGCAGAGGCGGCCTTTGCGGGGGCGCTGGGGATCTGTCTCGGGGGAGTCATGGAGCGGCGGGGGGAGCCGGTGGAGCTGCCCACGCTGGGCGATCCGGTGACGCCGCTCATGCGCGGTCACATCCTTGCCGCCAACCGCATGATGTATGCAGCGACCGGAATCGCCGCCGTGGCATTCATTACGATGCGCTGGGGTATCGACGCGATTCTGGCATGGTAAGAAAGTTAAGCTGCGAAGGGAGGAGAATTCGATGGGGGATGCAGGCAGGGTCCTGATATCGACCGGTGAGGGAAAGGGAAAGACGACCGCTGCGCTGGGGATGGTTCTTCGGGCCTACGGCCACGGCATCCCGGTTGCGGTGATCCAGTTCGTCAAGTCGGACAAACGGACCGGCGAATTCGCCGCGCTGCAGAAAATGGCCGGCGTCGAGATCTTCGTGACGGGGCTCGGCTTCGTACCGAAGCCTGCCGACCCCCGCTTCGCGGAGCACAAGAAAGCCGCGGAGGCAGGGCTCCGGATCGCTGCGGAGGCGGCCCGGTCGGGCCGCTATGGGCTCGTCGTCCTCGACGAGGTCTGCACCGCGGTCGCGCTCACGCTGCTTTCCGAGGAGGCCGTCCTTGCGGTCGTCCACGAGGCGGCTCCCGGCTGCACGCTCGTGCTGACCGGCCGGGGCGCCACGCCGGGGCTGATCGCCGCCGCCGACACCGTTTCCGAGATCCGCTCCGTAAAGCACGGTTTCGACCATGGCCGCAAGGCCCAAAAAGGGGTGGAATTCTGATGGCCCGCTGCCCGACCCTGGTCATCGCCGGAACGAACAGCGGGGTGGGGAAGACCTCCTTCACCCTGGCGCTGGCCCGCGCGCTCTTTCGCCGGGGGCTGAAGGTCCAGACCTTCAAGGTGGGGCCGGACTTCCTCGACCCGACCTACCTCGCTCTCGCCTCCGGGCGCCCCTGCTACAACCTCGACGGCTGGATGGCCGGCACGGACCACAGCCGCCACCTCTTCAGCCGGGCCGTGTCTGATGCCGACTGCGCGCTCGTCGAGGGGGTGATGGGGCTCTTCGACGGGGCTGATCCCGCAGGGAGCGAAGGGAGCACGGCGGAAATCGCCCGCCTGCTCGACGCCCCGGTCCTGCTCGTCGCGAACGTCCACGGGATGGGGCGGAGTTTCGCCGCCCTGGTCCGGGGCTTCGCGACCTTCGAGACGGGCCTCAGCTTTGCCGGCGTCGTCGCGAATTGCTGCGGGTCGGAGCGCCACACCGCCTGGCTTTCCGACTCCCTCCGGGCGGCCGGCCTGCCGCCGCTTCTGGGCGCGATCCCCCGCGGGGCCTTCCCGGAGCTCGCCTCCCGCCACCTCGGCCTCGTCACCGCCGACCGGACGCAGCTCCCCGAACCGCTCCTCGATGCCTGGGCCGACGCCCTGGAGCGGCACATCCAGCCCGGGGCGCTCTTTCCGGGCATGCGCCTGGAAGAGCCCAAGGCAGACAGGGTGCCCGCTCCCGGAGAGCGGTGCGAAACCGGCGATCCCCGTCAGTTGTTGCTCTTCCCCGAGCCGGAGGCCGCAGAGATTGCCGTTCCGGCGGAAGCCTCCGCCACGGCCAGGGCCGAATCCGCCCGGCCCCGCAGCCGGCTCCGCATCGCCATCGCGCGGGACGAGGCGTTCCACTTCTACTACCCGGATCTCTTCGACGCGCTCGCGGCAGCGGGGTGCGATCTTGCCTTCTTCTCACCCCTCACGGACAGCCGCCTGCCGGAAGGGATCTCCGGCCTCTACCTGGGCGGCGGCTATCCGGAGCTCTACGCCGCAAAGCTCGCGGCCAACGGGGAGATGCTCGCCGCGATCCGCGCCTATGGGACCTCCGGGCGGCCGCTCTATGCGGAGTGCGGCGGGCTCATGTACCTCTCCCGGGGAATCGAGGCGGCAGGCCGCTTTCACCCCCTGTCCGGCCTCCTCCCCGTCCGGACCCGGATGCTTCCGGCACGGAAGGCGCTCGGCTACGTGGAGGTGACCCTGACCGAAGACTCGCTCTGGGGCCGCCGCGGCGACACGCTCCGGGGCCACGAATTCCACTATTCGGAGCCGGTCGGCGATCCGGCGTCCGACCCGGCCTGGCGAAAGGTCTACTCCCCCCGGCGCCGCCGCAGCGACGCCGTCGAGGCCGAAGGGTATCAGAACGGGGCGATCCTCATGAGCTACCTGCACCTCCATTACGCCTCCCGGCCCGCGGCAATCGCCCGTTTCATCGAACGATGCGGAGGCCAACCATGAACGAAACCGACCGGCACCCGCTGATCCGCGCCTTTCTCGACGCGCCGCTGAGCGGACCCGAAATCGAAACGAAATCGATGGAGATCATCGACCGGGAGGCCCCGCTGCACCGGTTCTCCGCGGCGGAGTGGCCGATCGTCCGCCGGATGATCCACACGACCGGCGACTTCGGAATCATGGAGGCGGTCCGCTTCTCCCCGGACGCCGTGCCCGCCGGCATCCGGGCCCTCCACGGCTGCCGGCCGCTCATCGTGGACTCGAACATGATCCGCTCGGGGATTTCGCTGACCCGGCTGCGGGAGGTCTGCGGGTTCTACCGAAAGGAGAGTCTCATCTGCCACATCGCCGACGAGGATATCGAACGGACAGCCCGGCGGACCGGCCTTCCCCGCTCGCTCCACGCGATCGAGAAGGCAAAGCCCTTTCTCGCCGGGGCGATCGCAGCCTTCGGAAATGCTCCGATCGCGCTCATGGAACTGAACCGGATGATCGCCGAGGAGGGGATCCGGCCGGCCCTGGTGATCGCGATGCCGGTCGGGTTCGTCCATGTCGTGGAGAGCAAGGAGGAGTTGATGGGGCTCGGCGTTCCGTACATCGCGCTCGCCGGCCGCCGCGGGGGAAGCCCACTCGCGGTGAGCGTCATCCACGCCCTCTGCGGCCTGGCGGTGGCGGAACGGAAGCGAGTTGAAGGAGCGGAAATATGAGATGGCAAGCGACAAAGCAGGGAGCCGGATGGGTGTTCACAGGTCGCGGGATCTTTTTCCGACCGCGCTCATCCTCGCTTCGCTGCCGGAAAATCAACTCGCGCGTCCGGCGCTCAGACATATTTTCCGGCGGGCGCTCCGCTGCGGTGGCGACGGTTCCCGGAAAAACCTCCAAATCGCTCCCTGTGAAACCGTATCCGGTTCATTCCCTGATCGGAGGAAGTGTATGACGTCATCGATCTGCAACAAAACTGAAAGGGATGGCGTCCGCGCCGTGATCCTGATCGGCCACGGGAGCCGGGCAGAAGGCGCCGACGACGACATGGAGAGGATCGCCGACGGGCTGAGAAAGAAATTAGGCGGGATCGTCGAGACCTGCAGGATGGGGGGCCGCGGGACCCTGTTCGCGGAGGCGTTCGAACGCTGCGTCGGACGCGGGGCAAAGGAGATCATCGTCCTCCCCTACTTTCTCCATTTCGGGATCCACCTCCGCGAGGACATCCCGGAGATCCTCCGCAGGAGCGCAGAAAAGCACCCCGAGGTCCGGCTGGTGCTGGGTCGTCATCTCGGCTACGATGATGCCATCGTCGAGCTCGTGGCGAAGCGGATCACGGAGTCGGAGGAGTTGGCCGACATCCGGGAGCTCTCCCAAGAGGAGAAAGGATCATGATCCGAATCGCCGTTACAGTGCCCCTGCGCGACATGGGAATCGCATCCTGGAAGCGCGCATTGGAGGTTTTTCGGGGTACCCTGCTCCCGCAGCGGAGCGCCCGCAAAGACAACTGTCTGAGCGCGAAACTCGGAATTCGAAGAATCAGCCGAGCAAAGCGAGGATTATTCGAAGAATCAGCGGAGCGGAGCGAAGCTAATTTCGTCTTGGCAGCGAAGCGAGAAGGCCTTGTCTTCGCAGCGTTAGCTCGGAGTTGCAGGGTCGAAAAAGATCCAGCGCGCGGAGGGATCGCGGTTCCAGGGGGACGCAGATGGGGTGGTCGGGCACTGGCAGCAAGGATCGCCATGGCAGCCGCTCTGCTCTGGGCGGTGCCCGCGCCGGCCTTCGCCATGCACGTCTCCGAGGGGATCCTGCCGCTCTCCTGGGCAGCCCTCTGGTATGCGGCCGCCCTTCCGTTCGTGGCCTGGGGCCTGCGGGGCCTCCGGCGGCGGAGCGAAGCGGCCCCGTGGTTCAAGCCGCTCGTCGGCCTGGTCGGCGCGGCGGTCTTCCTCATCTCCTGCATGCCGATCCCGGTCCCCGGTACTGGGACCTGCTCCCATCCCTGCGGAACGGGCATCGCGGCGATCCTGATCGGCCCGGGGCTGACCGCTGTCATCGCGAGCATCGCGCTCGCGCTCCAGGCGCTCTTCCTCGCCCACGGCGGGATCACGACCCTCGGGGCGAACGTCTTATCGATGGGGGTGGCCGGCGGCTTCGTCGGATGGGTGGTCTTCACGGGGGCCCGGCGCATGGGCCTTCCCGGGATCGCTGCCGCCTTCCTCGCGGGCATGCTCTCCGACTGGGCCACCTATGCAATGACCGCCCTGGAGCTGGCCGCGGCCCTGCACGGGGATGGATCGTTTGCGACGATGTTCTCCCTCATCCTGCTCGCCTTCGTCCCGACGCAGCTTCCGCTCGGAATCCTGGAGGGGTTCCTCTGCGCCGGCGTGTGGAAGTTCATCGGCCGCCGCAGGCCCGAACTCCTCCGGGCCGTTCCGGCGGGGGGTGCGGCATGAAGAAAACCGGGATGATCTGGCTCTTTTCCGCGCTCCTCCTGGCGGGGCCGCTTGCCACGCCCGGCCATAGCGCCCCCTGGTCCGGCGTCGACGAGGCGGTGATCGAAAAGATCGCGGAGAAGGCGGGGCGCCCGGCACAGGCGCCGCTCATCGACACCGACCAGGGCGACCTCTTGCTCTTCGTCTTTCTCCTGGCGGGAGCGGCCGGGGGGTTCGCCGCCGGCTACTGGTTCCGCATCCTCTTCCCGCCGGGGAGAAAGAAGGTTCATGCAGGGCCCGCAGAAGCACCGCAGGGTGGCGGACCGGAAGGAAAGGACGGGGCGAGGAGTTCGAACCATGATGTTTGACCTCTTTTCGGATATCTTCACCTACCGGGACAACGCGCTCACGAGAACCGACCCGCGGGTGAAGCTGCTGATCGCCGCTGCCGCGCTCGTCGCTGTCGCGGCTTCGGCGCAGCCGTTTCTGCCCCTCGCCCTCTTCCTCCTCTGCCTGGGGAGCGCCGCCGCCCTCCGGGTTCCTGCGAAGCTGGTCGTATGGCGTCTGGCCGCACCGCTTTCGACGGTTGCCGTCCTGATCGCGATCCAGACCTTCGTCACCGGGACGACGCCGCTCGGGTCGCTCTCCTTCTGGGGGTGGACGCTCACGGCCAAGGCCGAAGGGCTCCGGCAGGGCCTCCTCCTCGGCGCCCGCGTTCTCGGCGCCCTCAGCATCGTCCTGCTCCTGGGCATCGCAACGCCCGCCCACCGGATCTTCCAGGCCCTCCGCAGCTTCCGGGTTTCGAAGGATTGGGTGGAGATCGCCATCCTGATGTACCGCTATCTCTTCGTGCTCATGGACCGCGCGGGCGACCTTGCCGCGGCCCAGCGCCTCCGCCTCGGCTACCGGACGCCCGGCCGGGCGCTCGCTTCCGTCGGCGCGCTCGCCGGGGCGACCGTCGTCCACTCGTTCGAGCAGGCCGGACGGACCCACGACGCGATGCGATTGCGCGGATACCGGGGGACGATGCCCTTCGGCCCGCTTCCGGCGCTTACGCGCGGGGATCTTCGGTTGATTGCCCTTTCCGCGATCGCCGTCGCCGCCGCCTATGCGCTTTGCGAATGGGGGATCCCGCGATGAGGGCGGTCGATCTCCAGGGAGTCTCCTTCGTTTACGACGATGGCACCGAGGCGCTCCGCGGGATCGATTTTTACGTCGAGGAGGGTGAATTCATCGCCATCCTCGGGTCGAACGGCTCGGGGAAGACCACGCTGATCCAGCTCCTGGTCGGTCTGCTCAAGGCGAAAAAGGGGCGCATCGCCATCGGCGGGCGGGAGATCGGCAGCCTCAGCGCGGAGGAGCTCTACCAGCGGGTCGGCCTCGTCTTCCAGAACCCGAACGACCAGCTCTTCGCCGCGACCGTGGAGGAGGATTGCGCCTTCGGCCCCCGGAACCTGAAGCTCCCGGAAACGGTGGTCCGGCAGCGGGTCGAAGAGGCGCTCGCCTCTGTCGCGGCCCTGCCGCTCAGGGGCCGGGCGATCCATCACCTGAGCTTCGGGGAGCAGAAGCGGGTCTCGCTCGCGGGGGTTTTGGCCATGCGGCCCGCGGTCCTGATCCTCGACGAGCCCACGGCGGGGCTCGACCCGGCCGGAGAGGCGCAGATGATGCAGCTCCTGAAGAGACTGAACCGCGAAGAGGGGATGACCGTGATCCTGGCCACCCATTCCGTGGACATGCTTCCCCTCTTCGCGAACCGGATCTACGTCCTGGACCGCGGCGCAGTGCTCCAGGCAGGGCCGTCCGAGGAGATCTTCTGCCACCAGGAGATGATCGTCCGGGCGAAACTCCGGCTTCCCTATGTGTCGCGTCTGATGTATGAAATGAAGCGGCACGACGGCGTCCCGATCGACGGCCTGCCGCTGACGATCGGCGAGGCGCGGGCCCAGCTTCTGGAGCTGATTCCCAAAGAGGCGATCCTGCCGGGGATCGGGGAGGAGGGGCCGTGAGCGCACTGCGGGAAGGGTACACGACGGGAAGCTGCGCCGCGGCGGCGGCCAAGGCGGCCCTACTCCTCCTGGCGGATGGGAAGGCCGTCGAGAGCGTCGAGATTCCCCTCCCCGATGGTCGCCGGCTGCCTCTGGCGGTGGATCGGCTCCGGCGGACCGGCAAAGGGGCGGAAGCCTCCGTCCGGAAGGATGCGGGCGACGACCCCGACGTGACGAACGGTGCCTGGGTCAAGAGCTCCGTCGCCTGGGTCGAAGGGTCGGAGGTGGAATTTGCCGCCGGTGAGGGGGTGGGGACGGTGACCCGTCCGGGGCTCAGCCTCCCGCCCGGCGAGCCCGCCATCAACCCCGTGCCGCGCAGCATGATCCGTGCGGCGGTCCGGGAGGTCACGGCCCGGGGGGTCCGGGTGACGATCGCGATCGAGGGGGGCCGCGAACTGGCCGAAAAGACGTTCAACCCGCGGCTCGGCATCTTTGGCGGCCTCTCGATCCTCGGGACGACCGGGATCGTCCGGCCGTTCAGCTGCTCGGCGCTCCGCGCCTCGCTCCGGTGCGCGCTCGACGTCGCCGCGGCGGGCGGCGCCCGGGCGCCGGTCCTCGTCCCGGGCCACATCGGCGAACGGGCCGCACGGGCGCAGCTCCGCGTCGTGCCGGAGCAGATCGTGGAGGTCGGAAACGAGTGGGGCTTCGCCGTCGATGAGGCGGCGCGGCATCCCTTCACGGCGCTCCTCGCTCTCGGCCATCCCGGCAAGCTCGCAAAACTTGCGGCGGGCGGCTGGGACACCCACTCCGGCCGGTCGGAAAGCGCGCTCCCGGCCGTCAGGCAGATGCATGCCGCGGTCCTCGGGCGGCCGGCGGCAGAGACACCCACGGTCGAGGGGATCTTCGCGGCCCTCGCCGCAGGAGAGAAGAGAGCGCTCGGCAACCCCCTGGCCGCGGCCGCGCAGGCAGCGATCCAGACCCGGACCCACGGACGGTTCGGGATCGCCGTGGCCCTGATCGACCTGGGGGGACATATTCTCGGAGAGGCGGGAGATCTGAAACCATGGCGATAGAAAAAAAGAGACTCATCATTGTCGGGTGCGGCCCCGGCTCGGCGGATTACATCACGCCCGCGGCGCGGGCGGCAGCCATGAAGGCCGAGGTCCTCATCGTCTCGCAGCGCCTGAGGGAGCTCTTTCCCGAGGTAAAAGCCGAGCGGATCGACTCCGGGACGGACGTCGATGCAATTCTCGACATCATGGCCGCCCGCCGTGACGCGGGACGGCAGGTGGTGCTCCTCGCCACGGGCGATCCGGGGATCGCAAGCCTCGCCCGGCCGGCGATCCGCCGTTTCGGCCGGGAGAACTGCGAGGTGATCCCGGGGATCAGTTCCGTCCAGGTCGCCTTCGCGAGGCTCGGCCTCGACTGGCAGGACGCCAGGATCGTCACGGCCCACAGCAGGAACCCGCAGGTCTCCAGGGCCGATCTACGGAAGGCGGGGAAGATCGCGATTCTCGGGGGCCGGCCGGATGCGATCGCCTGGACCGCCGGTCTGATCGCGGAGCTCGGCGGCGACCGCCGCGTCTTCCTCTGCGAAGAGCTGACCCTGCCCGGCGAGCGCATCCGCGAGGTGCGCGGCGATGAGCTGACCGCCCTTCCCGTCTCGTCGCGGGCGATCATCCTCATCCTTCGGAGGGATCTTCTCTCATGAAAGCAGGCACACTCTACGGCATTGGAATCGGACCGGGCGATCCGGAGCTGATCACCATCAAGGGGGCGCGGCTGATCGCCGCCTGCCGGAACCTCTTCGTCCCCAAGGCGCGGACGGCCGCGGAGAGCGTGGCCCTCGACATCGCCCGGCCGCTCCTCGCCCCCGGTGTCCGGGTCGAGGAGCTTCTCTTCCCGATGACGGCGGACCGGAGCGAACTGAGCGAGCGGTGGGACGCCGCGGCCGCCCGGGTCGCCGCGGTCCTCAAGGCCGGGGAGGAGGCCTGCTTCCTCACGCTCGGGGACCCGCTTCTTTATTCGACCTACATCTACCTGCTGCGGGCGCTCCGGAAGATCATCCCCGACCTGAACGCCGTGACCGTTCCGGGGATCACGGCCTACGGCGCAGCGGCGGCGCTGACGGAGTTCCCGGTGGGCGAGGGGCGGGACCCGGTGACGATTATCCCCGCGGCGGATGACCTGGCCGACGTCCGGCGGGCCCTGGCGGCCGGCGGCACGGTGGTCCTGATGAAGATCGGGAAGCGCCTCCCGGAGCTCCTCGACCTCCTCGACGGCGAGGGGCTCCTGGAAAAGAGCGTTTTCGTCTCCCGCGCGACCATGGCCGCACAGCGGGTCGAGACGGACCTCCGCCGCCTGAGGAGAGAGGGGCCTGAGGCGGGTTACCTCTCGATCATCCTGGTCCAAGCCGGGAAGCGGGATCCTGGATGATTGGCGCAAACCGGGGGGGTGCTTTGAAAATCTAGATCCCTCCGCGAGCTGGATATTTTCCGACCCTGCGTCTCCGAGCTAACGCTGCAAAGACAAGGCCTTCTCGCTTCGTTGCAAAGACGAAATTAGCTGCGCTTCGCTCCGCTGATTCTTCGAATTCGCGCTTCGCGCTCAGACAATCGTCTTTGCGGGCGCTCCGCTGCGGGGGCAGGGTGCCCCGGAAAATCTCCAATGCTCGCTTCCGGGATCCGATTTTCAGGTTTTGCATAGGTTTGTCGGCTTGAAAAAGGAGAAGGGTGCATGATCGTCCATTTTGTCGGTGCGGGTCCTGGCGACCCGGAACTCCTCACGCGGAAGGCGGAGCGGCTGCTCCGGAGCTGCCGGATTTGCATCTACGCGGGATCGCTCGTCAGCCCCGAGGTCCTTTCGCTTCTGCCGGAGCAGGCCGAGCGCCACGATTCCGCGGGCATGTCCCTGGACGAGGTGATCGCCGTCTGCAGGGAGGCTCGCGACCGGGGGATCGACGTCGTCCGCCTCCACTCGGGTGACCCGTCGATCTACGGGGCGACCCGCGAGCAGATGGACGCGCTCGACGCCCTGGGGATCGCGTACGACGTCTGCCCCGGGGTGAGCGCCTTCCAGGCCGCCGCGGCCGCCCTCTGCACGGAGTTGACCGCTCCGGAGATCTCCCAGACGATCGTCCTCACCCGGACCGCCGGACGGACGCCGCTCCCCGCAGAGCAGGAACTGGACCGGATCGCCCGGACGCGGGCAACCCTCTGCATCTTCCTGTCGGTCGACAAGATCACCGAGGTCGCCGCCACGCTGAACGGCCATTACGGGCCGGAGTGCCCGGCCGCCGTCGTCTTCCGGGCCTCCTGGCCCGAGGAGCGGGTGATCCGGGGGACGCTTGCCGACATCGCCGCCCAGACGGAGGCGGCCGGGATCCGCTCGCAGGCCTTGATCGTCGTGGGGCAGGCGCTTTCGCGGGACCTCCCTGCATCGAAGCTCTACGACGCCGCCTTCACACACGGCTTCCGGACAGCGAGAAAGCCGGAGAGTAAGCCATGAAGAGCGCGCTCATCACCCTCTCCGCCGAAGGGGCGAGGCTCTTGGCCCCCCTGACGGACCTTCTGCCGGAAGCGAGGCTCTTCGTGCATGATTCCGTCCGGTTCGAGACGATCGAGGGGGAGGGAAGCGCCGAACGCTTCCTGAAGATCGCCGACCTCACCGCCTCGCTCTTCCCCGTTTGCCGGAATCTGGTCTATGCCGCCCCTTGCGGCGTCGTCGTCCGGGCGATCGCCCCGCTTCTCAAAGGCAAGCTCGCGGACCCGGCGGTCGTCGTCTGCGATGTGGGGGGGCGCTGGGCGGTGAGCGTCCTTTCCGGCCACGAGGGGGGAGCGAACGATCTCGCGATCCGCGTCGCGAACTGGACCGGCGCCGAGCCCGTCATCACGACCACGACCGAGGCGCTCAAGTCGGTGATCGTCGGCATCGGATGCCGCCGGGGGGCCGATGCCTCACGGATCGTCGCGGCGATCCGTGAGGCGCTCTCGGAGGCGGGGATCTCCCTGGAAGAGGTTCGCCTCCTCGCCTCGGCCGAGGTCAAGGCGGGCGAGGCCGGGCTCCTTGCCGCGGCGGAGGCGCTCGGTCTGCCGATCCGCTTCATCGCCGCATCGGAGATTCGCATGGCACGGCGCGAATTTTCACATTCCGGGTTCGTTCAGGAAAAGGTGGGACTGCCGGCCGTGGCCGAGCCGGCGGCGCTCCTGGCGGGGAGCAGGACCCGATTCATCGGCCGGAGGAAAACATACGGCGGGATCACGATCGCCCTTGCCCGGGAAGGCTCCCGGGGGGCGTGAGGCGGTCCAGCTTCCGGTTGGCCTCCTCCAGCTGCTGGGTCCGCTCTTCGAGGGCCGCCTCCGCCCGCCTGCGGTCCGTGATGTCCATCATGGTGACGTGGCACTCCTTCCCGTTCTCGGACCAGCGGGCTTTCAGCTGTGCGAAGCGGGCTTCCCCTCCGGGCCTGCGGATTCCGACCTCGCAGCACTTGCCGGCTTCTCCCCCATCGGCCCTTTCGAAAATCCGGTCGAAGGCCGGGAGGTCTTCGGACGCAATCTGCAGCCGGAGATTGCTGCCGATCAGGGAGGAGCGCACAACCCCCAGAAGGTCGGCGCCGGTCAGGTTCACCCGCAGGATGGTCCCGTCAGGGTCCAGGGTGAAGTAGCCTACGGGGGCAATATCGTAAAGGTCGAGCTGCTTTGCCATGAGCGCTTCCGCCTCGTTTCTCGACCGCGCGAGCTCTTCGTTCGTCGTCCCCAGTTCGATCCGGTCGATCTGCAACTCCTGGAGAAGTCGCTGCGTATACACGCCCAAATCGGCCGGGACGGCGTCGTCCGGCTCCATGTGCCCCTCCACCCGGCTCCGCAAAAAAGCGCGGCGCGCGCATTCCCGGGAACGGATCTCCCGGAGCGCCTCTTCCATCTTCCTCCGCGCCGCGCTTTCCGCGTCGACCAGGGTTCTGTGGGCCTCGCGGAGTTCGGCTTCCGCTTTCTTTCGCGCCTTCCTCTCTTCCGCTTCGGCAATGGCCCGGCGGACGGCGGGTGCGAGCTTCTGCTGGAGCCGGTTCTTCAGGACATAATCCTGCGCCCCCTGGGTGAGGATTTCGATGGCGCGGTCTTCGCTGACGGCTCCGGTCACCAGGATGAACGGCGTATCGGGGCACCTTCTTTTGGCCTCGGCCAGGGCCGAGGCGCCGTTGTAATGGGGAAGGTCGTAATCGGAAAGGATGATGTCGGGGGCAGTCCCCTGGATTGCGCTGACGAATTCCGTTTCATTTTTCACCAGCGTCGGAGAGAAATCGAAGCCGGCTTCCGCGAGTTCGAACTCGATCAACTCGGCATCCGTCGGATTGTCCTCCAGGATGAGGATGCGAAGCGGCTTCGCCATTCCGGCCCCCAAAATCCATGCTCCAGGCAGTTCGTTGTTCAGGCCCATCCAAGATCCAAGAGGCGATCATCCGCCGCAAAAGCGCACGCTCCGGTCTGCGCGGCGATGTCAAAATAAAGTTTCGATCTTGAAACGAAATCTACTATTTGCCTCTCAGCGCATCAATGGTAGTTCGATGAAGGTTTATTGGTAGGCCATTCCCCAACCCCGCCCGGACACCCGGTCCGATCGGCACCTTTTTCCTACCGATATTCCCTCATTTTATCCATATGGCCTTTGGCCGGCCGCCTTCCCATAATGGGGACCATGGAAAGCATGATTGCGACGATGGCGTCGAAAGAGCACTTTATGGAAAAGATCCTGCGCATCCTCATTCTCGAAGACAAGGTCAGCGATGCGGACCTGATCGAGTTCGAGCTCGAGGAGGCCGGCATACCATTCACCTCCCGGCGCGCCTGGACGGAGCAGGGTTACCTGCAGGCCCTGGAGGAATTTTCGCCGGACCTGATTCTCTCGGATTACGACCTGCCCCAGTACTCGGGCGCGCTGGCCCTCGATGCCGTAAAGAGGCGATCACCGGAGGTCCCCTTCATCCTCGTGACGGGGGCAATCACGGAATACGACGGTCTCTGCGGTGAAATCGTCAGCCGGGGCGCCCGGGAATGCGTATTGAAGAATCACCTGGAGCAGCTGGCGCCCGCCATCCGCAGGGCCATCTCGATTCAATAGAAAACAGCCCGCCGGTGGATCGATTCGGCGCTGTTCTCCCGCTTTTCCAGGCCGGTCTTCCGGAAGCCGGCGTAGCCGGAGGGCTGGCGAGGACCATCGGCCCTCGCGCTCAGTTGCGTTTCTCATTCTTCCAGCAGCGCGCCCGGTAGCTCCAGGAGTTGTAGACGGTCAGCGTCGGCAGGATCCGATTGATCGCGTCGTCGACCTGCTGCTGGGTCTGTTCTCGCCAGTCGGGATGGCGGATCGGGTACCCGTATTGCGCCGCCACGGATCAGCATATCGGTTCCAACGGCCTCCGGCACCTGCATCGCAAAGTTCGATGCTCCACGCCCCACTATGGATTGGCATAGACCTGAATGATCCAACCGGCCGCCGCTGCTGCCGTCGCTGAAACCTGCCCGTTACGCAAGTTCATGTATTCGTCCAACGTCCCATAGCCATTCGAGCCCTGGTAGCTCGGGCACCAGCCGCCGCCGCCGAAAGGCTTGATCACCACACCTTTCTCCCCCGGCAGGATGGTCGTATTATAAACGTCGCGGATGACCTTCTTCTGCCAGTCATCATCACTGGCTCCCGGTTCCCCATAATAGGATTGCAGTCCCGCCGTATAATACGGCCGGGCAATACCCATGTCGTTTCCCTGGGGGTCGATGCTTATGCTGTAGCTGCCGGGAGTAAAATCCTCGGGCTCATGCCACGACAGGGTCACCCGACCAAAAAGGGAATAACAGGTCTGCCAGCCGGGCCACGTATCATAAGACTGGTAATCATGCCAGGCAACCGCCGACCGGACCACCGCGTTCATCAGGACCGGACTCCCCTTGACCAGAACCTTGCATTCGGCGCTTCCCAGCAGAACCGGCGTTCCACCCCGTTTGACATACATCTCGACCGTGACCGTATCGGAGCCGCTGGGGATGTTGGAATTGGCCCTGTAGTATGCGCCTTCATAGGCCGACTCGAACAAATCAATGTCGCCCGAGTCGTAAGCCTGCAATTGGCCCTTCTGCCCGGTTCTCGTCCATTTGAAATACGTGTCCGCCGGCAGCGGATAGGGCGTGACGTCCGCCCAGATCCCGATTCCTTTCCCCTGATCCACATTATACTTGGGCTCAAGCATCAAGGTAAAATCGCCGACGATGACCCCTACGCTCGCCTCGGCCAGGAGAAAGCGCTCGCCACCGGAGATCCGCTCCACCTTTACGGTTATCGCATCCGAACTGATGGCCTGGCCCGCGGTGTAGGTCGCCTGGTTCCCGCTCTGTTCGAAGTGGTCCGTGCCGCCCGAACCCGTGAGCGTCCCCGCCGTCGCCGTGTTGCTCCAGGTGTAGACGAGCTGAACCCCCGCCTCCGGCTCCGGAACCAGGGTCGCCGTGTAGACCTGGTTCCCGCCCGGGGCGAGCTTCTTCCCCTGGGGCGTCAATTGGACGGCGTGTTTCTGGCGGACGTTCACCATGGCAGAGGCGATGCCCAGAGGCTCCGTTTCGCGGACGCCCCCGCGCTTCCGGTAAACCGTCAGCGAGACACTGTCCACCCCCTCCTTGTCCGATCCCGCCTCGTAGGTCACGTTCTTCACCGTCGTCGATTCGAACGCGTCCTGGCCCCCGGAGAGATGGCCGTAAAGGGCGCTGTTCTCCCAACGGTAGTAGTAGACGTCTCCCTGTTCTTCATCCGGCTCCGGCTTGACCGTGGAGGTGAAGGCCTGGGAGCCGCCCGGCTCCACGTCGGCCGTGGCGGGGTCGAGCTCGACGTGGCTTCCCGAGACGGTCACCGTCGTCTCGTCGTTCCCCAGCTTTGCGGCTCCGTCCCCGCTCACCCGGTGGATCACCACCTGAATCCTGTCTTCGGCACCGGATTCCGCATCGAAGGCGGATTCGTAGTTGATCCTGGCGCCGGGCGAACGGCTCGTCATCACGACCTCCGTCCCGGCGGGCGCCGGTCCCGCGGGATTCACGATCTTGCCGTGCTCGCCCGGCGTCGTCCAGGTGAATTTGTAGAAGTACTTGTCCGAATTCCCCGTCTCCCCGCCCACGGTCACCATGAGCTGGACGCTCTTCCCCGACTCCACCGTCGCCGGCTTGGGCTGCACCCGCACCTGAGGCCAAACCGCCGTCGCGTCCCACTGTTCGAAGGGACGGCTGCTCGCCAGATGGGTCATCAGCACCGATAAATCGAACGCCGCGATCGCCTTGTCGGCGATCGAAAGGACCGCGAAGACCTTCTCCGCTGCGCCCGCGATCGAGGCCTGGGTCGCCGCACTCAATCCCTTGACGATCCCCAACTTCACCAGAAGCGCTCCGCTCTTCTTGAACAGGGTCCCGTTGCTCGCAAACGCCTTCACCACGGCCAAGCCGGCGTTCTTGTACTGCCCCGCCGCATAGTTTGTGGCCACGTCCGGGATCATCGAACAGAAGAAGTTCACGATGTCGATCGCAGCCAAGACAAAATTCTTGTCCTGGTAGAGGTTGGCCGCGATCTTCTCCCCGGGGATCACCGCGAAGACCACGGGCAGCAGGAACTCCTTGAAAAACTCCAGGAACCGCATCGTCGTCATCGCCTGAATCACTTCCCCGGACACCGGCCGCAGATCGTCCGGCAGCCGCTCGGCCTCAGGGTCGTCCCCCTGGGCGTCCCCCACGCAGACTACGCGGTAGAACGTCTTGGCGATGAGCTCCGGATCGATCCCCGGATGCATGGGCAGGGGAATGGCGTCCTCCGCATCCCAGAACGAGGGCGTGTAGGCGCCGTTGCCGTTTGCCAAGTCGATGAGCGACGAAACCACTCCGCCCACGGCGTTCGTCGCCCCCAGGTACGCCCCCTTCGCCACCGGAGCAAAAGGCCCGTCCTCGATCAGCTCCCAGGGCGTGTCATGCCGGTTGCCGTCCTTGTCCTCCCATCCTGTCCGGTAGACCAGGACCAGCACATGGCGGCGGAACTCGTTGCGCGCCGTGATTCCGTTCCCCGACTGATCCAACACGATGCTCACCCCGCTCCGCGGGTTCGCCCCGTCGATCTTCACGTGGGTCACATCGCCCGACTGCGGGGAACGTGGACTCCCGCTGAAATTGGCAGAGGGCCTCTGCAAGCCCTCCGTCCCGGCGGCCGCGATGGCGTTTACGGCGGCCAGTATTGCATCCGCGATGGCCTGATCCCCTTTGACGATGGCTTCCGGGTCGAGTGCCAGCCGCTCCGCAATCGTCGCGGTCAGGGCCGCGGTCTCCGGTGCGGCGGCGATCAGGCTTCGGATATCGGCCCAGGCCGAGGGAGGCTGCGTGTAGAGGCCAAGCGCGTGGAAGAGCAGGACAACCGCCGTCGACTGAACGTCCAGGAGGTTGCTGCCGGAATCGGTCAGGCAGCCGATCATGAGCGGCGTCCCGGCGGCGTTCGTCACCACGGCCAGGGCATCCCCCGCGCCCGACAGGGGCACGCTGAAGCTCCCGTCTTCCCCCACGGCCGAACTGCCCAACTCGGCATGGACGACGAGGCTCGTCAGCGGCAGACCCGCGGGCCACCCCGCGGGCAGCGCGACCGTGCCTGTCCGCAAAGCCACGGAGAGTTCGATCTCTCTCAGGCCGGCGATCCCCTGGAGAAGGAAGATCGCCTCCTCGAGCCCGATCCGGCCGTCGACGTTGAAATCCGCCTTCTCCAGGCCCGCCGCCTCGGCGGAAACCTCGCCCCTGCCCAGGGCCTTAAGCGCGAGCACGGCGTCCGCCAGGTCCGCCGTCCCGTCGTCGTTCAAATCCCCCAACTGCGGCACGGCGCCAAAGGCGGGCAGCGTCAGAACGAAGGTCAAAGCCAAAAGGAAAATGGACAGGGTGAACTTTTTCACGGAACACCTCCCGCTTGCCGATCGGAATGGAATCAAACGATCTTTACTGCTGGAAACTGCTGATTTACTGCTGAGGTGTTGCTTCGGGAAAGGGACTATAGGAGGAGCGTTTGGGGTTGTCAAGGGATATTTGGACGGTCGCCCGGACGCGGGCGGGGCTGTGCCGGCATTTCCGAAAATTCGCTTGACGCGGGAAATAGGGATCGGGTACTCGTGATCCCTGCGACAAAAGAACGAATGGCCGGCCGCAGAAAGACGGGCCGGAAGAGGGGCTATGAAGAAAGAGGAAGGGGAAAAGCGGAATCACGGCCGCCCCGGCACGGGCAGGCTTCTCGTGGTCGGGATCGGTCCCGGAGGTCCGGCGGACCGGACCCGCCGCGCGGCGGAGGCGACCGCCGAAAGCAGCGTCGTCGTCGGCTACACACGGTATCTGGAGCTGATCAGCGATTGGACGGAGGGAAAGGAGCGGATCGCTTCGGGAATGACCCGCGAGAAGGAGCGGTGCCGGGCGGCCCTGGAGAGGGCCGAGGCGGGTGAAACCGTTGCCCTCGTCTCCTCCGGAGATCCGGGCGTCTACGGGATGGCCGGACTGGTTCTGGAACTCGCTCAGGCGCAGGGATCGGCAGTACCGATCGAGATCGTGCCCGGCGTCTCTGCCGCGAACGCCCTCGCGGCACGCCTCGGGGCGCCGCTCATGTGCGACTTCGCGACACTCAGCCTGAGCGACCTCCTGGTTCCCTGGGAGACGATCCGCGGCCGGCTGGAGGCGGTCGCGGCCGCCGATCTGGTCGCCGCGCTCTACAACCCCCGGTCGCAGAAGCGCACCGCCCACCTCGACCAGGCCGCGGAGATCTTCCGGCGCCACCGGCCCGGAACGACCCCCGTCGGTGTCGGAACGGCGGTGGGCACACCGGAGGAGCGGATCGCCCTCTCCGACCTGGATCACTTTCTCGAACTCGATATCGACATGCGGAGCGTCGTCATCATCGGGAACCGCTCGACAAAAAGGATCGGGGGGTGGATCGTGACGCCCAGGGGCTACCAGGTATGATCCTGCTCATCGGCGGCACGAGCGAAACCGCCCCGCTCGCCTCGGGACTCGCCGAAGCCGGGCATGATGTCCTCGTGTCGACCGCGACCGATTCCCCCCTCGACGTCGGGAGCCATCCGCGGATCTCGCGGCGGGCGGGCCGCCTTGACGAGGCGGGGATGGTCGCACTCGCGGAAGAGAGGAAGATCCGGGCGATCGTGGATGCCGCCCACCCCTATGCGGTTTCCGTCCATGCCGCCGCCGGGAAGGCGGCAAAGCGTCTCGGCATCCCCTGTCTGATCTTCCGGCGGCCTGAGTCGCCCGCGCCGGGGGACGACATCCGCTTCGCCACCGACCATGCCGCAGCCGCGGAGCTGGCCTTCGCCGATGACCGGCCGGTTCTCCTGACCACGGGGTCCCGCAACCTCGCCCCTTACGCCGACGCCGCCCGCCGGACCGGCATCCCCCTTACCGTCCGCGTTCTCGACTCGCCCGAATCACTGGCCGCCTGCCGGGCATCCGCCATCCCGGAAAAGCGGATCATCACGGGCCGCGGCCCCTTTTCCGTCGAGGAAAATCTCGCCGCCATCCGGCGTTTCAAAATCGGGGTGATCGTCACCAAGGAGAGCGGCCGGGCGGGCGGATTCGAAGCCAAGCTGGCTGCCGCGAGAGAGGCAGACTGCCGGCTCATCGTTCTCCGGCGGCCGCAGACGGCCTCATCCGATCCATGCTTCGTCGATCCGGCGGCCCTGGTCGCGGCCCTGAAGGATCTCCTCCCTGTGTGAAGTGTAAGACATGTACCCGGTTTGTACCCACAACGTCAGGAAGGCTTCTCCCGGATCAGCAGCGCCGATGACCCGCAGTCGCTATTTCAGATAAGGGCGGATGTCGGTCACGATCATCCCGGCCTGGCGGGCGGCTTCCATCCCCGCCTCGCCGTCCTCGAAGACCTGGCAATTTTGGGGGTCGACCTTCAGCCGGCGCGCGGCCTCGATGAAAATGGCCGGCGAGGGTTTGGGCGGCACGTCGTCGTCCGCCGTCAGAATCGTTTCAAAACAGTCTGTCAGACCGATCGCCGCGAGCGCCGTCTCGACGTTCATCCGGATGCCTCCGGAGGCCACGGCCATGGGAAGCTTACCCCGGAAGCGCCGGACCACCTCGACGACCGGAGGGATCGGCCCGACGGAGGCGAGCCCCGCCAGGGAGCGCCGGTCCTTCTCCGCGGAAAATTGCCGGGGGTCGAAATTCTCTCCGAAGGCCTCGTTGTACAGGCGGACGATCTCGCGCGACGGGACACCCATGCACCGCTCCAGAAACACATGCGGGCAGGTTTTTCCATAGGCTGCAAAGGTCTCGTGCCAGGCCTTCCAGTGGGTCGGCATCGTATCGGCCAGCGTGCCGTCGCAATCGAAAATGAGCCCCCTCACCCGGGGCGGAACTTCAATCATCATGACCCCTCGACGTCGGTTTTTTGAGTGCCGCATGGCGGCCGCCTCAGTATAGGCACTCCTCCCGGAGATGTCAAAGTGAAGCTTCCCGCCTGCAAGGCGGGGCTTTCGGGTCGCGCTCCCGGTGGACATCCCGACCGAGACTATTTTTTCCCGTCAGGCGACGGCTTCTCATGAGGTCGTCAATCATAGAGAAAGTGTTTGACACTCCGGGAGGCTTTCCTTATACTCCGCGCGAAAAAATAAAGTCCCCTCCCGGTCAAGGAAAGCACCCAACCAAAGGAGAGTCCCCATGCCGAAGCGAAGCGACATCGACAAGATTCTGATCATCGGTTCAGGCCCCATCATCATCGGGCAGGCCTGCGAGTTCGACTACTCGGGCACCCAGGCGTGCAAGGCCCTGCGCAAACTCGGCTACCGGATCATCCTGGTCAACTCCAACCCGGCCACCATCATGACCGATCCCGGCATGGCCGACGTCACCTACATCGAACCCCTGAACCTCCAGTCGCTGACCGAGATCATCGAGAACGAGCGGCCCGACGCGATCCTCCCAAACCTCGGCGGCCAGACGGGGCTGAATCTGACTTCAGAGCTTCACAAGGCGGGTGTGCTCGAAAAATACGGGGTCCGGGTGATCGGGGTCCAGGTGGACGCCATCGAACGGGGCGAAGACCGGATCGCCTTCAAGGCGACCATGAACCGCCTCGGCATCGACATGCCCAAGAGCGAGCCCGCCTACACGATCGAGGAGGCGGAGAACATCGCCGCGACCCTCGGCTATCCGGTGGTGATCCGCCCGGCCTACACCATGGGCGGCACGGGCGGCGGCCTCGTCTATAACGTCGAGGAGCTGCGGGTCGTGGCCGGCCGTGGAATTTCCGCGAGCCTGGTCGGGCAGATCCTCGTCGAGGAATCGGTCCTCGGGTGGGAGGAGTTGGAGCTGGAGGTGGTCCGGGACGCCAAGAACCAGATGATCACCGTCTGCTTCATCGAAAACGTGGACGCCATGGGGGTCCACACGGGTGACTCCTATTGCACGGCGCCGATGCTGACGATCAGCGAAGAGCTTCAGACCCGGCTCCAGAAGCACTCCTACGCCATCGTCGAGGCGATCGAGGTGATCGGCGGCACGAACATCCAGTTCGCCCACGATCCGGTCACGGACCGGGTGGTCGTGATCGAGATCAACCCCCGCACCTCCCGCTCCTCGGCGCTGGCCTCCAAGGCCACCGGGTTCCCGATTGCCTTCGTTTCGTCGCTTCTGGCCGGGGGGCTGACCCTGGACGAGATTCCCTACTGGCGAGCAGGGACCCTGGAAAAGTACACCCCCTGGGGCGACTACGTGGTGGTGAAGTTCTCCCGGTGGGACTTCGAAAAGTTCCCCGGGTCGGTCGACAAGCTCGGCACCCAGATGCGCGCCGTGGGCGAGGTGATGAGCATCGGCAAGACCTACAAGGAGGCCTTCCAGAAGGCGATCCGCTCCCTCGAAAAGGGACGGGCGGGCCTGGGCTTCGTCAAGAATTTCCACACCAAATCCCTGGAGGAGCTGATGGAGCTCCTGGCGGAGCCCTCCAGCGAGCGCCAGTTCATCATGTACGAGGCGCTCCGCAAGGGTGCGGACGTCCAGGAGCTGCACAGAAGAACCTACATCAAGACCTGGTTCATCGAACAGATGAAAGAACTGGTGGCGCTGGAAGAGAAGATCCTGAAATACAAGGGGAAAGCGCTGCCGGACGCCCTGCTGAAGCAGGCCAAGCAGGACGGCTTCTCCGACCGTTACCTCGCCCAGATTCTGGGGCTCCCCGAGCCGGAGATCCGCCGGAAGCGGGCCGGCCTCGGCGTCGTGGAGTGCTGGGACGCCGTTCCCGTGAGCGGCGTCGAGAATGCCGCCTACTACTACTCGACCTACAATGCCCCCGACAAGGTGAGCGCCACCAAGAACCCCAAGAAGATCATGGTCCTGGGCGGCGGACCGAACCGGATCGGCCAGGGGATCGAATTCGACTACTGCTGCGTGCATGCCGCCTTCACCCTCCGGGACGAGGGGTACGAATCGATCATGGTCAACTGTAACCCGGAAACGGTCTCCACCGATTACGACACCTCCGACAAGCTCTACTTCGAGCCCCTCACCGTGGAGGATGTGCTCTCGATCTACGAGAAGGAGAAGCCGGAGGGGGTGATCGTCCAGTTCGGCGGCCAGACCCCCCTTAATCTCGCCCAGGAGCTCGCCGCGGCCGGCGTCCGCATCATCGGCACGTCGCCGGAGACGATCGATATGGCCGAGGACCGGGACCGCTTCAAGAAGATGATGGAGGAGCTCGGCATCCCCATGCCGGCCTCCGGCATGGCCGCCAACCTCGAAGAGGCTATGGAGATCGCCGACAGGATCGGCTATCCGCTCATGGTCCGCCCCTCCTACGTCCTGGGCGGCCGCGGGATGGAGGTGGTCCACGACGGGGAGATGCTCCGGCGCTACGTCGCGGCGGCCGTCGGCGTGACCCCGGAGCGGCCGATCCTGATCGACAAGTTCCTGGAGAACGCGATCGAGTGCGAGGCGGACGCCATCTCCGACGGGACGGACGCCTTCGTGCCGGCGATCATGGAGCATATCGAACTGGCCGGCATCCACTCCGGCGACTCGGCCTGCGTCATCCCGCCGATCAGCATCCCGGCCCGCCACATGGAGACCATCCGCGACTACACCCGACGGATCGCCGTGGAGTTCGGCGTGGTGGGCCTCATGAACATCCAGTACGCGATCGCCGGGGACATGGTCTACATCCTGGAGGCCAATCCCCGGGCCTCCAGGACGGTGCCGTTGGTCTCCAAGGTGTGCAACATCTCCATGGCCCGCATCGCCACCCAGGTCATGCTGGGCAGGAAGCTCGCCGACCTGCGGATCCGGCCCCACTTCTTCACTCACTTCGGCGTCAAGGAGGCGGTCTTCCCCTTCAACATGTTCCAGGAGGTGGACCCCGTGCTGGGACCGGAGATGCGCTCCACCGGCGAGGTTCTGGGGCTCGCCGACTCCTTCGGTCTCGCCTATTACAAGGCGGAGGAGGCGGCCCAGCAGGTTCTCCCCTCGAAGGGCACGGTCTCCATCACCGTCAACGACAACGACAAGAGCGGCGCACTGGAGACGGCCAGGGCCTTCCACATGCTGGGGTTCAAGATCGTCTCCACCTCGGGCACGCAGAAATTCCTGGCCGACAACGGCGTCCCGGCGGAGCCGATCCTCAAGATGCACGAGGGGAGGCCCAACATCGTCGATGCGATCATGAACGGGAGCATTCAGCTCGTCATCAACACGCCCGAAGGCCGGCTCGGCCAGCACGACGACTCCTACATCCGCAAGGCGGCAATCAAGTACAAGATCCCCTACATCACGACCATCGCGGCCGCCGTGGCCGCCGTGAAGGGGATCACGTCCTTCCGGCAGGGGCACGGCCGGGCCCGGTCGCTGCAGAGCTACCACTCGGAATTGGAATTGCGGAATTACGGCGGGGAATCACGGGGAAAGTAACCTTGACGGCTTCGTAATAAGTCGTCACCCCGGGAAGCCGGGGTCCAGTGCAATGGCGGTTCCCGGCGCCTGCCCCGGACTCCGATGCGGGGTTCGCCGGGACGACGTCTGGATGCCGGCTTTCGTCGGTATGACGTGCGGGTGGATTCAGCTTCGTAAAAATGACTTTCCCCTCCCATGCGCGAGGGGCGGCAAGACGAGGCGTCGGCCATGGAAGTGAGAATCCTGGGATCGGGCGGCAGTGAAGGGATTCCGGCCTTTCTCTGCCGCTGCCGCATCTGCGCCGAGGCAAGGCGGCTCGGGGGCCGTGAGATCCGCCAGAACGCCTGCGCCCATGTGACGCTCGCCTCGGGGCAGGGCATCCTCCTCGACATGCCACCGCAGTTCAAGATGGCCTGGGATCGCTCCGGCCTCGACGCGGAAAAGCTGGCGGCCATCCTGATCACCCACCGCCATGAGGACCACACTCTCGGTCTCAAGTACCTGATCGATGCCGTCCCCAGAAACGGCGTCCGCGAGGCCAAGTCCGTCACGGCCTACCTCCCCGCCGAGGTCCTGACCGGCCGTCTCCAGGGGCTGGACCCGAAGAACGACTACCCGCCCACGGGCCGGAAGGGTTCCTTCGTCGACTTCCGTCCGATTGCAGCCTACAAACCCCTCACCCTCGGTTCCTGCCGGGTGACGCCGCTCGAAACGAACCATCTGCGGCCGGCGGGAGAGACGGACGGCGGCGAGACCCTGGGCTACCTCTTCGAGGATGCCGACGGGACGCGCATGGCGTACATGGTCGACGCTCCGGCCGATCTGCCCGCGCAGACAGCCGAACTCCTTTCCGCCGCCCGGCTGGATTGCCTGATCTATGAGTGCACCTTCGCAGGGCCGGCCCAGGCCGGTCACACCGACATCAAAAGCCTGATCGAACTCCAGCGAAGATTCTCCCCCCGCATGCTCGTGGCGACCCACATCAGCCACCAGAACCTCGGCCACCGCGACCTCATCAAAGCGCTTGCCGGCAAGAAGATCCGCGTCGCCTACGACGGGATGAAGTTCAGCATCGGTCGTCGATGATACACCGTCTTTTTTGCGCTTGCCTTGCCGTCCGTCAAAATAAATATCGATTGACATCCGGAGATTTTTGATATTTCCTGCACTACACGAACCGTTTAGCGCTCTTATCGCCGTCTGAACCGATCAACCGGTCTCCTTCCGCCAAAAGGTGGACAAGATGAGAGGATGCGGGGATCAAAGTCTGATCATGCGGGGCCTCTGAGGGAGTGCAGAAACTCCCTCGGAGGCTTCTTCCATTTGTCATCCCAATAGATTCGCCGTCGGGCTCCTTCGCTTCTCCATCTCAGCTCAGCTCCATTGGCATGGACTGAAAACATCCTGACCCCCATCTGTCTCTCCGCCCTCCCCTCTTGGACAAGGCTCCTGCACATAAATTTCAGGAGGTTGCCATGAGAAGACTCTTCCGGAAAGTACCGATAGCGTGGCTCCCATGGAGGCGAACCTGCCTCTGTGGGGGCTAACCCTCCTGCTCGGGATGCCGTTTTCGCATGAATCGATCCATCGTATTTGACCGTCTTTTTTAGAGGAGGACCATTATGGGAAAGTATCTCATGCTCTGGGAATTGAACGAATCCAAAATTCCCGTGAAAGCGAAAGACAGAGGGGTGGCAACGAGTTTCCTGCTGGAGATGGTCAAGCAGGACATGAAGAAAGGGTTGGTCAAGGATTGGGGCGTGTACCTTGCCGAAAACAACGGGTATGCCGTCTCGGAAGGAACGGAGATGGACGTAATCAATATGATGCAACAGTACAATCCCTTTGTCCGTTTCAAGGTTCACCCCATCGTATCGGTCAGCCATGTGGACGAAATGATCAAGGTGTTGACGAAGTGATCTCAAGTCGATTGAAAGGAGGGAAATGAACATGCCTAAATTCCTGATCGTACACCCCGTCGGCAAGGGGATGACCATGGAAGCCGCAGCGCCGGTGGCCAAGGCCATCAAGGCGAATCACACATTGGATGCCTACTGGGTACGAAGCACCTACGTGCCCGACGAAGGCAAGCTCTACTGCGAGTGGGATGCAAAAGACGCCGACTCCATACGCAAGGTCATCGACAAGGCGGCGCCGGGCTTCCCCACCGAAATCTATAAGTTGGACAAGCAGTTCATCGTCGACTCGGAAGACTTTCGGTAGATTGAAGCCTAGTTCGTGAGAACTGGGATCATGAAGAAGTTTAGGCGGGGCCGGATCGATCGGCCCCGCCTAAGACGTCACCGAATCGGTACGCGATACTCCCAAAATCTCCTTGACAATGAAAACCGCTTTTCATATTCTCGCGCCGTATTCAATCAGTGTTCCAGTTTGGCATCAGTCATTCACAGCTTGGTATCAGTCGTACAGTTCGAGTCCGCACTACGTTTGGTGTTTCCTCACGGCGTCGGCGCGCCCATGCGGCGCGTCGTCATGGTTCCGCAAAGGCGGAGAAAAGGAGGTACCTCATGCGACGGATATTGTTTCCCCTGGCGATTTTGGTGCTCGGATTGGCCCTGTTGGCGTGGGGTCCGGCCTCGGCCTTCGCCGCCGAGAAGATCGTGCTGAACGTGGTCACCGCCGGGGACACCAACATGCACGAACTGCAGAAGAGCATCTTCGGCCCGGCCTTCAGCAAGAAGTTCCCGAATGTGGAGATCAACGCGGTCGGCAGCGGCCCGGGCGACCCGGGGAGCCAGGTGATCTACCAGAAGCTGAAAAGCCAGAAGGACGCGAACGTCGCCAAATACGACATCGACGTGGCGGTCATCCACCAGAGCATCATGCCGCAGATGATCCAGAACGATCTGCTGGCGAAGTACTGTCCGGAGATCTCCACCTTCAAGATGATGTCGGCGGCCAACGGCAGAAACGCGCTCGGCTTCAACGTCGAGGGGTACGTGATGCCGATGTTCCAGAGCCAGGTCGCACTCGCCTACAACCCGGACCTGGTCAAGAGCCCGCCCAACAGCTTCGAGGAGTTGGTGGCCTGGATCAAGGCCAACCCGAAGAAGTTCGGGTACAACGGGGTCAAGGGCGGGATGAGCGGCACCGGCTTCGTCACCGGCTGGGTCTACTGGAAGAGCGGAAAGTACGACCAGTACGCCAAGGGGGCCTATGACCCAGCCGCCGAGGCGTCGTGGCCGGCGGCGATCAAGGAGCTGAAGTCCCTCCCCGTGACCATGACCACCGGGAACAACGACACGCTCGACAAGATCAACCGGGGCGAGATCGCCATGGGCCCGGTCTGGGTGGACATGGTCATCAGCATGAAGAACGAAAACCGGATGGACCCCAAGATCAAGATGAAGCTGATCTCTCCGGGCCTCCCAGGCCAGCCCATGTACCTGGTGATCTCGAAGAAGGCGGCCAACTACGAGATGGCCAAGAAGTTCGTGGAATTCATCACGTCGCCCGAGCAGCAGGCCCAGGTGGTCGTGGAGCGGATGGGATGGCTCCCGGGCATCGATGCCAAGTACGTGCTGCCCGTGGTTTCGGCCAAGGCCAAGGCCATGCTCTTTGCGGACATGCCGCCCGAGGTCCTGGAGAAGAACGGGCTGATGTTCCCGCAGCAGAAGTACTTCAAGGACGTGCTGACGGCGTACGAGGAGAACTGACCTCCCGAAAACAACAAGAAGGAGAAGACGGGGCGGGGGGCCTGGCCCCCTGCCCTCATTCCCTATGCGACTCTCTCATCGTCTGGCCTGTCTTCTGATCGCATTGCCGCCGCTGGCCATCGTCATCTGGCTCTTCTTCATCCCGTTCCTCTCGTCAGCCTACCTGAGCCTGCTGCGCGATGACCACTGGAGCTGGCGGAACTACTACCTGGTCTGGCGGCTCTACAAGTACGACATCCTCTATACGCTCTGGATCTCCTTCTTCAGCCTGGCGGCGGTGCTCGGGATCGCCATTTTTCTGTGCGGGTACCTGAGGATCCACGTCAACAGGACGGTCGAGTTCCTCTTCAAAATCCCCCTCTTCATCCCCTTCGTGGTCGTGGGGCACGCCATGCGGGTGCTCCTGGCACCCAAGGGGACGCTGAACGCGGCGCTCTCCCAGATCGGCCTGGTCAACATGGCCGATCCGCCCTCGATCGCCTTCGGCTGGATCGGGATCTCCGTCTGCCTGATCTGGAAGAACCTGGCCCTGGCGGTGCTGCTGGTGCTGGGCTCCTACCGCTCGGTGGACGAGACCTACCTGGAGGCGGCGCGGAACTTCGGGGCCACCACCTTCCAGCAGATCAAGGGCATCCTCCTGCCGATGTCGAAGGCGTCGCTCGCGGTGGCGGGGGCCTTCATGTTCACTTCGATGCTGGCGTCGTTTTCCGTTCCGCTCATGATCGGCAGCGGGGAGCCGCCGCAGATGGTGATGATCGACGTCTTCTACCGGATCAACTACCAGATGGACTACGGTACGGCGAACGCGCTCGGCGTGGTGTCGTACCTGCTGGCCATGGGGGTGGCCGGGTATTATCTGAAGACCATCTCTCAGAAAGGAAGTTAAACAGGCTGTTGAAAAACGCCCGTCGGTCAAAGTTTGACGCACTCATAGGAAGCCGTCACCCCGGCGGAAGCCGGGGGCCAGTGTTTTGTATTCCTGGTTCCCGGCGCCTGGCCCGGACATGGTCCGAGGTTCACCGGGACGACGCCTGGATACCGGCTTTCGCCGGTATGACGTTGGTGGTGGATTTCCGGCTTTCTACGAGTCGCCAGCTTTTGAACAGTCTGTAAGAGCAGTCTGCTGGATCCGGGAGACCGTGTGAAACCCGAAAGGGTGAGGGAAGGGTTTTTATGTTGCGTCGCACGCTGAGAATGGCGGGAGTGGTCATCGCGGCCATGGTGATCTTCCTGCCGCTTTCGAGCCTCGTCATCTGGTCCTTTGCCGAGAAGTGGTACTGGCCCCACCTCTTCCCGCAGCAGCTCGGCCTCTT